>NZ_JBFRFF010000024.1:0-97134 GCF_052114685.1 Rhizobium sp. 2YAF20 | reverse complement strand
TGTAAGAGCTTGCCGGTGGCGTCATCGATATAGACGAGCAGGGCGCATTTGGGGCCGCGGTCCTCGAACCACCAGTGATGCGACCCATCGATCTGCACCAGTTCGCCAAAGCAGTCGCGCCGTCCGCGTGGCTGGAAAACCCGTTTCTTGCGTTCCCGGCGCGAGATCCAGATGCCGGCCTCGGTCATCCATTGCCGCAGCGTCTCCTTGGCGACCGAGATCCGGTGCAGTTCGATCAGCTTCTCGCGCGCAAGTGTGGGACCGAAATCCAGATATCGCTCGCGGATCAGGTCCAGCGCCGCATTGCGAAACTCCTCGCTGTGGCGCCGGTTGCTCGGCTGCAATCGTTTCTTGGAAACGAGGCCGGCTGGACCATCCCGGTCATAGGCCTGCAGCAACCGATGGACCTGGCTTCGACTGAGGTCGAGCAGTTCAGCAGCCTGGACAACGCTCAGGCGTTCGTCACGGATCTTCTGGATGACTGTACGCATCCGAGGTGGGCCGCCTTGAGAACTTTCTGTGAATCTGTCGTTTTGTCCTTATGGACAGGTATAAGGACAGTGAGCGGACACTCGTAAGCCGCCTTGAGATTATTGAGACGGGCCGACGTCGCTGTTTTACTGACGAGGCGAAGCTGAGGATTGTCGCGGAGGGCTTTTCCGGCGATGGGCGTCAGGTTTCAGCGACAGCCTTAAAGCACGGAGTCTCCCGATCGCAATTATATCGGTGGCGGCAGTTGTTGCGGGAAGGCCATTTTGGTCGCACACGGATCGAAGGATTCGTGCCAGCCGTCGTGATGCCAGAGGCACCGCCAGTGGATGCGAAGGCCCTATCGACGGCGAGCCGGATGGAGGTGGTGAGCGCGAATGGTCGGCGTGTGATCGTCGGCCAGGATGTCGACGTGGACGTCCTGCTGCGGATCATGCGTGGTCTGGAGACGTTGCGATGAACCCGTTTCCAATGGGAACGGGGGGTCAAGGTCTGGTTGTCGACCGGACATACAGACATGCGGTGCGGCTTCCCTTCGCTGGCCCTTCGGGTGCAGGAAGTTTTGAAGCATGATCCGCTAGGCGGTCATCTGTTCTGCTTCCGGGGCCGCCGTGGTGACTTGATAAAATTGATCTGGCATGATGGCCAGGGCGCATGCCTGTTCACGAAAAAATTGGAACGCGGCCGGTTTATCTGGCCGAATGTGGAGGGCGGTGCAGTGGCGATCACGCCGGCGCAGCTCTCGTATTTACTATCCGGAATTGACTGGCGGGCCCCTCAGGAAACCTGGCGCCCGACACGGGTTTAAGCGTCTTATTCATTGAATTCGTTGGGGAAATATGCTCTTATAGCGGCATGTCGTTACCGCCACTTTCCCTTCCTGACGATCTTGCCAGCGCCCATGCCGCGCTGCTGGTAGAACGCGAGGCGCGGTTACAAGCCGAGGCCGAAGCGACCAAAGCCAAAGCAGAGCTTTCCAGTATCGAGGCGCTCAACGCCCATCTGCAATTGCTGATCGCCAAGTTGGAACGCGACAAACACGGTCCGAGCCGGGAGCGCACCCAACGGCTGATCGACCAGATGGAACTGCAACTCGAAGAGCTGGTCGCCGATGCGACCGAGGACGAGCTCGCTTCAGAAGCGTCTGCCGCCAAAACGCAAGCCGTGCGTGCCTTCACCCGCAAGCGGCCGGTGCGCAAGCCTTGGCCAGAGGATATCGTGCGCGAGCGCGTCGTCATCCAAGCGCCCACCGCCTGCACCCACTGCGGCAGTGAGCGCCTGTCGAAACTGGGCGAGGATGTCACCGAGACGCTGGAGGAGATCCCGCGCCGCTTCAAGGTCGTGGAAACGGTGCGGGAGAAGTTTACCTGCCGGGACTGCAGCTGCATCAGTCAGGCACCTGCGCCCTTCCATGCAACGCCACGTGGCTTTCTCGGCCCCAACCTGCTCGCGACCATCGTCTTCGACAAGTTCTCCGAGCACCAGCCACTCAACCGTCAGAGCCGGCGCTTTCGCAGCGAAGGGATCGATCTGTCTACCCAGACGCTCGCTGACCAGGTTGGTTACATCAGTGCCGCCGTCAAGCCGCTGTTCGATCTCATCGAGACCCATGTGTTTGCGGCCGAGCGATTGCACGGCGACGACACCACCATCCCGATCCTCGCCAAGGGGCAGTGCACGACGGGGCGCATTTGGACCTACGTTTGCGACGACAGGCCCTTTGGGGGGCAATCACCGCCGGCGGCCGTCTTCTACGCCTCCAGTGACCGGCGCGGCGAGCATCCGCAAAGACACCTGGCCGAGTTCAGTGGCATCCTGCAGGCTGACTGCTACAATGGCTTCAATCCGCTCTTTGACCGGATGCTGAAGCAGAACCCGGTGACGCCGGCCTTTTGTTTTGCCCATGCGCGCCGCAAGTTCTTCGAGCTGGCTGATGTCTCTCGCACTGCGCGCAGGGGCAAGGGCTTGAGGCCTGTCTCGGCAACGGCTTTGGAAGCGGTCAAACGCATCGATGCGCTGTTTGCCATCGAGCGTGATATCAACGGCCAGAGCGCTGAAGACCGGCGTGCCGTGCGGCAGGAAAAGAGCAAGCCGATGCTCGACGAGCTGGAGGCTTGGCTGCGGCAGGAGCGCGAAGGCTTGTCGCGCTCTTCACCTGTGCTTGACCCCATCAACTACATGCTGTCGCGCTGGCAGGACTTTGCCAGATACGCCGATGACGGCAGGATCTGCATGACGAACAATGCGGCGGAAAGAGCCCTGCGCGGCGTGGCTTGCGGCAGAAAAAATTGGAGCTTCGCCGGTTCCGATCGCGGCGCAGACCGGGCTGCCATCATGCTGACCCTCATTACGACCGCCCGCCTCAACGACATCGACCCGAAGGCCTGGCTTGCCGATGTGCTGGCCCGCATCGCCGATCTTCCCATCTCCCGCCTGCATGAGTTGTTGCCATGGGAGTGGAGGGCGATCAAGGTGGCGGCAATACCGGCTGCCGCGTAAAGAGCTTTCGAAACAACTCTTCCGAACGCTCCAGTCCTTCATCCGTCAAGATCAACGACTTTGACTTGTTCACCGGGTCGCCGATCAAGCCCTTCCGATGCAAGCGATCCGTCGTCGCCCAATCGAAACCTTTCCAGGCGCAACGCCCGTTGTGCAACGTCAACCACAACAGCGCCAGCACCGCGTCGTCGATTTTGTCTTCGTCGATCTCCATTCCGCAATGTTACCACGCGCGACCCATTAAGGCCCTGCGGCCCACCTCGGATGGATACGGATGACTTCGAGGCGATGTAATTCTTTCTGCGACATGGTGATCATAAAGGACATGACGACTCCGACCGCTCGTGGTCTTGACCAGGCTGAAGGTCGTCATCCTTGCTCCCAACGTTGGTTTTGACCAGTGCGTCGAGAGGCGAGACTGTCGCATCTCTAACTGGCCCAACTGTCGCATTACTAAATAGCCGCTACACACATGTGTCACATAAGATAGATTATGGAACATAAAGAGATGTTAGAGCAAATGATAAGCATCTGAGAACCTTGTGTTATCAGCCTAGCCGCACCGAAGGAAAACTTGCGCAGTGTTCGGCCTAAAGCGAGCTCTCTTCCACATCGAGTTCGAACTCCATCTGGTCATAGGCTGGTTCGACGTTGTCCGGAGTCTCGGCCATAACGGTGTCGTAATCGAGCGGCGTATGCATATGCGTCAGGATGGCGCGACGCGGCTTCAGCCTTTCGATCCAGCCGAGTGATTGCTCTAGGGACAAATGGCTTGGATGGTAGTGATACTGCAAAGCATCGATGACGAGGATGTCGAGATCCTGGAGATTTTCGATAGCTTCCGGTCCGAAGTCGCTGACATCGCTGCAATAAGCCAGGTCGCCGATGCGAAATCCAAGCGAATGGATTTCACCGTGCTGCTGGCGATGCGGATGGAATGTGATCGGACCACCAAGACCATCGATGACAAAAGCACGCTCGATATCGTCTATGATAACCGGCTGAACGATCGGTGGATAATTGCTACCGGGCGGCGTTTCCAGGCAGTAGCGGAATCCTTCGCGAATTCGATCCATCGTCGGGCGATCCGCGTGGATCGGAATGCGATGATGCGAATTGTGGAAATAGCCGCGCAGATCGTCGATACCGTGGATATGGTCGGCATGCGCATGCGTGTAGAGCACGGCGTCGATGGAGCTTACGCCGGCGCGGATCATCTGCTCGCGAAAATCAGGACCGGTGTCGATGACCACGGTTGTCAGGCCGCCATTCGGCGCGATCTGTTCGACCAGGAAGGCGGAACGCGTGCGTCGGTTTTTCGGATTTCTCGGATTGCAGGCGCCCCAATCGCCCGATATCCGCGGCACGCCTGGCGACGATGAGCAGCCCAGAATGGTGAAACGCCGCCTATAGCTCACGCGGTCAGATCCTCGGCATCTTGGAGAAGATACGCAATGCGTTGTCAGTCGTGATCGTGCCGATCTCGTCGGCGCTCATGCCGATGGTCTGTGCGAGAACCTCGGCCGTATTGACGACATAGGACGGCTCGTTGCGTTTGCCGCGCCAGCGCTTTGGCGCAAGATACGGCGCATCGGTCTCGACCAGCAGCCGGTCATGCGGGATCGTCTTGGCGATATCGCGCAATTCCTCGGATTTCGGGAAAGTCAGGATCCCGGAGAACGAGACATAGCCGCCAAGTTCGACGCCGGTTCGGGCAAGGCCCGGGCCGGAGGAAAAGCAATGAAGAATGAAAGGGAAGGCCCCCTTCCCTGTTTCAAGGGTCAGGATTTCCGCCATGTCCTCGTCGGCACTGCGGCTGTGGATCACCAACGGCAATCCGGTTTCGCGTGCCGCCGCTATATGCCTGATCAGGCCGGTTTTCTGGTCTTCCGGCTTCACCGTGTCGTAGAAATAGTCGAGCCCGGCCTCGCCTATGGCCACCACCTTCTCGTGCTTCGACAGTCGCACGAGGTCCTCGACCTCGATATCGAGTTCTTCATCGGCATTGTTCGGGTGCGTGCCGACGGAGCAGAAGACCGATGGATAGGCCTCGGTGATCGCCAGCAGTCCGTCGAGCTTCTTTACCCGTGTCGAAATGGTCACCATCTGTCTGACGCCGGCGGCATGTGCGCGCGCGACGATCGCATCGCGTTCCTCGACAAAATCGGCAAAATCGAGATGGCAATGGGTATCGATCAGCATCGTCAATTCTCAGGCTTCTGGCGGCATGTAGCGCGGGAATACCGGCTTCGGCGCTTCGAGCGGCGTACCGGCGACAAGCCGGCCCATTTCTCCAAGAGCGGCGAAATCGCGCTTGTCGGCGGGTGCTGCCACGAGGTCGAGCAGCTTCTCCGCAGAGGCCGGAACGAACGGCTGCATCAGGATCGCGATCTGGCGCACGACTTCGGCAGTCACGTAAAGAACCGTTCCCATGCGCACTGGGTCGGTCTTTTTCAGTGCCCAAGGCTCCTGGCTTGCGAAATAGCGGTCGGTCTCCGAGACGACGGCGATGATCGCGGCAAGGGCGCGGTGGATCATCTGCTTGCCCATCTCGTCACGCGTCGTTTCAAGCAACGCGTCGGCCTGCGCCAGCATTGCCTTGTCCTCGTCGGTCAACTGCCCGCATTCAGGGATCCTGCCGTCGCAATTCTTGACGATCATCGACAGCGATCGGCTGGCAAGATTGCCGATGCCATTGGCAAGATCGGAATTGATGCGGGTGCCGATCGCCTCTTCGCTGTAGCTGCCGTCCTGCCCGAAGGAGACCTCGCGCAGGAAGAAGTAGCGCACCGGATCGACGCCGAAATGGGTGACCAGATCAACCGGGTCGACGACATTGCCGATCGATTTCGACATTTTCTCGCCCTTGTTGAGCAGAAAGCCGTGGGCAAAGACACGCTTCGGCAGCGGCAGCTTTGCTGACATCAGGAACGCCGGCCAATAGACCGCATGGAAGCGAATGATATCCTTACCGATGATATGGACATTGGCCGGCCAGAATTTCGCGCGGGGTCCGTTCGGGTCCTCGAGGTAGCCGGTGGCTGTCAGATAGTTGGTCAGCGCGTCGACCCAGACATACATGACGTGGGCCGGGTCGTTCGGCACCTTTATGCCCCAGTCGAACGTCGTGCGTGAGATGGACAGGTCCCGAAGGCCGGATTTGACGAATGAGACGACCTCGTTGCGACGCTCCGAGGGTCCGATGAATTCCGGGTCGCTTTCGTATAGCGCCAGCAGCTTGTGCTGATAGTTGGACAGCCGGAAGAAATAACTCTCCTCCTGCACCCATTCGACAGGCGTGCCCTGCGGTCCATAGCGTACGCCATCGGCGCGCAGCTCGGTCTCGCCTTCTTGATAGTAGGCTTCGTCGCGAACAGAATACCAGCCCGCATAGGAATCCTTGTAGACGTCGCCGTTTTCGGCCATCCGGTTCCAGATGCCGCGCGAGGTCTCGTGGTGGCGTTCCTCGGTCGTGCGGATGAAATCATCATTCGATGCGTTAAGAAGCTTGCCCATCGCGCGGAATTCGCTGGAATTCTTATCAGCGAGTTCCTTTGGCGTCATTCCTTGAGCGCGCGCCGTTTGCTGCATCTTCTGGCCATGCTCGTCCGTTCCTGTGAGGAAGAATACGTCCCGCCCGTCGAGCCTTTGATAGCGTGCCATGGCGTCGGTCGCGATCAATTCATAGGCATGGCCGATGTGCGGCTTGCCGTTGGGATAGGAGATCGCGGTCGTGATATAGAACGGAGAGTTGTCTTTCATAAGCGGCATCGAGCCCGTCTTGTTATTTTGATGAATTTGTCAGTCGCTATTAGCGCAAGTCGCAACGCAACGAAACACTAAGTTTCGTCGGAGTCGACGTCAGTTAGGCAGCGCGGAACCTTCCTATGACAATTGCTGCTTCAGTTCACCGAGTACCGTCAAAATAGTCTGCTTCCGGTCGAGATTATAGGCCTGTGACACCGTCAGCCGCTCTGTTACCTCGGAATAGAGCCTCGCCATTTTTTCCGCCGCACCCACCTGTCCCTGAATGGCAGCGGCTTTGGCCCGAGCCATGATATCGTCGCCGAGATGCGAGACGAAAAAGCTGAAGATCGTCTCGCTATCCCTAGCCGATAGTGCGTCAGCCAGCTTGTGCATCGCCTTGCGAGCCGAAGGCCCCTGCGACGCAATGACTTGCTGATAAGCGGAAATGATGTCGCTGCCACCATAATTCAATAGCTTCAGCGCCTCGCTGACGCTGCCCTTGGCCCCAGCGAGCAACGCGTGCCCCTCGCCGGCAGCGACGCCGAGATTTGAAAGAGCGTCGCCCAGCGCCTGATCGTCGAGCGGCGACAGCCTGAGCGGAAGGCAGCGTGAGCGGATCGTCGGCAGGAGCTTGCCCGGCGCATGCGAGAGAACCATGAAAAGCGAACGCTTTGGTGGCTCCTCCAGCATCTTCAGGATCGCGTTCGCAGCATTCCGGTTCATGTCGTCGGCAGGGTCGATGATGACGATGCGCCAATTGCCCGTGCCCGAGGTTTGGGAGAAGAACTTGCCGGCGCGTCGAACCTCGTCGACCGTTATAGCCGACTTGACTTTGCCGGTCTTTTCGTCGGTTGGGCGCGCGAGATGCAGCACGTTGTGCGAGGCGCCAGAGGCAATCTGCCGGCTGACGGCTGAAGTGGGATCTGGATCGCTCATGGTATCGGGCGCGCTTGCCGGGTCCGAGTGGGAAAGGACGTAATTCGCGAAACGAAAGGCAAGCGTTGCCTTGCCGATCCCCTCCGGCCCCTCGATCAGGACGGCATGATGGCCTTTGCCCGAGCGATAGGACTGCACCAGGAACGCTTCTGCCGCCGCGTGGCCAAAGAGCCGGGTATTTTCCATCGGCGGTATCGCACCGTCGAGAACGCCGGATCGCTCGTCGCTCATCTTGCCACTTCCGGGCTTGTTACCGGTCTTTCCAGGCGTGACGGCAACAGCTGCGCGACGATCGACAGAACTTCACCTGCGATCACGTCCTCATCCCGCAGCGCGTTGATCACATGGCAGCGGGCCGGATCGTGGGCGGCGATATCAAGAAAAGCCTCCCGACGCTTCTCCTGTGTCTCCATTTCTTCTTTCTCGAAGCGATCTGGCGTAGCGCTCGCGGAAATGGCCACGCCGCGCTTGCGAGCTCTTTCCAAGCCGATACTTGCCGGAAGATCGAGGATCAGCGTGCAGTCAGGCACGACGCCATTGACCGCGATCCGCTGCAAAGCCTCAATGAATTCCGGCTCGAGATTGCCGGTCACGCCCTGATAGACGCGCGACGAATCCATGAAGCGATCACAAAGCACCACCTTGCCAGCGGCAAGCGCCGGCCGAATGACCTCTTCGACGTGGTCGTTGCGCGCGGCGGCAAAGAGAATGGCTTCCATTCGCGTCCCGAACTCCTCGGCTGCTCCCGAAAGGAGAACATGACGAACCGCCTCGGCTCCGGGCGAGCCGCCCGGTTCCCGGGTCACGAGAACGTCGTGACTGCGTTGCCGCAGCGCTTCCGCCAGCAGGCGAATCTGGGTGGATTTCCCTGCCCCTTCACCGCCTTCGAAGCTTACGAACAATCCGTTTCCGTTCGACAATGATCCATGTCCTGCGCTGGCCTGCGCCGAAGCGCCCTGCGGCACTGTTTATCGCAAGACGCGTGACGGCGAAACCACTGCCATAAGGGACTCATGCTTTCTTTGGTTGTTTCAGCGAGAGAATACGAAATGGTCAAACAACCGACAGAGTGCCTCAGGTAGCCGTCGGGGTGTCCCAGAGCCAGGAGAAGAGAACCGTTTCCGACAGTTCGATCAAGGCATCGAATGCGCGGCTGCCAAGGCCGCCCTTGGCAACCGGGGCCTCCGTGTAAAGAGGCACTTCGCGAACCAGCCGCGCGCCGGAAAACACCTTCAATGTTCCGGCTTCGTAGCCGGCCCCTACGGGCGCTGTCAGCGGCCAGCGATAGACAATGCGGGCAGCCAGCCGGTCTGGATTGCTGACTGGAATATAGACATCGACCGGGGTCTTGGCGACGAGACCGACGCTCGACGAGGCGCCGCCGTAGACGCTGGCTGCGGCTATGACCTCGCCGTCGGCAAAGACCCGCTGGCTGCGAAAGTTGCTGAGGCCCCATTCGAGTACCCGCTTGGCCTCCTCCGTTCGCTCCTTGTCCGAGCTGAGGCCGCCCAGCGCCAAGAACAGGCGCCGGCCGTTGCGCTCGACGGATGCGACGATGGAGAACCCTTCTCCCTCGGCAAAGCCGGTGCCCAGCCCGTCGGCGCCCATGCTCAGAGGCAGAAGTGGATTGCGATTGCGCTGGTAGATCTTGTTCCAGGTAAAGTCCGCCTGGCCGAAATATTTATAAAGATCCGGATGGTTCTGCTGCAGGTCCTGAGCCAGTGTCACCAACTCGCGGACCGAAACCTTGCTGTCGCCGTCGGGTAGACCGGTCGAATTGGCAAATATCGCCTTGGGCATGCCGATCTCTCGGGCGTGCTGGGTCATCCTGCGCGCAAATTCGGCCTCGCTGACAGAGATGCCCTCGGCAAGGATAATGCAGCCATCATTTGCCTGCTGGACAGCTACGCCCTGAATGAGATCACCGACGCGGACGCGCGACTTCAACGCTGCAAACATTGTCGACGCCCGGGACGGCGCCCCGCCCGTTCGCCAGGCATTTTCGGAGACGGGGTATTCGGTATCCGGGGTGATCTCGCCTCGCGCGATGGCATCGAAAACGACATCCATCGTCATCAATTTGGCAAGCGACGCCGGCGACATCGGCTTGTTCTCAGCCTTGGCAAGCAGAATTGTGCCGGTGGAAGCCTCGATCATGAATGCCTGCGCGGCCTTCGTATCGAAGGCTGGCGGCGGCGTCTGGGCAAACGCAGAAACACCACCGACAACAACGACGGAAACCGCTAGAAGAAGGCGCTTCAGCATGCCAGTCCCTACTCCGATCGAGCCCAGCGCCATATTAGCGATAGCCGAAAAATCCGGCAAGGATTACCCGGTCACTCCATTCGGTCACGGCGCCCGAATAGAGAAAATAGTTGATCAGAAATCAGGCCGATCGTGTGGAATAGGCCCGATTTCCGGCAGCACGACCAGGATCGATGGAGCCGTCGGCTGACCGCCGCTCCAGGTCATGGGCGGCAACTGGTTGACCGGCGGTGCGACATGCGTCGACCCGGCAAAAGCCATGCTGGTCGCGGGCGCAGGATTGCGACCGGGAACGGGCGCCAGCGCCGGCACAAATGTCCTTGGCTGACGGGTGGGCGTCGGCGTATAGGACGGCGGCAGCTGGTCGGCCGAGATCTGCTTCGAGTTGGAAGCGACCATCACGCCGGTTGCGATCTGCGGATTGAAGCTTGGGAAACGGTCGCCCTTCTTGACGTAAGACGACATCAGATAGGGCATGTCGTGGCCATCGAGCGGCGCACGGCCGACATATTGAACGCGGACATTACCGGTACCGCTATCCCTGAGGTCGAGCAGATCCGCCGTCTTGTTTGAAAGGTCGATGATGCGGCCGGGATGATAAGGTCCGCGATCGTTGACGCGCACGACCACTGACGACCCGTTTTCCACATTGGTAACGCGCGCATAGCTTGGAAGCGGGAACGTCGGATGCGCGGCCGACAGGCTGAGTTGGTCGTAAACCTCGCCATTAGCCGTCAGTCGCCCATGGAAGGCCGAGCCGTACCAGGATGCGAGTCCGATCTTGTTATAGGCGTAATCTTCCTTCGGGACGTACCACTGCCCCTTCACCTGATAGGGGTTGCCGACTATGTAGCGGCCGCCGCCCTTCGGGATATTGTTGCCGGTGGCGACGCGAGGGCTCGCCTTGACGCCATATTCAGCCTCGGAAAAATATTCCTTGCCGTGGGCGCGTTTCGTGGGTGCAGGAGCGTGGGTAGTTCCGCATGCTGTGACAGTCGCGCACATGAGCGAGATACCCAGCCACCGCAGGTTCGTCGCGTATGTCAATGCGCCAGTTTCGAATTTCATATGCCCCACGCCGTTTACTCGTACTCAATATGGTTAAGGAAGCGCCGCAGTCTTCCCGAGCCAGATTCCGCATACGTCGCAATCACCTAACGGGACTTTAATCATGATTGCATCTTGTCGAATTTGCGCGCCGATCGGCCAAAATAGGAACAATTCTAACAATTATGGTTAATGGACCCTTTCCTGATCGGCCTATCGGGCGGGCGGGCGTTAACAATCGCAGACCACCATTCAACCTTGACCACAGAAGCGCCACGCGCAAAAAAGTCCGCTACATCCGCCACGACGGCCTTGCCACGAGGGCGCCGTTTGGGTCATAAGGCCGGTTACGGAAGAGTGTCCGAGTGGTTTAAGGAACCGGTCTTGAAAACCGGCGTGCGGGAAACCGTACCGTGGGTTCGAATCCCACCTCTTCCGCCATCCGATTTTCGATTGGATGGCCGTTGGTTTGCAGTTCGGCCCGTTCGCTGGCTGCACAAACGGAAATTTCTTGGTGGGTCGCCACTTGATTGGCCTGGAGAACGTAATGGCTGCTCGCGACCGTTTTTCGAAGAAACTGACCTGCCCGCAATGCGGCAATAACGGCTTTGCCGAAGCCTCGGAAGACGAACATCGTGTTCGCAAGCATCCAGGCTTTGCCGTCGACAAGATGCCCAAGGGCTTCTTCGAGCAGCGGTCATCGAATTTCCAGGAAAGCTATGTCGTTCGTTGCCAATGCGGCCGCAAGTTCCCATTCCGCGCGTTAACGGAGCCGGCACACACCTAGGGCGTTGTCGCGAGCGCCGCGCCATTGCGGTGCGACCATCTTGTTTGACGGCTTAAGTGGAAGGCAACGATCCTATTCGTCGTCGCTGTCGTCTGCCGGGTCGGTAACAGGCACCAAGAAAACCACAAATTCATCGTCGGCTTCTGTTTGCAGGTCGGCGTCGAACTCGTAGGCCTGATCGACTTCGCCTTTCTCCGCGGCGTTGGCCTCTCTGAGATTGAGAGCGGCGCGACCATCCCACAGCGGCTTCCCATCCGACAAAAGAATAGTCAGGTCTTCGCGAAAATCTTCTGCCTCGAAGAAATGCTCGGCATCTTCCTGATCTTCCGAGCGAAAGCATGCAATTGGCCGTCCGCCGATCTCGACTGTGAAGTACTTCATCTTGCGTTTCCTCGCCTGCTGGAATGGGTGACGCCCGGCATTTGTCCACCGCGTGCGTCTCTTCATCCGCAAATGCCGCGTTTGTCAATCGAGGCGCGGCCGGTTTCGTACAGCCTTCAGAGCAGGAACATTTGCGTAGAAGGCACGTTGATCAGCGCAACTTTCCGCCAATAGACAATCATTGGAGAGACCAATGGCAGAAAAGACACTCAACGATCTTTTCCATGACACCCTAAAGGATATCTATTTTGCCGAGCGCCAGATCGTGAAAACGTTGCCGAAAATGGCGCGGGCGGCAACCGCGCCGGAACTGAAGGCCGCCTTCGAAAAGCATCTTCAGCAGACGGAAGGTCACGTGGAGCGCCTGCAGCAGGTGTTCGAGATCATCGGCAAGCGCGCCCACGGCAAGACTTGCGAGGCCATCGAGGGGATTATCGCTGAGGGCGAAGAGATCATCGAGGAGTTCAAAGGCACCCCTGCCCTCGATGCCGGCCTGATCTCGTCGGCCCAAGCCGTCGAACATTATGAAATCACCCGTTACGGCACCCTCAAGGCCTGGGCGGCACAGCTTGGCTATCGCGATGCGGTGAACCTTCTCGACGCGACGCTGAAGGAAGAGTCGGACACGGATTCCGCCCTGACGACTTTGGCAAAGTCTGCGGTCAATACGGCTACTCAGAGGAAGAGTGCCTCATCCTAACCGACAACGCGGTCTCCGCTCACATCTTGAGCGAGAGGCCTTTTTGAAAGCGATAGCATCAAAAGCTCGTAAGAGAGAAGCACGGGGTCGCTGGACCTCCCGAGACGATCGGCAATCTCGCGGTGCTTGCCTGCGTGGAAGCGCCGGGCGAGCCGTTATTCGGCAAGACGCTCCGGCATTTCAGGAACGCGGCGTTTTGCGGCCATAAGAAGATCGAGCTCGATGGCAGAGGGGCCGAAGCGCACGTACAGGTCCTCTGCCGCTTGCCTCGAGAGACGATACTTGGCTGCAAATTCGTCGAGCGTGTAGGGACGGCCGCGAACCGGCCTACGCCGCTGAAAATCTCCGATGTGAGTCATTTCGAGGCTCCTTCCAACATGAGCTTGTAGCCTCTAAATGTCTGCGGCCATTGATTGTTCCCGATGGGACACAAACCTTCGCGCAGTTCGCCATAAAGTCTTCAGCACCGCGTTTCCTAACACCGCCAGCCCTTCTCAGGCCGCTTTGGCAGCCCGGCCAACCGCTTGATCGCAATGCCGGCAAACGCTCGCCGACGCAACAGTTCTTCCATGCCGTCGCGGGGTGAAAGAGGCGCGACCGAAGTCGCCATTCGTTTGTTGCGAAGATAGTCGAGGAATCCGCCCTGCCGCGGGCGCTCTGACAGCCGGAAGAATCGCGCGATGAATTCATCGCCGCGGCGGACGAAGCAAAGCTCCCGCTCAACTAAAAAGCTTGCAGGGAACGCCAGAGCGCGTCAGTAGGCGGGCTCTATTCTATTGCAAATCGCGTTGCCGGCGATGTCGCGAGCAACACCCATTGCCGTTTCCACCACATGAAGGCTTGGAGCCGAGCCATCAAGGTAAATGACGCCACTATCCTCTGTCACGCGTATTCTGGCATCCTCAAGACCTGCCGCATAGGCTATGGCCGATGAGACTGCGGCGCAAAGGCCTGCCATCTGGGCTCCGACGATTCCGCCGGTGGGAAGGATGGACATGAACATGATCAGCGCTCCTTTCACGAAGATAACGTCTAGACCACAATATTGTTCATCCTGCGTTCATCTTAGCAATTTTGATAACGGGCTGTCATCGGCCGTTATTGGCGCGGCACTTTGTAATCCACTTCGAGGATGAGGCTCACTGGACAAGCGGCTCATGTTCGCCATTTTCGACTTCCACCGATAATTGACAACCATTACCGTCGGGGATTCCATCCATTGCCATGTCGGCAAGGACCTTCTTTGCCTGCGTGATCGCGGCCTAATGTGTCGGGCATTCGAGCGGTGCGTGCCCCAACCAGGTCCCGTCGTTATCCTTGGTTTTAAAGTAGAATTTCGACATCCTCACTCCTTTTCCGCCAATAGGGCGCGAGCCAAAATGTTCCAGCTGCGCCTATTCTGCGAGCCCAAAGCACATTGTTGAAATAGTCGGTTGAGCAATATCGCCGTGACGGCTGACTTCAGCCACAGGCGCCTCATTCATTCATCCCGTGGCTTTGTCGGCCTGTCCAAAAAATCGCCTGGAGGTTCGTCGTTTGCCTCCTCCCAACTTCTCGCGGTAGCCTTGTTGACACGACGGCAGGGGATGCCAACTCCGGCGATACGAGGAGTTTGGGGCTGCCATGGGCTGTCGATGTCAGTGATTCGAATCATGGTTTGACCTGTTCAGGTCAGGTCGCTGGACAACTTTAGCCCATCGGCACTTCCTCGGTTACGACTTCAAAGCGAGCAAGCGTCGCAGGGCCGAAATTGGTCGTCAGCGCCACGTCGGTCGCATCGCGACCGGTTGCCATCAGGATTCTTCCGATTCTTGGGGTGTTGTGGCGAGCGTCGACCGTATGCCAATGGCCGCCGAGATACACCTCGAACCAGGCACTGAAGTCCATGGGGTTGGGATCGACAGGCACGCCGATGTCCCCGAGATAGCCCGTGCAATAGCGCGCGGGGATATTCATGCAGCGGCAGAGTGTGATGGCGAGATGCGCAAAGTCGCGGCACACGCCGGTCTTGTCGAGATAGCCGCCATGCGCGGTCCGCAGCGGATCTGCTCGCTGATAATCGAATTCGATATGATCGTGAACGAAATCGGCAATCGCCTGCACGCGCGTCCAGCCGAGGGGGGCAGCAGAAAATTGGCTCCAGGCGAAATCACCCAGACGATCGGTGTCGCAGTAGCGACTACCGAGCAGAAAGATAAGAACGTCGTCGGGCAAATCCTTGATATCGTGCTGTATCGCACTTTCTGGAACTGGCTCCGGAAGGCCGCTGTCGTAGATTTCGAAATCGGTGCTGATCGTCGTCAGCCCTGTGGGCGCAACAATGCGAGCGCAGGCGTTGCCGAATGTATCGGTGTATTCCCGGCAATCGATCGGTTGGTCGAATTCCAGAAGCTGATCGGTCAGGAGATCGACACGGCGAGATGGATGAACATTGAGCACGAGCAACATCGGTGTCGGTTGCGGGCATTCGTAGCCAATACGGAATCCGGCGCGGATCTTCATTGCGCATCCCTGGGTGAAGGATTTTTGCCGAGTTTGGCAAAACTTACCGGTGAACGCTCATGCGCGGGGTGTGTTCCATTTTTTTAATATCAGCTTGGCGAAAGCCGCCTGCAGCGTCCTCCGTCGTAACGTTGACCTGCACGGACATATCAATGTAGTCGACGGCCTCCCCGTCATAGCTCCCCGTCAATGGGATCGCCTGGCTCGGATCTCGGGCGACCGCCACGCGAATGAGATCGCGATTGCCGACAATGCCGTTGGTGGGGTCGAATTCCACCCATCCGGCACCGGGAAGGTAGATCTGACACCAGGCATGGGTAGACCCGCCGCCGCGAGTGTTCGAGCCGTCCCGATCGGGAACATAAACATATCCCGTAACGAACCGGGCGGCGAGACCAAGCGAACGCGCTGCCTCCATCATCAAGAGAGCGAAATCGCGACACGTGCCGCGTCGCAGCCCCAGGGTCTCCTGCGGCGTCTGCGTCCCCCTCTCCAGCCGCCTGGTGTAGCCGAAGCTTTCATGGATCGCGTAGCAGAGCGTCATCAGCAGATGACCGGTCTCAGTCGGTTGGCCGATACGCACGAATTGCCGTGCCCATTGGCCGACCTCGTCGCTGGCATCCGGATAGTGGCGCCTGATCGTCGGCTCCAGGTCGGCGATCTCATCGGCATCATAGCTGAAGGGATAGCTCAGCGCCTCGTCGTCGATCTGCAGGTCCAGCGCAACTTGCGCCGTATGGTCGAGCCTAATGCGGCTTTCGAAACGCAGCTCGGAGGCCGGTCTTGAAACGTCGATGAGCGCCACGCAATTGCCGAATACGTCATGCACCCAGCGGACATGGTTCGGCTCCGGATCGACGATCAGCGTCGCATCGAGCAGACGTTGGTCGAAACTGTCGCGGGGGCGAAACATCAGCCTATGCTGGCCGAACTCCACCGAACGCCGATAGCGGTAGGTCGTGACGTGCCTGACGGTAAAAATGGTCATCGTGGAACTTGCCCTTGCGCAGCGCGATCCCAACAGCGGCTGCATCGACTCGAGAGGCGAAACCGAATTCTAGCGCTTTTCGTCGATCATGTATGCATGGTGACATCGCAACCGACGTTTTCTCGATCGCAATCTATAAGCGAAATATGAAATATCGCCGCACCCCCGGCCAGCCTAGTGTTGTCGGCTACAGCTTGTGCTATGATATGGGCTGCAAGCGAAATTTCGTGCGGCGGTGGGACCGGGACTGAATTTGTGTTGCCAGTCACGGGATACCCTTTAAATACGCGTCGACACAATCGCGCAACAGCTCCGAAAGCATAGTTTTTGATGAACATGGCCCCCACCCTCGATCAGGCGAGCGGACCAAGCGAAACCGCCTGGCTCAAGATCCTGTCGAAATATCGCAAGCCCCACGCGGGACGCAGCACGTTCGAGCTGGCCGTGACGGTCATCCCCTTCACGGCACTGTGGATTTTGTCATGGCTCGCCGTTCACTACGGCATATGGATCGGAATGGTCCTGGTCATCCCGGCCGCCGCATTCCTGCTGAGATTGTTCATGATCCAGCACGACTGCGGTCACGGCTCCTTTTTCGCGCGTCGCCGGATAGACGACTGGACTGGCCGGGTGATCGGAGTGCTGACGATGACGCCTTATGACTACTGGCGGCGCGCCCACGCCACCCATCATGCATCGGCTGGAAACCTCGATGAACGCGGCGTCGGCGATATCGCGACCTTGACTGTCAAGGAATACAAGGCTCTTTCTGCGGCTGGACGGCTGAAATACAGGTTATACCGCAACCCGTTGGTCATGTTCGGCATCGGGCCGATTTGGGTCTTCCTCTTCAAGCAGCGATTGCCGTTCGGCATGATGCGCTCCGGTGCCCTGCCCTGGGTTTCCACCATGGCGACCAATGGCGCCATCGCAATTCTCGCGGCACTCCTTATCTGGTGGATCGGCGTTGTTCCGTTCCTTTTGGTCCATCTTCCAATCGTCGTTCTTGCCGCTGCCGCCGGCGTCTGGCTGTTTTATGTCCAGCACCAGTTTGAAGATACGCACTGGTCGGAAGGTAATGAATGGCAATTCCAGCAGGCGGCGCTGCACGGCTCCTCTCACTACGATCTGCCGTTGGTCCTGCGTTGGATAACCGGAAACATCGGCATCCACCACGTTCACCACCTGTCGAGCAAGGTGCCATATTACCGGCTGCCCGAGGTGCTGAGGGACTATCCGGAGCTCGGCGACATCGGCAGAATCACGATCATGCAGAGCTTGCGCTGCGTCAATCTCGTCCTCTGGGACGAAGGCAGCAAGCGGCTTGTTTCCTTCCGTGAGGCCCGTCGCATAGCCTGATCCAACCTTTTTTCAATTCCGCACTTTCGCCGCCGAAGCAGCGGCGAGATGCAACAAAACTTACAAACGTGAAGGTGACGTCATCAGTCAAAACGAACTAAAAGTTGACAAGAGGGTGCGAAGCGCCTATCTACAGGTCATCGATAGTTGTTTGACTGATATTTGTTTTTGCTGGCGCTCAGTGCGCTTACTTGACGAACTTCCCCTTCAAAAATCGAGATGAAATGCTGTCGTGCGTCGTACGGCGGTTAACACTTGTTGCTACAGAAAGGGTTCGTTATGACCACTGGCACAGTAAAATGGTTCAACTCCACCAAGGGCTTCGGCTTCATTCAGCCTGACAACGGCGGTGCGGACGTATTCGTTCACATCTCTGCCGTCGAGCGCGCTGGCATGCGCGAAATCGTCGAAGGCCAGAAGCTGGACTTCGAACTGGAACGCGATAGCAAGTCGGGCAAGATGTCCGCTGCACAGCTTCGCGCTGCTTAAAGGTTTTCAGCCTCGCCATGACCACGGATGTACTGGCATGTTGCTGAGGCGGTTACCAACAGAAGGTCAGACAATTGTCTGGCCTTTTTTCGCTCTATCGTCTTCGTCACCGTGCTTTGAAGGATTGAGGACTTGACCGAGAATTCGAGCAAGACAAGACAGCAGGCTGAGCTGGCTTTCAGTAAGACCCAGACCGAATATCTGGCGCGCAGCCGGACGATTTCCGAGATAGACGCAGTGGCAGCCGAACGCGAGGCGAAGACCGCAAGGTTGCGTGAGTTGCGTCTGGAAAAAGAAGCGAATACAGAACCCAAGGTTACCAAGCCAAAAAAGGTCACGAAGCGCTAAGACGCTTCCTCAGGCCCTTTTCCTGATTATTCTGGACCGACAAGGACGTTGGATTGAGACACGTTAACGATAATGGTTTTGCCGAGCGCCGCAAGGCTGCTGCCGAGGCCAAGAAGCTGCTTCTGAAAAAGTTCGAAACCGCTCCGAAGGCCGACGATCCAGAGATGGTCGCAAAGCGCCTCGAGCGCGAAGCAATCGCTGCCGCCCGCGAGCTGAGGCGCGCGGAGCGCGAGCAGCTGAAGCAGGAGGCCCGTGAGCGCCAACTCGCCGAAGCCGCAGCGCAGACCGAAGCTGCGACGGCAGCTGAACGTCAGGAAGCTGAAGCGCGCGAAGCCGCTGCAAAGGACCGCATCGCACGGGTTATCGCCGATGAGGCAGAGCGCAAGGCGGAGCGCGATCGTCGCTACGCGGCCCGCAAGGCACGCCAGCGCTAAGCGCGAGCGGTTTACAGAAAATAGCGTCAAGCCCGGTCGGTTTCGATCGGGCTTTATTTTTGGTCTCGTATAACTCTCAGCGCATCGCACCTGCCCGGCCGGTAAGCCGCAGTGCCCACCGGCGCCCGTCTCCGTTCATCTGGACGATGCTGAGCGGCTCCACGTCAATTTTCCAAAACGTTGAAAACGGCGCCTGCAGGACATGCAGCAATGCGGCCCGGATCACGGAGGCATGGGTGATGGCGATCGTGTGACCGCTGTAGCCAAGCCGGCAATCCATCCACAATCCTGCCCGTTCGCTAAGCGCAGAAAATGATTCGCCGCCGTGCGGGGCGGCCGTGGCATCCGTCATCCAGGCAGTAAGGTTCTCCGGCTCCGTGGCCTGAATATCCATCATCGTCCTGCCGCTCCAACGCCCATAATCGCAATCACGCAGGATCGCGTCAGGCTCTCCGTCGAGCGACAGGAACTCCGCGGTCTGGCGAGCCCGCAATGCCGGACTCGTCCAGACATGGTCGGCGCGATCGAGCAGTCGCGCCAACGTTCTTGTCTGTTGAATTGCCTTTTCCTCCAGCGGTTCGTCGCCAGGGAAAGTCGCAGTTCGGTTGCTCGCCGTCGCACCGTGACAAACAAAGGTCAATCGCACGTTCAAAGCGAAATTCTCTCCAATATGAACGACATCCGGCTCCTGACGGCTTACATGCGTTCGTTGACAACAAGCTCATGGCGCAGATATAACGGTCAGGTTGTCGCTATGGAAGCCGGTGAAAGCCCGGCGCGGTCGCGCCACTGTAATCGACGGATTGAAGGTTTTCTTCCGTGGTAAGCCAGACCCTACGCCAACACTCCTTGTCATCGACGGAACGCGTCATTCTTAAAGGAACTAACACATGTCTGACATCACATTCGGGACAGCGGTCGGCCCTGCACCCATCCCGCTTGGCGAGATTTTGCCCTGGGCAATTTTCGCCGGCATCATCTTGATGCTCGCAATTTACTTCGTCGGCGCCGAAGAAGGCGCGACGTCGCTTATATCAGGCATGTACGTCCACGAATTCGTGCACGACGGTCGCCATCTCCTCGGCTTTCCCTGCCACTAAGGAGTAGCCAACATGGTTGGAAATCTTTTGCTCCGCGGCATGATCGCTGGGGTGCTGGCTGGCCTGTTGGTGTTTGCCTTCGCACGGACTTTCGGAGAGCCGCTGGTCGATAGCGCCATCGCCTTCGAGGACCGGATCAACCAGGCAAAGGGGGAAACTCCAGAGCCGGAAATCGTCAGCCGCGAAACACAGGCCGGTATCGGGCTCTTCACTGCCATTATGGCCTATAGCGTCGGCATCGGCGGCCTTTTCGCCCTCGCCTTCTCCTATGCCTATGGACGCGTAAGCCCGTTCGGACCCCGCGCCACGGCAGCCCTGATCGCGCTTGCAGCCTTCGTCGCCATCGCCCTCGTGCCCGATATCAAATACCCGGCGAATCCGCCTTCGGTCGGAAATCCGGAGACAATCGGCGTCAGGACGGAATACTTCTTCGTCATGATCATCATTTCCATCGCGGCAATGATGGGTGCCGTCGCCTTGGCGCGAAACCTTGTTGCGCGCTACGGGCAATGGAACGCGATAATTATCGCCGGCATCGCGTTTGTTGCCATCATTGCGGTCGTTCAATATGCAATGCCCGCCATCAACGAGGTACCGGAGAACTTTTCTGCCGTCGTCCTTTGGCGCTTCAGAGTAACCTCGCTCGGTATGCATGCAATACTCTGGGCGACCCTCGGCCTCGGTTTCGGCTTCCTTGCCGAACAGCGCATCGGCACTGGCAGCCGGCGTGCTGTAACGCGTCTGGTCCATCGCTAACCAGCTCTGGCTTCCGGTCGCACTTTTCGGTCGATCGAAAACCGTTCCATTGGGCTCGCTCCTTTGTCCTCAGATAGCTTGAGTAGCTTTTTCCGCCGAGACGCAGTCACCGTTGCCCACGATCTCGTCGGATGGCGGTTTTCCGTGGATGGAGTCGGCGGCCGGATTGTCGAGACCGAGGCCTATCGTAACGACGATGCTGCCTCCCACGCCTTCAATGGTTCGACCCCGCGCAACGCTGTCATGTTCGGCCCACCCGCGCACGTCTACGTCTATCTCTCCTACGGCATCCACTGGTGCGTCAATTTCGTCTGCCTGCCGGGATGCGCGGTCCTGATCCGCGGGCTAGAGCCGGAAACCGGTATCGACAAGATGATCGAACGACGCGGACTGACCAACCTCCCTCAGCTCTGCAGCGGCCCCGGTAAGTTGACCCAGGCCCTCGGCATCGACCTGACTTTGAATGGCCGGTCGCTTGACGCCCAGCCGTTCGAGCTCTCGCAAGCAGAGCCGGTGGCTGTCGTGACCGACAAGAGGATCGGCATCACCAAGAACGTCGATCCTCTTTGGCGGTTCGGCGCACTCGGCTCGCGCTTTGTCAGCAAACGATTTCCCTGAGCTTCACCGCAAAGGAGGCCAAGGCGATCTCGGCGGCTTGCCTATTCAACGGCGATGCTGTGATCGACGGCGGCGGGGGTCGCGGGCTTGCGTAACAGGATCACCAGCGGCATCGCGCAGAGCGACATCAGCATCAACAGCTTGAAATCATCGATATAGGCGATGATTGTCGCCTGCAGCGTGATGATGCCGTCGAGGCTGGCTCTGCCGATCGCGGTTAGCGGATCGACGCTCTGCACCGCAGCCGGCGCTGCAAAAGCATGATTGAACGGCGTCACGTAGGCTGCAATCGACGCATGGTTGCTCTGGGTATTCTCGGTGATCAGTGCCGAAACGACTGAGATACCTACGCTCGATCCGATATTGCGCGAAAGGTTGTAAAGACCGGTCCCCTCGCCGCGCATCTGTGCCGGCAGCGTCGCAAAGGCAATCGTGGTGAGAGGCACGAACAGGAAGCCAAGGCCGGCGCCCTGCACGAAACCGACAGAAATGATCGTCCATTGGGAGACATCCGGAGTCCAGCCGGTCATCTCGTACATCGCCCAGGCAGTGAGCCCCAAGCCGAGCAAAAGCAGCCAGCGCGTATCGACCTTGCCGATCAATCGCCCGACGAGGAACATGCACACCATCGTGCCGAGCCCCCGCGGCCCCATCACGATGCCGGCGGTGACGACTGGATATCCCATCAGCGTCTGGAGGTAAGGCGTCATCAGCGCCAGTGACGCCAGATAGGTAACGCCGACGATGAAGATAAACAGCATGCTGACCGCGAAATTTTGGTCGAGGAACAGGCGCGGATTGACGAAGGATTTCTCCGACGTGAACGTGTGGACCAGGAACAGATAGAATGCTCCGGCACAAACGAGTGCCTCGATCATGATCTCACCTGACGAAAACCAGTCGAGCTGCTCGCCCCGGTCGAGAAATAGCTGCAGCGACGCAATACCCAAGCTGAGCATACTGAAACCGAACAGGTCGAGCTTGGCAAGCGCATCGATCTTCGTCTCCTTGACGAAGACGACGATACCCATGAATGCCAGCGCCCCGATCGGCACGTTTATGTAGAAAACCCAGCGCCAGCTGATGTGATCCGTCAGCCAGCCGCCGATCACGGGGCCGAGGACTGGGCCGACCATGACCGAAACGCCGAACAATGCCATGGCCTTGCCGCGCTCCTCAACCGAATAGATATCGAGCAGAATGCCTTGCGACAGCGGAACGAGTGCCGCGCCGAACAGCCCTTGCATGAGGCGGAAGGCGACGATCTGCGGCAATGACTGCGCAAAGCCGCAGAGAACCGACGCGGCGACGAAGCCGCCGATTGCGGTCAGCAACACCCGCTTGCGACCGAACTTTGCCGATAGGAACCCCGACGGCGGCGTCATGATCGCCGCGGCCACGATATAGGAAGTCAGAACCCAGTTGATCTGGTCCGCACTGGCCGAGACGCTGCCCTGGATGTAGGGCAGCGCGACATTTGCGATAGTCGTATCCAACGCCTGCATGATGACGGCAAGAATGACGCAGGCCGTGATGGCGCCGCGATTGGCGACGACCGGCGCGTCGCTGGCGGAAGCGCTACTCATGATCCTTGCCGTTCGAACGGCCCAATAATTTGGCAAGGGAATCCGGCAAGCCACGGGCGCGGCCGGTGTCGACATCGACGACCGTGCTCATGCCGACGCGCAACGGCGGCTTGCCGGCTGCATCGTCGATGCTGATCCGCATCGGAATGCGCTGCACGACCTTGACCCAGTTGCCCGTAGTGTTTTGGGCGGGCAGCAATGAGAAGCTTGACCCGGAGGCCGGGCTGACGCTCGCGACGGTCCCCTTCCAAACGATGCCGGGATAGGTGTCGACTGAGATGTCAACCGGCTGGCCGGGCTTGACGTAGGTCAGCTCGGTTTCCTTGGGGCTGGCGGAGATCCAAAGATTGTTGGCCGATACCAGCGAGAAACCTTGCTGCGCCGCCGTCAGATATTGACCGACTTGCAGCGCGTTGACATTCGTCACGATGCCATCGAACGATGCGCGCACGACGGTATCGTCCAACTCGCGCTGTGCGTTGTCGACGCTTGACTTGGCCTGCAGGTAGATCGGGTTCTGCTCGACCGGCTGGTTCACATCGCCGCCGATCTGGGCAAGGGTTGTCGCAGCCTGAGCTTTGGCGACCTCGACCTTCTGCTGTGCGGCATCGAGATTGTGCTTGGCTTCGTCATAGGCAGCCTTGGAGGCGACAGAACTGTTGATCAGCGCCTGCTGCCGATCGAACGCGGTCTGGAAATAGGGGATGTCTGCCTGCGCCTGCGCGATCTGGGTGAGCGTCTGCTGATAGCTGGCCTTCAGGTTCAGGATCTGGTTGCGCGCTGCGCCAAGCTGTGCCTGCGCGCCCTCCAATGCGATCTGGAAGGTATCCGGCCTCAGGCGGAACAGTACCTGCCCCCTTTTCACCAGCTCGTTCTCATGCACATCCACCGACGCGACCAGACCGGACACGTCAGTGGTCACGCCGTCCATATCGGCCTGAATATAGGCATTGTCGGTCGACATGATCTGCCCGCCGGTGACGTAATAATATCCGCCGACGACAAGCGCGACCGGCAATAGCGCGAAGAGGATAGGGCGCGTCGGGCTGCGGCGTTTGTGCGGCTTGACCGGCGCAGCCACAAGAGTTGCCACGCCTGCGGCGGCTGGAGCCACAGCTGGGGTAGCCTGAGGAGCCTCGGCAACCTCTTCCGGGGCGACGATCTTCTCGCTGGTGTTTGCGTTGGCGTGAATGCGGATAGATGAATGTGGTTCAGCCATGATTTGTCTCTTTGTCGGCCGCCGCCAGACGGCAGCCCTGAAGCAGGTTGGTCTTCATCAGTGTCAGCGCCTCAAAAAGGCGGTTGCGGTCTTCGTCCGATATGCCTTCCAAGGCATCTCCCATCGTCGCGTCGCCGAGGCTCCGTATGCGGGCAAGAAGCGGACGCGCTTCATCGCGCAGGTAGAGCAACCAGATACGGCGGTCGGTCGGATGCTGGCGGCGCTCGATTAATCCGCGATCGGCCATCTTGTCGAGGATACGAACGAGCGTGATTGGTTCGATCTCCAGCATCTCGGCAAGTCCGGCCTGATGGATGCCCTCATTGCTGGCAAGGTAGGCAAGGGTCTGCCATTGCGACCGCGTGAGGCCAAAGCCCCTCGCGCGCTGCTCGAACCGCTTGCGCAGAAGCCGGGCAACGTCATGCAGAAGAAAGCCGAGGGTTGGTGTCGAAGTCATTCAAAAGCCTGCTATTCATAAGCAACCTTATAATTCTATGCCATATAGTAAGCGCGCACTCATATACAAGCGGGAGAGCGGTTAGCAAGCCAAAATGTCGCAGCGCTGTGGCCAACGCGTCACATCGATGGCGACCCGCAGCAGGTCGATCGCATCATTCTACTGGATGGATATGGATGGCCTGAACGCCAAAGTAGCAGCGGGTAGTGGACGGCCATTCTGGGGCAAGAGGATGAACCGCAAAGAAAAGGCCGCCGCTGGTCGATAAACCAATGCGCGGCGGCCTGTTGATATTTCAGGTACTGATTAGTTGCGCCATTTGCGCGACGAATCCAGCCCCACATCCGAGTTGAAGAAACGCGAAGCCGCCTCAGTACGATTGCGGACATTCATCTTCTTGTAGATGTTTCTGACATGAACCTTGACGGTATTTTCAGACAGGTTGAGCTGGTCCGCAATGATCTTGTTCTGGGTCCCCTTGCAGATGAGGTCGAGAATCTGGACCTCCCGCGTTGTCAACGCCTGCAGGTTGCCTCCCCTTGATCCGAGAGTATCGTCATAGGCCTTGTGGTTTGCCGCTAGCCGAACCGGCGTCGAGTAGAAAGACGAACTAGAATGTTGTCCTTCCGCAGTCAGCCTGCGCAGAAGCGCTGAAGGGAAATGTTCGCCGCCCTTCATCAGCAGATCGATCGCCGCCATGAAAACGTCAAGGCGAAGATTGAGCGGTAGCACGCCGTGAATATTACGTCCCTCGACAAGTCGGCCGACGTAAGGATCGAGGAGATCGATGGTCTCAACAACCAGTCCAATCGATATCCCTGGCGAACTAGCGCGTAATGCCTTCAGAGTATCCTGCAGGTCATCTGTTGGCAGATGATAAAGCAGAACCAGTCTAACTCCCTCAAGGATACCTCCCTGAAGGGCCTTCGGATCAGCGATGCTGACGACGTCATAGCCAGTAAAACGCACTCCCAAAGCCTGCGCCAAGCACTCCGAAAACAAATCGGCGTCGGCCAGTACAACGATCGTATCTCTTAGCGGTATGATACTGTGGTTCTCGTCCGCATTCCCTGCTCTTGTGCTTGCGATGTACATTTGTGCATCCCCCAAAGCTCGCAGCTATTAGTTGGTTAACCCGCTTTTATTGAATTATTTTGTATGAGCTTTGTGCTCTTATATAGGAACTGACTGCGCAGTCTTCTTAACTTATTTTTAATAACACTAATACACGTCCAAAAAAATGCAAATTGCCCAAACGGGTTAATTTCGCCGCAAATGCGTTAATTTTTATCGTAAATGTGGGAATATGACTAATACGAAGCCCCCAAATTCGTGCAGTTTCGCACGTTTGCGGTCTTTTCCATTTGGTTGGGTGCCGGGTTTCGTGCGGCTGGAGACGATGAGTAAGTGCATCTTGCATAAACGGTTAAGCAGATTGTAACTATTGACTTATCCGGACGGGCGTCTACTCCGCGTGACGATAGCGTTAAGCATAGTAAGAGTCGGTATCTTTTTTATTACATTATGAAAATCAGGGTGAGTGGTTCATTATTGCAACGGTCCCCAATGATTTCGATCGGTGTCAAAAATTTACTTCCGTCACAGTTAACGCTATTGACTGAAGGTAAGTAGGAGGGGTTATCAGGACCAATTTCGGTGACGTTTACTTCATTCCGTTACGTCAATTTACTATTGCCTTACGTTACGGAAGCAAAATTCGAAAAGCTGAATATAAACAATGAACTGATCGCCTAATCTGACCTATGCCGCAGGTAAGGAGGGTGCTCTTGCGAGGCGCTAACCCGAATTGGTATCTATTAGATTGCTTATTTTTCAGCCACATTCATGACGTTCCGCAAGGCAGCGGTATCGGGGAACACGTCAAGCCAGTCCTTGTAATCGCGTAACCGGCAGACCCTTCCCCACACTTAGTGAAAACGATCGGAGAATGGAGGATTGGCGCTCTAGCGAGCGTCGAACGGGATTTGTTCGTCCACGTTTTGCTTAGCGACAAATCCTTTTATACGCCAGGCCTGAGCCAACAGGCCGGTTTCGACGGCAGAAATGTACCTTGTAGATCTGCCGCATTGTTAACGGAGTTGGGGCCGCCACGAGTAAAATCCCATTTAAGATGAGAGGGATTTCGGGACGGCCTCCTCATTTGGAGGAAATGAAATGGCTCTTCTCGACATCGATGCGACTGTGAATTCGAACAACGGCAATACGACCAATACGACTTCGACCGATGATCATAGCAAAGTTGCAGCTCTTGCAGACGGCTTTGCCAACAGCGCTGTAAACTCGACGAATATTGACGACGGTTCCACTGGTCTGGTGGGCGTTGGCAATTCATCCAACAGCCACAATGACAGCAGCACCACCACGACAAACACGGACGCCTCCCAGACGAATGGAAACGGCGACAATCGTGACAACAGCTATGATTACGACAGCAAGACCAACACAACGACGACCAACAACACAAGCTCGTACAACCACCAAGACACGGACACCAAGGTAACCTCGATTACGGATACCAAGGACAGCTACAACACGAGCACGAAGGATAGCGGTAACAGCTATTCGGACTCGAGCACGCATTTGAAGGACAGTGGCAACACCTATACGAAGGATAGCGGCAATTCCTACAGCTACTCGGACTCAAGCACGCACCAGACCACGACCTCCGACTATGACTTCGGCACGCTGAAGGACATCGGCAGCATCAGCGGCAATGTCGGCATAGCCGGCGGAGACCTGAATTTCAATCTGGGCAGCGACTACTCCTTCAACCTCAATCTCGACAATATCCTCAACAACGCGCTAAACGGCGACGGCAACCACACCGGTTTCAGCTTGGTGCAGGCCAACAACCTTGCCGACATGGACACCGCCTACAATGTCACGATGAACAATCAACACGCCACCAATGACCTGAGTTCATCGGGCGGAGATTCCCATAGCGACGCCGGCATAGGCTTCGACAGCAAGTCGAGCTGGGATCCGAACACGCCGATCGCCGGCCATGACTTGTCTGGAACGAGCCACGCCGACTCGTCGTCGATCCTCGCAAATTCCGGGTACCATCAGGAACTGGTCCAGGGTGCAAACTTGGTCAGCAATACAAGCGACATTGCGGTTACCGGAGGCGACCACCACGACGTGACGACTACCCACTGATCTTCAACGCAACTCACACGAAGAAACGCATCGGCCCAGTCCGGCCGGTGCATCTTTCTGATCGGCTCCGCAGCGGAGCGATCGTTGCGATGCAGACCGCCAAACTCAAGAAAAATATTGGCGGCTGTTGGGGAGAAACGTGATGCACGCGGAAAAATTCTCGGAAATCATCGCCCATTTCATCGGCCTCTTTGATCCGCAGTCAGAGGAAGCGCGGCTGCGGCAGCTCAACCTAGAGGGCCAGGCGTTGCGTGACGGGCTGCCGCATGTTGGCGATCTCTCGGAACAGCAGGCGGCCTTTCAGTCCAACCTAAATTTGCAGGACTACGATCCGCATCTGAAATACGACGCCGCTCACGAAAGCTACGATCATCTGCAGGCTCGGCTCTATGACCAGACCTACCAGCAGAGCCTGAAGATGCTGCAGGATCTGGCAAATATCGACCTGCCGCATATGCTGCCATCATCTCCGCTGATTGCCCTTGATGAGCCCGAGCGTCTTCACACCGACAAGGGCGCTGACTCGAACGCCTTTCACCTGCTCCAGGCCAACGCCGTGCGGGACGACGACGTCCTCGACATGACCAACGGCGTCCATCCGGTCCAAAACCTTGCCTATATCAACGAACAACTCGGCGAGATGAGCGCCAAGGCCGAGTCAATGTCGCCCTTCAGCCACTGGGTGCGCACCGACAGCTATGACGGCGTCGTCAAGATTGCCGGCGAGGTCCATGACTACGCCCAAAAGGTCGAGCAAAGCGGCGGCGCCAATCTGCAGGATCCGGACGGAAGCCACTATTTCGTGACGGCCTCGAACAATCTGGATGGCATCTATATCAACGGCGTCGTGTCATCGAGTGTGCCCGTGCTTGACGACTATCTTCCCAATCGCGGTCTCGCGGCGGCCTATCACGAGCCGGTGGGCAGCGACGGCGCGCAGCATTTGCAGGGCGCTGGCCCGAATTCGCTCGATATCGAGACCGGTGCGAACGTCGTCGCCAACCTGGCGGGCATCGTCGACACCAACATGATAACGCCGTTGATGGCTGTCATGGGCGATTATCACTCCATCAATTCCATCTCGCAGACCTACATCTACAGCAACAGCGACAAGGTCGATGGGCTATCTGGCGACGGCACCAACTCGGTGACCAATGCGCCAACGATCGGCAAGAACATCGCGATATTCGCCCATGATCAATTCAACCCCGGACCGGCTGCCCAGTCTGGGGCAGACAGCCACACCATGCCTGACGCATGGCATGTCAGCGTCGTCAACGGCGATGTCTCCTTCGTCCATTGGATGGAACAATATAACTTCCTGTCGGACAACGATACGATGACCGTTCAGACGAGCGGCGTCGAGACATCCGTGCTGAGCGGCGGCAACACCGTCACCGACCTTGCGTCTTACCTCGGCATCGGTACCCAGTACGACTTGGTGATCGTCGGTGGCCAAGCCTACAACATGAATTCGATCAATCAGATTTCGGTCCTCTACGACAACGACACCGTCAAGCTGGACGGAAATGGCACCAGTGTCCAAGTCCAGACCGGCAACAATCTTATGTGGAATCTGGCCTCCATTGAAAACGTCGGTAGCCCCAATCGCTTTGCAGCGATGCCAGACTACATGAACGAAACGATGAAGAACATTCAGGACCACCAGAATGCCATGCCCGGCGGCCTGGCGGCAGATCCCAATTTCGCGGGCTATCCGGGGCTGAACGTCCTTTACATCACCGGTAATTTCTACGACGTCAACGTTATCAAGCAGGTCAACATCGTCGGTGATGCCGATAGCGTCACTAAGGTGGCCAACAGCATCTTGCAGGACAATGCAAATGCGACCGTGCATATCGACACCGGCAGCAATGCCGTCATCAATGTCGCCAGCATTGTCGATTACGACAGCTTCGGCCACACCACCTATGTCGCAGGCAACGTCTATTCCGATGCCGTCCTCATTCAGGGCGGACTTCTCGACCACGGCCAAACCAACACCGCCCAGCCAGGACAGCTTGCGAACGAAGCGATCGCATTCCTCGGCAACAACGATCCGGTCACGTCGACCGATGATCACCACACCACGACCATCGATGCCGGTCATGACCTGTCGTTCCACAATGGCAGCGTCGGTGATGTCATGCAGTCGGTTACCGCCTAGTTCAATTGAGTACGCAGAGGGGAGATCTGCAGCATATGAACCAGATTTCGAAGTTGAGGATGGCAGAAAGTCGGACTTTGCATCTTCGGACATCCGTGTCCGATCTCGGTGCCTACCGAAGTGAAGCCAGGCCCGCCGAGGTCGTATCCGCAGTCGAGGACGCGGTAGAGGATTTTCTCAAGGAGCGCGCCGATCACGCAAAGCCCCAGGCAAGCGCAAGCAAATTGCCCAGCGGGATCGGAACTGACGCAATCGCCGAACCCTCGGAAGGGACACAGCCTCAACAACTTGCTGCCTCCTTGTCGGCGGCAAGGGCCACGTTCACGGAGGCGCTGGATGCCCGCACCGCAGCGCCCGATCTGCCGCGGCCCAAGGCGTTCGATCCTTTGCCGATGCGAGCTGCCCCAGGAAACGAGACGCCACGACCATTCATGGCCACGCAGCGCTCCGCGCCGTCACGTTTAGAGATTATCCCGCCCATCCAGCCGGAGGCACCCGTAGCGCCTGCAACGGTAGACAACGCTCCCAAGGCCGCTCCGAACGAGCCGGTAATGCGCAACGTTCCCCCGCAGCCGCAAACCGAGCAGATCGAGATGAAGGTTTCTGCTCCTCCGCTGCCAAGGACGATCGACAACGATCCCGGCCCGATCAGGGATGTCGAGCGCATCGGCGGCGGCGGTGGCAACAATGGAGACAATGGCAAGGGAAATGGCGGCGGTGGCGGTAATGGCGGCAACGTCTTCCACAAGCGCAGCGCCCAGCCGATCAATTTTGCGCTCAGTCTGCGCAACGGCATGGCAGCCGTTCGCCGCAACATGCTGATCGTCATGGTCTTTACCCTCGCCATCAACATCCTCGTCCTGTCGATCCCGATCTATCTCTTCCAGATCTCGGACCGCGTGCTGACAAGCCGCTCAGTCGATACGCTGGTGATGCTTACCGTGGCGGTCGTCGGCGCTGTCCTTCTTCAGGTCATCTTAGATTCCGTGCGCCGCTTCATATTGATGCGAACCGCAGTTGAGCTGGAAGTGCAGCTCGGCGCGCCGATCCTCAGTGCCGCAGCTCGTGCTTCGCTTCATGGCAACGGGCGCGACTATCAGACGCTCGGCGACCTGCAGCAGTTGCGCTCCTTCATAACCTCCGGCACCCTGATTGCCTTCCTTGATGCGCCGTTGATGCCGCTCTTCGTCGTTCTGGTGTACCTCGTCCATCCGGATCTCGGCATGATCGTGCTGACCTGCTGCGCGATTCTGTTTGTCATCGCCTACTTCAATCAGAAGATGACCGCCGGCTCGTTCGCCGAGGCGAATGCCTTCCTCAGCCGCGCCAATTTCCATCTGGATTCCATGGCGCGCAACTCGCAGATCATCAACGCGCTGGCGATGATCCCCGAGGCTGTGAAGATGTGGGGCCGTGAAACGGCAGGTTCGCTCAAATCGCAGGTGGCAGCGCAGGATCGCAACATCGTCTTTTCCGGCCTGACGAAGGCCTGCCGGATGATCACGCAGGTGATCCTGCTCGGCTGGGGCGCGCATCTTTCGCTGTCGGGACAGTTGACTGGCGGCATGGTGATTGCTGCCTCGATCGTTTCCGGTCGCGCCCTTGCGCCCGTCGAAGGTGCCATCGAAGGCTGGAACCAGTTCAATCATTCCCGCGCAGCCTATGGTCGCATCAAGCAGCTGCTCTTGAACTCGCCGCTCAACTTCCCGCGCCTGAAACTTCCGAATCCGGAAGGCAGGCTTGATGTCGAGCGCATTCTGTTTGTCCCGCCACCCCAGAAGCGCGTCGTTCTCAATGGCATTTCATTCTCGCTGCAAAAGGGCGAATCCCTGGCCATCATCGGAAATTCCGGATCCGGCAAGACGACCCTTGGCAAGATGCTGGTCGGCTCGATCCTCCCGACCTCGGGCAATGTGCGCCTCGACCTGATGGACCTTCGCAACTGGGATCAAAGGCAGTTCGGCGAAAGCATCGGCTATCTGCCGCAGGACGTTCAGCTGTTTCCCGGCACGATCAAGGCGAACATCTGCCGCATGAGGGATGACGTCGAGGATCGGTTGATCTACGAGGCAGCCGTTCTTGCCGATGTGCATGAGTTGATTGCGACCTTCCCGCAAGGGTATGAGACGGTCGTTGCGTCAGACGGTTCACCGCTTTCCGGCGGCCAGAAGCAGCGCATAGCGCTCGCCCGAGCCTTCTTCGGCAATCCGAAGTTCGTCGTTCTCGACGAGCCCAATTCCAACCTCGATTCCGCCGGCGAGACGGCGCTTGCCCGCGCCATCATCCATGCCAAGCGCCAGGGGATCACGACTGTCACGATTACCCAGCGCCCTGCCCTGCTCCAGTGTGTCGACAAGATCCTTGTCCTAAAGGATGGCTCGGTCGCCATGTTCGGCGAACGCGCTGAGGTTCTGAACGCGCTGAGCGGCAAGCCTTCCAATGATGGCCTCGGCAACGGCCAGCAAGTTCCAAGAATTCAGGGTTGAGCGCGTCATGGCAAGAAAAAGAAGAGACAAAACGACGGAAGAACCCGGACAGGTCGAATGGTACAGCGAGGTGCCCCGCTCAATCCGGCTGCACAGCTTCTCGGGTCTTGCCATCCTGCTCGCATCCTTTGGAGGCTTCGGCTACTGGGCAGCGACCGCGCCGCTCTCGGCTGCCGTTATCGCGCAGGGCAGCTTCGTTGCCACCGGAAACAACAAGATCATCCAGCATCTCGAAGGCGGCATCATCAAGGATCTGATGGTTAACGAAGGCGACGTTGTACACGAAGGCGATGTTCTCGTGACGCTTGACCCGACGGCCGCCACCGCCAACGAGCGTGCCCTCAATCTGCGTCGTTTGCGCCTCGAGACTGTCACGGCCCGCCTGAAGGCAGAAGCGCAGGGGGCCAACGACTTCGTCGTTCCGGATACCGTCCAGCTGCAGGGCAGTGATCCCGACATAAAGGCGATCATCCAAAGCCAGAACATCATCTTTCACAGCCGGCAGGAAAAACTCCGGGAACAGCTCGACCTTATCGACAAGAACATCACATCGCTCGACTACCGCAACAAGGGATATGACGGACAGAGGCAGGCCTTCGTCACCCAGCTGAACCTGCTCACGGAGGAACAGACGTCCCGCCAGAAGCTCGCCGACGCGGGCGTCATGCGCCGCACCGACCTGCTCGCCATCCAGCGCGCGGTCGCCGACGCGATGGGCGAACTGGCCCGGTTGGATTCGCAGATCAACGAGAGTGAATCACAGGTCGCGAAATATCGCCAGGAAGCCGTCATTGCCATCAATGCCAACAAGCAATCGGCATTGGACGCGCTCGAGACCGCAGAGTCCGACCTCGAAAGCGTTCGGGAACAGGCTCGCGAGGCAAGCGAGGTTCTCGGCCGGACGGTAATCCGTTCACCGGTCGGCGGCACCGTCGTGCGTTGCTACTATCACACAGCCGGCGGCGTCATCACGACTGGCAAGCCGATTATGGAAATTCTGCCGAACAACGTTCCGCTGATCATCGAGGCGCAGGTATTGCGGACATCGATCGACCAACTGCATGAGGGCGAGACCGCGGCGATCAGGCTGTCATCCCTCAATCGGCGGACGACACCGGTGCTCGATGGCAAAGTCTACTACGTCTCCGCGGACTCGATCCAGGAGGACGGCGCCAGTGCGCAGCGTGACGTCTATATCGTCCGTGTCGAGATACCGCCGGAAGAACTGCAGCGCATTCCTGGCTTCCGTCCGGTCCCCGGCATGCCAGCCGACGTCCTGATTGCGACGTCGCACCGCACCTTCTTCGAATATTTGGCAAAGCCGGTGGTGGACAGCATGTCGCACGCGTTCAAGGAGCGCTGAGACCCCGCCGAACCGCAACGACTAATTTGGGAAAGGATAAAGAAACAAGTGTCGTAGAGAAATTTTCGTCTATACTCGCTATATACTGAAGGATTGCAGCGATAGGACGGTTACATGCCAGCAATGTCGGATGTTCTCTTGCGTGTCGGACGTCTGAACTATGTTTGGACCAATACGGAAAGCCTGTTGATCTATGTCATCGCGCACCTTCTCGACATTGAGAAGGACGCTGCGATCATCGTATTCCTCACCTTGAACACGACACGTTCCCGCATCGATCTCGTCGAGCGTTTGGCAAAGCTGCCGTCGCGGCCACAGGAGGAGAGCAAGACGGTTCTGGCATTGATGGGTCGCCTAAAGCGTGAATCCAAGACGCGCAACAAGTACAATCACTGCATCTATTCCTTCGACGAGAACGGAGATATCTCCAGCACGCAGTTGATGCGCCTCGTCGAGGACGACCGGGAGGTGCGCTACGGCAAGGTCGAGCAACTTGATCTCAAGGAAGTCGATCGACTCGAAAAATCGATCGGCGAAATCGTCGCAATCAGCAAGGCGCTTTGGGTCTTCATTCGCGCCAGCCCGCGTTTCACCGACGAAATATGATCGTGCCGGCCTCGGCCGCGATCAAGTGCTAGTCATATTAGATATTACGAAATAACACGAAGGGAATATTTGAAGCCCTTTGAATATGGCTAAGATGCTGCAAGGGGATGCCGATCGGACATGACGTTACGGATGAGGGGCACGTGAGGATAGACGTCATAGAGAGCAATGCGGATCTCGAGAAAGTCCGCCAGAACTGGGATTGCGTCTATCTCAGCGACCCGCATGCGCAATATTTTCTCTCGTGGGAATGGCTATCCAGCTACCTCAATCGGCGCGACCGCTGGTTCATCCTTGCCCTTAGGGGAAAGCCCGTCGGCTCCCCTTACGTCGCGTTCCTACCCTTGCGGCTGACAACGACGCAGGATCCTCAAACCGGCATCTGTACCGACGATATCATCATGGCCGGCAATCATGCCGCCGACTATACCGGCATTCTCTGCGACCCTTCCTACGAGACCCATGCGATCAACGGATTTGCGCTCTTTCTCCGCGACCAGAGCTGGACGCATATCCGTCTCGACAATTTCTCCGGGCCGGTCGGGCGCCACGATGCGTTTGTGCAGGCGCTGAAGGGACCTGATATCGGGCACAAATGGACATCTCGGATCGATCACAGAAATATCGATCATGCCGTCTGCCCTGTCGTGGAATTGCCCGAAAGCTGGGAGACCTATCTGGATACCAGGCTAAGCAGCCAGACCAGACAGAAGCTCCGGCGTTTTCTCCGACAGATTGAGAGTGACGACGCCTATCGCATTACGGTTGCTACCGCCGAGACGATCGAGCGCGACCTCGATGTGCTGTTCAAGCTCTGGCAGTCCAAATGGGGTGGCGAGAAAGGCGATCGTGTCGGGGCGATCATTGCCTGTGCCCGCGAGATACTAATGGACGCCTGCGGTAACGGCGATCTCTTTCTTCTGACATTGTGGCACGGCGAGCGGCCACTTGGCGCGATTGCCAACATGCTGGATCGAAGGAAGAAGTCGGTCCTGTTTTCCATCGCCGGCCGCGACGAGGAATGGAAGACGCCCTCGCCTGGCCTTGTGCTGCATGCTTATGCGATCCGAAATGCGATTTCCGAGGGATATCGCAGCTATGATTTCTTGCGCGGCAACGAAGACTACAAATATGCCTTTGGCGCAGAGGATCGTCCGCTTCATTGCTCGACCCTTCGAACCTCCACCGGCCGAAATCGCTTCGAGACATTGAATGTCCGCAGTGTTCACCACGTCCACAAACTTGCAACCCGGCTCTATGCCGAGGGCAAGAAGGGACTTGCAGAGGCAGCGTTCCAGCAAGTCGTCGCCACCTCACCTGCCCATGTCGACGCGCGAATAGGTCTGGCGCAACTTCTTGTCGACAGAGGCCGATTGGGCGAGGCAGAAGCTGCCTACCAGTCCATTCTTACCGAGACGGGTGATGCAGGACCGGTCTTGCTGCGCCTGGGCGACACGCAGATTGCGCTCAAGAAATTCGACGTGGCGGCGGCGACATACGACAGGGCCATCGCGATGCAGCCGAATTCAAGCGCCGCTCATTTCGGTAAGGGCGTGGCTTTCGTGGCATCAGGTCGAAATACCGAGGCGATCGAGGCCTTCGAAGCATTGGAGCAACTGATGTCGGACGACCCCGTTCACGCCTCTTTCCAGCGCAAGGCAAAGGACGTGCTTGCCCGCCTTGGGTCTGCGCGCCGACCAGAACTGCCGGCAATCCATCCCAGCGGATTTCCGCTCGTACCGCACTCCCTTTCGCAGCGTTTGACCCGTGAGCTCGGACGAAAATCGGTGATCTCGGCCAGCGCAGCCCTGAAGGCCCTCGATATATCGCATCCGACAAAGGCGCATGTCGAGCCGAGGGACCGAGTGCCGATCACTTGGAGTGGCCTCCCCCGTACGAAGCATTAGAATGTAACAAAGCAAAGCGCCGGTGGGTGAATACCCTCCGGCGAAATCATGTTCGTTATCTGATGCTATCGCCGGCTAAGCAGGCCAATCATATAGGCGATGCCGGCTGTTACAGCGAGTGCGAAAAGCGGCTCTTCGCGCACCTTTTCGCGGACGCGCTCCGTTGCCAGCGACGCTTCCTCGGTAACCACCGACTTTGCGCCCTGCCCGATAGCAATTACACTTTCCGACAATTTCGAAAGGTCTTCCCGCAAGGCGGCAATCTGAGCTGACAGGTCATCCGCTGCTGCTTCTGTCTCAAGACGCGCGGCTGCGGATTGCATGGAAGCGGATTTCAGTTCGGCCATCGTAAGCTCCTTGTGTTGGTCCGCTGTCAACGCCGTTCACCGACAAAGGTTCCTTGGCTCCGGTGTTTTCAGTCGAAGCTCTTCAATTCCGTTTCGGATTGCTCTAAGGAACTCCCAATGCTTCGCCCTCGGGCGGGCCTGCTTGTATATGTGAGGTTTGCTTACCAATGTTCGAAGTGCTGAGAAGACTGGCCCAGACCTGGGTTGCCAAAGGGCTTATGCTGTTGCTGGTTGCGTCCTTCGGTATCTGGGGCGTATCCCGGTCGCTGATCGGCGGCAGTGCCAGCGATACCGTTATCTCGGTTGGCGATCAGCACGTGAATGCCAATGAGTTCCGGCTCGCCTATAGGCGCCAGATCGCCCAGATTAGCCAGCGTTTCGGCATGCAGATTACCAACGAGCAGGCACGCGCATTCGGTATCGACCAGCAAACCTACGCCCAGCTTATCGCCGGTGCTTCTCTCGACCAGCTGTCGAGCGACATGAACCTCGGCCTGTCGCAGGATCGCCTTGCGCAATTGATCGGTGAAGATCCTGCCTTCAAGGGCACCAGTGGCGCATTCGACCGCAACATGTTCTCGAGCCGCCTGCGCAACGCTGGCATCGCCGAGGATGACTATATCAAGGAACGCAGCAAGGTTGCCGTCCGCAGCCAGATCGTCGATGCGGTGTCGAATGGCTTTAAGGCGCCAACGGTCCTCGTCGACGCGCTGAAGCAATATCACGACGAGACCCGCGACATCGACTATCTCCTGTTGACCAATGCCAATATCGATCCGATCAAGGCGCCGGCCGACGACGTGCTCGCCAAGTGGTTCGAGGGCGCAAAGCCGCGTTATCGCGCTCCTGAATATCGCAAGATTGCCTATGTGAAGCTGCAGTCCTCCGATCTTGCCGACGCGAGCTCCATTACCGACGATGCGGTCAAGGCCGATTACGAGAAGCGCAAGGACAGCTACAAGACGGCAGAAACGCGCACGATCGAGCAATTGACCTTCGCCAACAAGGACCTCGCCAACGCCGCGGCGACAGCGCTGAAGACCGGTACGACCTTTGACCAGCTCGTCACTGACCAGGGCAAGAAACCGGCGGATGTTATGCTTGGCAATTACAGCAAGGATAAGGTACCGGACGCGGCGATCGCCGAGGCCGCCTTTGCTATCACCAAGGACGGCGGCACGTCACCGGTTATCGAAGGCTCGTTCGGCCCAGTGATCCTGCGGATCACCAACATCAAGGCCGAAATCGCCAAGGCATTCGACGATGTCAAGGAAGACATCCGCAATCAGCTGGCGCTCGCTGCAGCCGGCAACCAGATCCTCGATGCCCATGACCGTTTTGAAGACATTCGCGGTTCCGGTGCGTCGCTCCAGGACGCCGCGCAGCAGTCGAAGCTGAAGGCAGTGACCGTCGAAGCGGTCGATGCCAGCGGCCTCGACAAGAACGGCAACGACGTCAAGGATCTGCCATCGAAGCAGAAGCTGCTGGCCGAGGTGTTCAAGACTGATGTCGGCGTCCAGCCTCCGTCGGTATCGCTCGGAAACGATGGCTATGTCTGGTTCGAGGTAGAGAACACCACGCCTGAGCGCGACCGTCCGCTTGCGGAAGTTCACGACAAGGCCGCTGCCGATTGGACAGCGGAACAGCAGGCCGTGGCACTTGCGGCCAAGGCAACCGAACTTGTTGCAGAAGCCAAGAAGGGCAAGTCCCTTGCCGATATCGCTGCGCCGCTCGGCATTGCCGTCGAAAACAAGGCGAACGTCTCGCGCACGACAGATGATCCTGTCCTCGGTCATGCAGGCGTCTCGGCGGCATTCTCCGGCCCGGTCGACACTGCTGCCAACGCGGTCGGTGGAGACCCGACGACGCAAATTTTGGTCAAGGTGACCGGCGTCAACTCCAGCCCGACCAACGACATGCTCAACAACGGCGATCAGCAATCTGTGGCCATCGCCAATGCGGCAGGCGATGACATTCTCGACCAGATGGTCACCGAGCTGCAAACGAAATACGGTGTCACGGTCAATCGGAACGTGGCCGAACAGGCAATGGTCCGCTAAATCAGGGCCTGCGGCTGATCGCGGGCCTGCCAAGCGCAAGACGGAGACCCGATGCCAGAACTCAAACCGCTTCTCGCCAAAGTCGCCGGCCGCGAGGCGCTGACCCGAGATGAATCCCGCCAGGCCTTCGAAATCCTGATGTCCGGCGAGGCCACCCCTTCGCAAATCGGCGGGTTCCTGATGGCGTTGCGCGTGCGCGGCGAAACCGTCGACGAGATCGTCGGCGCCGTAACGACGATGCGCTCGAAGATGCTGCCGGTTGAAGCGCCCGCCGATGCGATCGACATTGTCGGAACCGGCGGCGACGGCACCGGCACCTACAACATCTCGACGCTTGCCGCCCTGATCGTGGCCGGAGCCGGCGTTCCCGTTGCCAAACATGGCAATCGCGCCCTGAGCTCGAAATCCGGTGCTGCCGACAGCCTGTCCGCGCTTGGGGTCAAGCTGGATATCGGCCCTGAGGTGATCAGCCGCTGCATCCGCGAAGCCGGCATCGGCTTCATGTTTGCACAGCTCCATCATTCGGCCATGCGTCATGTCGGTCCTTCTCGGGTCGAACTTGGGACCCGCACGATCTTCAACCTGCTTGGACCGCTGGCTAACCCGGCAGGTGCCAGGCGCCAATTGCTCGGCGTATTCTCGCCGCAATGGGTGTTGCCACTTGCCGAAGTGCTTCGCGATCTTGAAGCCGAGAGCGTCTGGGTGGTCCATGGCGACGGTCTCGACGAGATCACGACCACGGGAACGACCTCCGTCGCCGCGCTGGAAAACGGCAAGATACGTACCTTTGAACTGACGCCGGCAGATTTCGGCGTCCCCTATGCCGTCCTTGCCGACCTCAAGGGCGGTGATGGTGTTGCCAATGCGGCTGCGCTGCGCGACGTACTGTCTGGCGCGCGCAACGCCTATCGCGACATCTCGCTCGCCAACGCCGCCGCGTCACTGGTGATTGCCGGCAAGGCGGAAACGATCAATGATGGGATGAGACTGGCAACACTGTCGCTCGACGGCGGCGCAACTGCGGTCGCACTCGAAAGGCTGATTGCCGTTTCCAACGAAGCCGATTGAAGGATGTGGATGCGATGACCGATATCCTGGCGAAGATCGAGGCCTACAAGCGCGAAGAAATTGCCGCGGCAAAGAGAAGGATCTCGCTCGCAGACTTGCGCGCGATGCAGGCCGATCAGTCGGCTCCGCGCGGCTTCTACAAGGCATTGACCGCCAAGCGCGCCGCCGGACTTTACGGCCTCATCGCCGAGATTAAGAAGGCAAGCCCTTCCAAGGGTCTTATCCGTCCCGACTTCGATCCGCCCTCACTGGCGGCTGCCTATGAAGCCGGCGGGGCCGCATGCCTTTCGGTTCTAACGGACAGGCCGAGCTTTCAAGGCGCGCCCGAATTCCTGAGCGCAGCGAAAGCTGCATGCTCGCTGCCGGCGCTGCGCAAGGATTTCATGTTTGAAACCTACCAGGTGCAGGAGGCCCGCGCCTGGGGCGCCGACTGCATTCTACTGATCATGGCATCGCTGTCCGACGACGATGCCGAACGCCTGCAGGACGAAGCCTTTGGCCTCGGGATGGACGTCCTGGTCGAGGTGCACGACGCGCCTGAAATGGAGCGGGCGCTAAAACTGTCTTCACCGCTGGTCGGCATCAACAATCGCAACTTGCGCACCTTCGAGGTCAACCTGTCGGTCAGCGAGGCCTTGGCGCCTATGGTGCCTGACGACCGCCTGCTCATCGGCGAGAGCGGCATCTTTACCCATGCCGACTGCAAGCGCCTCGAGGCCGTGAAGATCAGCACATTTCTCGTGGGTGAGAGCCTTATGCGCAAGACCGACATCGCAGCGGCAACGCGCGCGCTTCTGACGGGCGAGGCCGGCGCTCAGGCGGCCGAATAGGATGGCCCCGAAGCAAGGCGCCCTCAGCCATATCGGCGCGTCGGGAGAGGCGAACATGGTCGACGTCGGCGACAAGGCCGAAACGGTCCGCACCGCCACTGCCGAAGGGCACGTCAAGATGACGACAGCGACACTGGCGCTAATCCGCGACGGCAATGCCAAGAAGGGCGACGTCACCGGTACCGCCCGCCTTGCCGGCATCATGGCCGCCAAGCAGACCGCCAACCTCATTCCACTATGCCATCCCTTGATGCTCACAAAGATCACGGTCGATATTTCAGAGGACGAAAGCCTCCCCGGCCTTCGCGTCACCGCCACTGCCAAGCTGACCGGACGGACGGGCGTTGAAATGGAAGCATTGACGGCCGTATCAGTGGCTTGCCTGACCATCTACGACATGGCGAAGGCGGCTGACCGGATGATGGAGATCGGCGGCATCCGGCTTCTTGCAAAGTCGGGCGGCAGGTCCGGCGACTTCCGGCATGCGGAGCTCAAGGCATGAGCCTTCTCCCGGTCAGCGATGCAAAGAACCGCCTCCTTGCCAAGGCCGCCCCGATTGCCCGCACCGAGATCCTTCCTCTGGCAGACGTGGACGGTCGCGTGCTGGCAAGCGATCTGGCGGCGCGGCTCACGCAACCGCCGTTCAACGCGTCCGCGATGGATGGCTATGCCTTGCGGCACGAGGACCTCGGCAAGGCTGCGACCATTCTGACTGTCATCGGCACCTCAGCTGCCGGCCACCAGTTCGATGGTCTCGTTGGCAGGAGCGAAGCCGTCCGCATCTTCACCGGCGCGCCGGTACCCGAAGGGGCCGACAGCGTGTTGCTGCAGGAGGATGCAGAGCGGCTTGAAGACGGCAGCATTCGCACCGGTTACGCTGTCCGAAAGGGCCAGCATATCCGCCCGCGCGGCCAGGATTTTGCGAAGGGCGATGTCGTGCTACCGGCCGGGACGGAACTGGATTTTGCCCGACTGACCGTCGCTGCTGCCATGAACCATCCTGAAATTGAAGTCTTTGCGCGGCCACTGGTTGCAATTCTTGCGACCGGCGACGAACTCGTCCAGCCGGGAGGCATCCCCGGCCCTGCCCAGATTGTCGCCTCCAACACGTCGGGTATTGCAGCTCTCGCCCGTGCAGCCGGCGCCGCCATTCTCGACCTAGACATCGTCCCGGATGATCGTGCCGCCCTCACTTCGGCAATAGAGACGGCAAGAGCAGCAGGCGCAGACGTCATCGTAACGCTCGGCGGCGCTTCCGTCGGCGACCATGATATCGTGCAATCGACACTTGTGGCCGCCGGCATGGAGCTTGATTTCTGGCGCATCGCGATGCGGCCGGGAAAGCCGCTGATGGTTGGCAGCTTTGGAAAGACGCATGTTCTGGGCCTGCCGGGAAACCCGGTATCGAGCCTCGTATGCGGACTGCTTTTCCTCGAACCTCTCATCCGCAAGCTTGCCTCCCGCCCGCCCTTGGCCCGCGAGAGCACGGCGCTTGCAAAGGTGCGGTTTGCCGCCAATGACCAGCGGCAGGATTATATCAGGGCGAGACTGTCGAAGTCACCAACCGGCGAATTGCTCGTGGAACCCTTCGCCAAGCAGGATTCCTCGATGATGAGCACTTTCGCGCACTCCGATTGCCTCGTCATCCGGCCGCCCCACGCCGCGGAATTACCCGTTGGCGCCCCATGTCCGATATTGCTCCTTCGCGCGTACTGAGACTTGATCTCAATGGTTTCCGATCAAGAATTAAACAATCACATAAACGAAGGGCGGCATTGTCGCCGCCCAATTGCCTGATTAGATCAGATTAAGTTTTACTTCTCCGCAGGCTTTTCATGATGGCCGCCAAAGCCGGCGCGCATGGCGGATAGGACCTGGTTGGCGAAATCGTCATTGCCGCGCGATGAGAAGCGGCCGTAGAGCGCGGCGCTGAGCACCGGCGTCGGAACGCCCTCGTCGATGGCAGCCGAAATCGTCCAACGGCCCTCGCCCGAATCCGATACGCGACCGGCATATTGCGAGAGCGCCGGGTCGGCATGCAGCGCATCCGCCGTCAGGTCGAGCAGCCATGACGTGATGACGCTGCCGCGACGCCAGACCTCGGAAATCTCGGCAACGTCAAGATTGTACTGATAATATTCCGGGTTCGACATCGGTGCCGTTTCCGCATCGGCATCCGCCGTCTGCAGGCCGATATTGGCGTGGCGGAGAATGTTGAAGCCTTCGGCATAGGCGGCCATCAGGCCGTATTCGATGCCGTTGTGGACCATCTTGACGAAATGCCCGGCGCCATGCGGTCCGCAATGCAGAAAGCCCTGCTCCGCCGTGCTGCTGGCAGCGGCAACCTCGGTGCGCTGCGGCGTTGCCGATACGCTGCCATCGGCGCCGGGGGCAAGCGTTGCGAAGATCGGCGAGAGATGCTGGACCGTTGGCGTGTCGCCACCGATCATCAGGCAATAGCCGCGCTGCAGTCCGAAGACGCCGCCGCTGGTGCCGACGTCGACATAGTGGATGCCCTTTTGCTTCAGCATGGCAGCGCGACGGATATCGTCGTGATAGTAGGAATTGCCGCCGTCGATGATGATATCACCCTCTTCAAGCAGCGGTACCAGCTTGGTCAGCTCATTGTCGACGATCGCAGCCGGAAGCATCATCCAGACGGCCCGCGGACGCTCGAGCTTGGCAACGAAATCAGCAAGCGACGAGCTGCCGGTGGCACCAAGGTTCTGGAGATCTTCGATGCTTTGAGCGCGGGCGTCGAAAACGACGGCGCTATGGCCATTCTTCATCAGGCGCTGCACCATGTTGCTGCCCATGCGCCCGAGGCCAATCATTCCAATTTGCATATCCAAATCTCCTTGGGAGGTTTTCTAGTCCAGGAATCCAATAAAGAATCTTGCAGCCATTTGCCACCGATCAAATGGTAGGGAAGCTATGTCGTCATAACATTACAGAAGAACGAAGCTTGCGTCACAAAGCATTGCCCACGCGGCCAATCACAAGTGCGATGCGATGAAAATAGCTCGGCCAGCGGATTTTCAATAGGCTGGTCGTTGCAAGTCTCGGGACAGAAATGCAGCGCTGCCCATGTGTGGAATAGAGCAATCCCGGCCGTTTGGGCATCTCATCCACCTTCTCGCTGCCCCCCGATTGATCTATAAGGAGAGCAAAATCCGCAAATAGGTGCAGGGAGGCATAGGTGTCGACACAGATGAAGCTTCCTCTGGTCCCTGCTGCCTATTTTGGCATCGTGCTTGGATTGGCCGGCCTCGGAAATGCATGGCGGCTGGCCCATCAGGTCTGGCAATTGCCGGCAGCAATCGGCGAGGCGATCGTCATGCTGGCTATCGTCGTCTGGCTGCTGGTCGTGGTGCTCTATGCGCTGAAATGGCTGCTTGCCCGCCAAGAGGCGTTGAAGGAAGTCGCCCATCCGGTTCAGTGCTGTTTCATCGGACTGGTCGGGGTCGCAACGATGCTGATCGCCGGCGGGCTGCTGCCTTATTCGTCAATCGCAGCGGAGCTTCTGTTCGCCATTGGCGCCGCCTGCACCCTGCTCTTTGCCGTCTGGCGGACGGGAGGTCTCTGGCAGGGCGACCGCCAGGATGCGATGACGACGCCGGTGCTCTATCTGCCGACCGTGGCCGGAAGCTTCGTGACCGCGGCCCTTGCCTCCGCTCTCGGCCACCAGGATTGGGGTCAACTGTTCTTCGGTGCCGGCCTCTTCGCCTGGCTCGCGACGGACTCCGTGCTTCTCCATCGCATGTTCACGATCACCTTGCCGCCGCCGATGCGGCCGACGCTGGGCATCCAGCTTGCTCCGCCGACGGTTGGAGCGCTGGCCTATCTCAGTGTCACGCAGGGCGCACCCGACATTCTGGCGCACATGCTAATCGGCTACGGCATCCTGCAGGCGCTGATCCTGCTGCGGCTTCTTCCGTGGATCATGAAAGAGCCCTTCTCGCCTGCCTATTGGACCTTCACCTTCGGCGCAACCGCGCTCGCCGCAGCCCCACTTCGCCTCATCGACCGCGGCGACACCGGCCCGATCGCCACGCTCGCACCGATCCTCTTCATCGCGGCAAACCTCGTCGTCGGTGCGGTCGCCGTTGGTACGATCTGGCTCCTTGCCAGCGGCCGAATGCCGATCGTCTGGGCAAATCTTTCGCCTCAGGCAACCGAAACCGCAAAGCAACCGTAAAGCCCTTCAGATCTCCAGCGGAATTCCGACATAGCGCGCCCTTGGGCGGATAAGCCGGCCGCACGACGCCTGTTCCATCGCGTGTGCAAGCCAGCCGACGGTGCGCGCGAGCGCGAAAATGATGATTGGCGCATCCTCGGGAAGATCATGGGCGGCGGCAAGCGCAGAAAGCGCGAAGTCGGCATTGGCCCGCTCGCCGATCATTTCCTCGCCCGTATGGCGAATCTCTTCGAATATCGCCGGCAAGGCAAAATGCGGCAACAAGGCATCGGCCCGGACGTCGCCATCCGGATAAAGCGGATGACCGAACGCCGGAAGCGAATGCCCCTGTGCGAGATAGCGGCGGACCGCTTCCCGAGCGCCGAACTTGTGCGTGATGTCGACGAGGAGGCTGACGCCGCGCCATGCAGCGCCGTGTAGCGGCCCGGTGAGCGTCGAAAGGCCCGACAGCACGGCGGCAGACAGCGTCGCGCCGGCCGAGGCCGTGATCCTCGCCGTGAAGGTCGAGGCATTCAATTCGTGATCTGCAAACAGCACCAGCGCGCGCCGGAGAACATCGCCAGCTGCCGGCCGGCCCCAACCGGCTGCGAGGCGCTCATGCAGCGGCTGTTCGAACGCACCCGGTGCCAATGCATCGGCGACGGTCGCAAGCACGCCCTCCGCCTCCCTCTTCAATGCCAGGAATGACCGGCCATGCGACGGAAGATCCGTTGTCACGCGATGGGCCAGCGCCATAAAGGCGGCCTCCAGCGAGGGAGCCCGATCCTCGTCCCGCCGAAGGACGGGCAGAACCGGCGGGTTCCTCATATCCCAAAGTAGCGCCGCAATCTCCTCCAGCGTCGCGCGTTCGGAAAGCCGCGCCACGTCGCGGCCTCGATAGAACAATCGGCCATTGGAAACAGTCGACAGCGCGGAAGGCAAGACAGGATCGCCCCACTCGATCGCGTCGGCAGCCACCGCCTCGCTTTTCCGGCGTCCCGCATGCCGCGTCGCCAGCCTTCTGACATCCTCGTCGAAATAAAGACTGCGTCGGGTGTCCGACGGATCAGCCTTCGCTCGAATGCGGCCGCGGCTGACATTGGCGTAGAGCGTCTGGGGTTTCGTTCCGAGCAAGCCGAGCGCCTGCTCCGCAGTCAACCATGACATCAGGGCCTCACATTGATCTTTTACGTCAAGATTGACGTCAACTAAAATAGTGCCGATCTAGTTCGCCAGTCAAAGGAGAAAAGACCATGAAAAATGGATTGGACGATGTCATTGCAGCCGAGACACAACTTTCCGACGTCGATGGTGCCGCCGGTCGGCTGATCATCCGCGGCGTTTCGCTGGACGATCTTGTCGCGACGAGCCGGTACGAGGACGTCGCCGCCCTGCTGTTGGGTGGCCTGTTTCACGAGGGCTTTGAGGCTGCCAAATTGAGAGAATTGCTCGGGGCAGCCCGTGTTGCACTGTTTGATCACGTCGCAGCTGCAGATCCAGTCCTGCTTGCCTTGCCGCCGGTCGACGCGATGCGCGCGTTGATCGCCCGTCTTGACGATGGCGATGACCTCGACGCCGCTATCCGCCTGATGGCGGCCCCCGCAGTCTTCCTGCCGGCCGTCCTGCGTCTTAAATCCGGCAGGGATGCCGTTCGCCCGGATGCAAGCCTTTCGCAGGCAGCCGACATATTGCGCATGTTGAGGGGAACCTCGCCGACGCGCGAGCAGATCGCGGGTCTGGATGCCTATCTGGTGACGATTTCCGACCATGGTCTTAATGCCTCGACCTTCGCCTCCCGCGTCATCGCCTCCACCCATTCCGGCTTGACCTCCTCGGTCCTGGCCGCGATTAGCGCTTTGAAGGGACCTCTGCACGGCGGCGCCCCCGGCCCTGTGCTCGATATGCTCGACGCCGTCGGAGAACCGGAAAATGCGGCCAAATGGCTGTCCCATGAGCTCGATCGCGGCGAGCGCCTGATGGGCTTTGGCCACCGCATCTACCGCGTTCGTGATCCGCGCGCCGATGCGTTGAAGGCAGCGCTTCGGCCGATCGCCGCCGCAGGCCAGGTTGACGACAGACGTATGGCGCTGGCTGAGGCAGTGGAGGCAAAGGCCCTGGAGTTGCTCCGGGAACGGAAACCGGATCGTACACTGGAAACCAACGTGGAGTTCTACACCGCTCTGCTGCTCGACGCCCTCGGCTTTCCGCGCGATGCATTCACCGGGGTATTCGCCATCGGCCGAACCGTCGGCTGGATCGCTCATGCCCGGGAACAAGTGCTGGACGGCCGCCTGATCCGGCCGCAATCACGCTATGTCGGCCCAATGCCGCGTGCGGCGTAGGATAAGCGGCGCTTCCGGATGTCGCCAGCCGCTGCGCTCACCCCGCAGCGACCTGGCGCAATTTAAGCTGATGACCGCATCCTTCAACATTAACTTCCCTAATGCACAGCGCTGATTTTTGATTCCTTTTGCCGAGGAATGGCCATGCATCATGGGTCGGGTAATGCCCACGATACCGGTCTCGGCGACATTTCTTTCAATTTTCTTTCGGTCTCGGTTCATTCTTCTTTCGCTATTTGCATGTGGATTCGCTAGCGCTTAAAATGGCTAATATCCTGCAAAATCACGCGATTTTGAGCGAATAAGGCTAGACGCGAAGCCCTAGACTCGGCCTCGGTTCCAGACGGGCTAATCATATATGCGATCTCGCATTGATCGCGGGAACGGTGCTATCAGCGCGACCTTGCTGGACTTAGACAGCGTCGGTGGACTTTATGGAACGCCATGCACGACATCACGACAGTACAGAAGTAGATTGCAGCTTCAGGCCGCAGGGTGAGTTTGGCGGGCATGTCGAGCGCCGCCTGACAGCCATCCTTGCCGCCGATATCGTCGGCTACAGCCGGTTGATGGGCGTCGATGAAGCAAGAACGCTGGCAACGGTCAAACGGCACCGTACGGAGCTGATCGACATCGCGATCGCCGCGCACCACGGACGCATCGTCAAGCTGACAGGCGACGGCATCCTGGTCGAATTCCCGAGCGTCGTAAACGCCGTTGCCTGCGCCGCAGACATTCAGATGAACATGGCCCTGCGTAACAAGGGCATCCCAGGGGATCAACGCATTGACCTGCGCATCGGCATCAACCTTGGGGATGTCATCGTCGAGGACGGTGATATCTTCGGCGACGGCGTCAACGTCGCCGCGCGGCTTGAAGGAATAGCCGAGCCCGGTGGGATTGCCGTCTCAGGCTCGGTTCGCGATCACGTCGGTTCGCGCGTCGACGTCGTCTTTGAAGATCGCGGCGAATATGTTCTCAAGAACATCAGCCAGAGCATTCGCGTCTATACAATATCGTTTGGCGGCAGCGCTGCATTCGACGGACGGCTTCCAATGTTGCCGGCCAAGGACGGAAAGCGGCTCATCGCCGTGCTGCCATTCATCAATATGAGCGATGATCCGGAGCAGGAATATTTCTCCGACGGCATCACCGAAGATATCATCACGGACCTGACGAAGATATCGGGCCTAGACGTCGCCTCGCGCAACACGGTCTTCACCTACAAGGGAAAGTCCGTCAAAGTGAAGCAGCTTGCACAGGAGCTCGGTGTCCACTTCGTGCTGGAAGGCAGCGTTCGCAAGGTCGGACAGCGTGTTCGCATCACGGGTCAGTTGATCGACGCCCGCAATGGCGGCCATCTGTGGGCCGATCGCTATGACCGCGACCTGACCGATATCTTCGCGATCCAGGACGAAATCACCCATGCGATCGTAAATCAGCTGAAGGTCCGGCTCCTGCCTGAGGAGAAGAAGGCGATCGAGAGCGAGCCGACGGCAAATGTGGAGGCTTACACCTACTATCTCAGGGGCCGCCAGTTCTCCCACGCCTGGACCCGCTCCTATTTGCTTCTGGCGCGCCGGATGTTCCTGAAGGCCGTCGAGCTCGACCCGAACTATGCCCGCGCCTATGCCGGCATCGCTGCCTGCAACGCAGCGCTCAGAGACTGGAACGCGGCGCAATATCCTATCGAGACAATCATGGCGTTGAGCGCCCAGGCATTGGATCTCGACCCGAACCTTGCCGAAGCGCATGCCTCGCGCGGGCTTGCCCTGCACCAGAGCTTCCGCAACGAAGAGGCGATCGCAGCCTTTGCGCGCGCCCTGGAGCTGGAGCCGGACCTCTACGAGGCCAACTTCCACTATGCGCGCTGCCTGTTCATGCAGGGCAGCTTCGAGCAGGCGGTCCATTATTTCGAACGGTCGGCGGAAATCCGAACCGACGACTACCTGTCGCCTGTGCATCTGATGAGCGCCTACCGCTCGCTCGGGCGGAGTTGCGAACGCGAATATTGGGCGAGAGAGGGAATAGAGCGGGCCGAGCGCGCGCTTAACCGTAATCCTGAGAACTCAGGCCCTGCCCACCGCGGCGCCCTTGCCCTGGCGCATCTTGGCGAAGGCGACAGAGCCCGGGACTGGGCGGCGCGCGCACTGGCGATCGACCCGGAAGACATTGTCGCGCAATACAACATCGCTTGCGTCTACTCCATGCTGGGTGACCTCGATGCCGCGATAGATCTGCTGGAAACCCTGCTGCCGCATGGCTCGGCCTACCACGTGCTGTGGTTCAAGAACGATTCCGATCTCGATCCACTTCGGCAAATGCCCCGCTTCCAGGAACTTTTGACTGCCCTTGCAGCCGAACCAGCGCCGATCATCTGACTTCCAGAGCAATGGCTCCGGCGGTCATCCTCGCCATAGCCAGATCGAAAGCGACCCGGAGCGGCCGCGCACCCGGGTTTCGATCGGCCCTTCGAGGCTTCCCTCCTCGAAGGGCTCGATCTGTCGGCGCGCGACCAAGAGCAATTCGTTGCTGATCGCCAGCGGCGCCTGATTTCGAGCCGCAACTTCCATCAGGCGACTGGCGACGTTGACGGTATCGCCCGTCGCTGAGATCTGTTGGCGATTGCCGCCACCAAGCCGCGATGCGACGATGATGCCGAAATGTGCGCCGATCTTAAAGCCGATCCGCGAGGCTGTAGCTTCAGGCAAGGTATCGATCCAATCGCGCATTCGGTGTGTCAGCTGAATACAGCATCTGGCAGCATTGGCCGCATCGTCCGTTGAGGGTGCAGGCAGGCCGAAAAGGATCATCGCCCCATCCCCCATGAAGCTCGTGATGGCGCCACCGCAGGCGGTCACCTCCCTGTCCACAAGATCGTAGAAGCCGTTCAGAAGCTCGCGCACCGCGCTTGGACCGATTGTCTCGCTGAGGCCGGTAAAGCCATTGATGTCGATGAAAACCACCGCCGCGTCCTGCCGCACCGGGTCGGCTAGAAACTGAGGGTCGTGCGCCAGAATTTCGGCAAATCCCGGCGCCTGGACACGCTGCAGCAATTCGCTTTGTTGCGCAAAATGGGTCGCCTGCCGCCGCCCCAGAAGCAGCTGTGACACGCCGAACAGAATGACGGGTGGCACAGCCGCCGCGATCGGCAGCGCCGCAGCCAGCCAGATGCCATGCGTGAATGCGATGAAGTTGGTGGAAAGCCAGATCACAGCAACCGCCAGCATCGCCACCAGGCCGATGGCGCTTCGCCTCCACGCCAGCAGACCAACAAGGATCAGCGGCAAGGCAACCGCGAAACCAAGGTCCAGCTGCCGGACGCTATGGTTGCGGACGAGGCCGTTACCGGCCAGGAGGTGCGATATCGCTGTGGAGATGACTTCCACGCCCGGCAGCACCGGATCGAACGGCGTCGGGAACACGTCTCCGCCGCCCGTGACCGTCGCGCCGACTACGACGACATGATCCTTGATCAACGCCTCGGGCAATTTGCCGGTCAGGGCCGTGGAAGCGCTGACAGTCGGGATCGTTCCGCGAGGACCGTAAAAGGCGATCGGCAAGAGGTGACCGATATCAGTCGAGATCACATGTCCACCGATGGTGACGCCATCAGGCTCGAGCCCCGGCTCTGTCCCCGTCGCGGCCGTGACGACGCTCAGTGGGAAGGAGGGCTCGATGCGGTCGCCACTGAGAAACAGCATCGGCGCGAAGCGCGGCACGCCTGATTTGTCGGTCTGGACATTGACGAGACCGAACGAGGCGGCATCGGTGAAGCGCTGCTGCGGCAGCAACAACTCCTGCGCATTGGGAAGACCCGCCAGCAAGCCCTCGTCGCCCACCACGCTTTGCCTGCTGTCCGGAAAGACGGCTGCGGCCGCGATGATGCTCTTGGCCTGCTTGAGCGCCTGTGCAAGGGCGACATCCCCGTCCCCGGGCCCCGGATCGATCAATAGCAGATCGAGCGCAATGGCCTTTGGTTTCAACGCAGCAATTGCGGTAACGATCCTGGCAACAGTCGTTCGTGGCAGCGGATAACCGCCGGCTTTGCGCGCGGCCTCGTCGTCAATGGCGATGATCGTGACGTTGCCAGGCGGAGTTTGCTTGCCTCGCAGTGCCGTTCTGAAATTTGTAAGCGTCGCCTCAAGGCCGTCGACCAGCGGAATATCGCCTTTGAGATGAACGATACCAAGCCCCGCACCCCAGGCAGCAGCAAGGCCGAGCGCGATCAGTGTCTGGCGGGCCGGTCGGCGCATGCGGGCAATCTTATTGGCCAAGCCGAGCCATAAGGGCTGAGAACCTGGGCGCCGACCACTGCTTCACGACCAGCGGGCTACTGCCGCCATCGACATCGACGCCCTGCCCTCGCCCCAACAACACGGCGGACCGGGTGTGCGGCCGACTGACGGAGACCTTGCCACGGAGAACCAGCACCGAGGTCTTGCCGCCTTCCGCATCGACAGCCCACCTTGTGCCTCGCACAGCGGCGATAGCCTGCGGGGTTATTACCTCAAAGCCACCCTTGACCTTGCGGCTGTCGACATCGACCAGCACCGCCTTGCTGGTGAGCGAAACCGAATCAATCCTACCGTCGCCGTTACGATCAGCCAGCTGAAAACGTGCGCCTGCCTCGGTCGTGATGCTTACCCCGTTACCGCAGTGGAGAACCTGTCGGGACGTGCCGACAACCGGCTGCAACGAGCACCCCACGGACGATTGCGCCATTGCCGTCTGCGAGCCGGCGATGCATATGAGCGCTACAAGTGCAACACGAACGCGTCCGATTGCCCGGCCCATGGTAATACCCCCGGATTGAAATCTGCGTTTCTCGTGGCGGAAAGCGCTCGCGACAGCAGTTGCAAATGATGCGTCAGGGTGTGTTGATTTGCAAGTTATCATAGCCGCGCGCCCTATAGAGCACGGCTGAAATCAGCCAGGTTGCCAGGAATATTGCCACGACAGCGTAACCAAAGTTCGCAAGATTGTCATTGAGGTCGCCGATCAGGCTCCACACTCCCCCCTCGAGACCCAGCTTGTCCGCAAGAAGTCCGAGCGCCTCGACGCCGCCGATGAAGACGGCGATAACGACCGACGCCGCGGTAATCGTGAGATTGTACCATAGCTTGCGGATCGGCTTGACGAGCGCCCAGCCATAGGCGCCGGTCATCAACACGCTGTCCGTCGTATCCATCAGCGACATGCCGGCGGTGAAAAGTACAGGGAAGACCAGGATGGTCCAGAACGACATCCCCTGCGCCGCCTGGGCTGCGGAAATACCGAGAACACCGATCTCGGTCGCGGTGTCAAAGCCCAGACCGAACAGAAAGCCGATCGGGTACATGTGCCATGATCGCGCCACGACCTTGAACATCGGTCGGAAGATGCGCGCGAGAAAGCCGCTGCCGGCAAGCAGCGCGTCCAGATCCTCGTCGACAATGTTCTCTCCCCGGCGCGCGCGTTCGAAAGCCGCCCAGACGCTGCGCAGAACGAATAGATTGGCCATGCCGATCACAAGCAGAAAGAGAGCGGAAACTGCCGTAGAGATCACGCCGCCTATAACGTGAAACCCGTCGAACCGGCTTTGCATCGCCGCAGCCGTCGCAGCGATCGCGACCGAAGCAAGGACAACGATGCTCGAATGGCCGAGCGAGAAGAAGAAGCCGACGGAAAACGGCGCCTTCCTCTCCTGCACCAGCTTGCGCACCACATTGTCGATCGCTGCGATATGGTCGGCATCAAACGCGTGGCGAAGGCCGAACATATAGGCAAGAACCGCTGTGCCAAGCAGCGCCGGGCGGTCTGAAAATGCAAACCAGGCCCAGGCCCAGGTGCCAATATTGAAGATGACGAGAAAAATATAGGTCACAACGACCTTTGCGCGAGCCCTGTCGGGTCGGTCGTCGAATGGATTAAGGATCATCAACCTATTCCTGGTGTCTGGCGGCAAACTGCCACGGAAACACCAGACGCGCGATAGTTAAACGACGTAATACGGCAAAAATTCAACCCCAAAAACGAGCTAAGCCCGACAGTTGCTGGGCTTAGCTTTGTCCAGAAAAATTACTCGCTGCGTTACACGAGACGGCTCTGTTCAAGGGCGGCCTCGACGAAACTCGCAAACAGCGGATGCGGGTCAAGCGGGCGCGATTTCAGTTCCGGGTGATACTGCACGCCGATAAACCAGGGATGATCGGGATATTCGATTGTCTCCGGTAGTATGCCATCGGGCGACATTCCTGAGAAAACCAGGCCGCAGCTTTCCAGGCGATCCTTGTAATCGACATTGACCTCGTAGCGGTGGCGGTGGCGTTCGGAGATCTCGGTTGAACCATAGATCTCTGAGATCTTCGTGCCCTTCTTCAGCGCCGCCTGATAGGCGCCAAGCCGCATCGTTCCGCCGAGATCTCCCGCTGCATTCCGCTTCTCAAGCGCATTGCCCTTGAGCCATTCCGTCATCAGGCCGACCACCGGCTCCGTCGTTGCGCCGAACTCGGTGGAGGATGCGTGTTCGATGCCGCCAAGGTTCCGTGCCGCCTCGATGACAGCCATCTGCATACCGAAGCAGATGCCAAAATAAGGGACCTGCCGCTCTCTGGCAAAACGCGCTGCGTGGATCTTGCCCTCGGACCCGCGCTCGCCGAAACCGCCAGGCACCAGAATGCCATGAACCTTCTCGAGATAGGGGGCCGGGTCTTCCTTTTCGAAGACCTCCGATTCGATCCATTCAAGATTGACCCGGACGCGATTGGCGATGCCGCCGTGGTGAAGCGCCTCGATCAGCGACTTGTAGGCATCCTTGAGGCCGGTATATTTGCCGACGATGGCAATCGTGACTTCACCCTCAGGCGTGCGAATGCGGTTGCAGACCTCTTCCCACGCATCCAGACGCGGCTTCGGGGCCGGTTCGATGCCAAAAGCTGCTAGGACCTCGTTGTCGAGGCCTTCCTTATGGTAGGCCATCGGAACGTCATAGATATTGGCAACGTCGAGCGCCTGAATGACCGCCGACTGGCGGACATTGCAAAACAGCGACAGCTTGCGACGCTCGGCTTCCGGAATTTCGCGGTCGGCGCGTACCAGAAGGATGTCCGGATGGATGCCCAGCGCCTGCAGTTCCTTGACGGAATGCTGTGTCGGCTTCGTCTTCAATTCGCCGGCAGCCGGGATGTAAGGCATCAGCGTCAGGTGCACATAGACCGCGGTTCCGCGCGGCAGGTCGTTGCCGAGCTGGCGGATCGCCTCCATGAAAGGCATCGCCTCAATGTCGCCGACCGTGCCGCCGATCTCGCAGATGACGAAATCGTACTCATCATTGCCCTCGGTCACGAAATCCTTGATCTCGTTGGTAACGTGCGGAATGACCTGAACTGTTGCTCCGAGGTAGTCGCCGCGCCGTTCCTTGTCGATGATGTTCTTGTAGATTCGACCGGTCGTGATGTTGTCGGTCTTGGTGGCCGAGCGCCCCGTAAAGCGTTCGTAGTGCCCAAGGTCGAGGTCGGTTTCCGCACCGTCGTCGGTGACGAACACCTCGCCGTGCTGGGTGGGGCTCATGGTCCCCGGATCCACGTTCAAATATGGATCGAGTTTGCGTAAGCGGACCCTGTAACCACGGGCCTGCAACAATGCTCCGAGAGCCGCAGCCGCAATTCCCTTGCCTAGAGAGGAAACCACGCCGCCAGTGATGAATACATATCGCGCCATGGGAGTCACCGGATACCTTTTAACAAACGATTCCGCCAGCCCAAAAATTCTTTTCCGGAACTTTCGGAGGCGGACGCGACGTATGGACAAAAGAAAACCGGCAGATCCGAAGACCTGCCGGAAGTTTATTTCAAGACAGACTCAGTTGCCAGTCGGTACGCCCGTGTTGCTCTGGGCCGGCGCTGGAGCCGGTTGAGCGGCCGGTGCGGGCTGCCCTACGGCCGCTGGCTGGCTGGCCGGAGCTTGAGGCGCAGTCGTGCCGGCAGCTGCTGGCGCCTGGCCATTGGCGGGTGCCTGGCCGGCTGCCGGAGCGCCGCCGAGCGAATCAAGTACGCCGCGGCCCTGGCCCGTGGTGGACGGGATGCGGTTCAGGATATCTGTCGGGCGACCTTCGTAGCGCGACAGAACGCCGAGGCCGAGCGAAGTGATGAAGAACAGCGCCGCCAGGATTGCGGTCGTGCGGGTCAGCGCATTCGCCGTACCGCGGGCCGACATGAAGCCAGATCCGCCGCCGACGCCGAGGCCGCCGCCTTCGGAGCGTTGGATCAACACGACGCCGACAAGCGCCAGCACGATCATAAGATGAATGACAATCAAAACGGTCTGCATGGGTCCAGTCCTGCCCGCTCACGCCGGCATAATGAATAAAAGCTCGCGGCTCTTTACATGAGGCTCTCACCTATTCCAAGCCCTTTTGAGAGAACGGAATGGCGTCAGCATGGCCTTTAAGCGTGAAGTTGCTCGTATGCCCCGTAGATGGCGAGAAAATCGGCGGCTTTCAAGCTCGCGCCACCCACCAGAAGCCCGTTGACATCGGCGATGCCGATGATCTCGCTGGCATTCCTAGGATTTGCCGAGCCGCCGTAGAGAAGCCTGATGTTTTTTCCCTCAGCACCGAAGCGCTCGAAAAGTTCGAGCCGCATGAAGGCATGCGCTGCCTCGATGTCTGGCCGCGTCGGCGTCTTGCCGGTGCCGATCGCCCAGACGGGCTCGTAGGCGATGACGGTTGTTTCGCCCGTCGCGCCCTCGGGAACTGAGGCAAATATCTGCCGGCGCAAAACGTCGAGCGTCTCGCCGGCTTTCCGCTCTTCGTCAGTTTCACCGACGCAAATGATCGCCGTCAGGCCCGCCGCATTCGCGGCTGCCGCCTTGGCGCGCACCAATTCGTTCGTATCGCCATGATCCCTCCGGCGCTCGGAATGACCCACAATGACGTAGGTCCCGAAGCAATCCGCGATCATCGCGGCGGAGATATCGCCGGTATGGGCGCCGCTGACGCCCTGATGGCAATCCTGGGCGCCGATCGCAAGCGGACTGTCGTCGCAAAGCGCCGTGGCCACATAAAGCAACGTCGCCGGCGGGCAAAGCAGCGTTTCTATCTTTTCGGAGAGCGGGTTCTTCACGCCATCGGCGATCGCCTTGATCTCGGTTAGAGAATCACGGGTGCCGTTCATCTTCCAGTTTCCCGCCATTAGCGGACGCATAGCTGTGGTCATTTGGTGCTTCACTCCCCTCACATCTATGCCGACTAACAAAAGCGGGGAGAAAAAGGAAGTTGTTGAAAGCCGTTGTATTCAATTCGAATCGTTTAAAAATTCATCGATGCGAAAATAGTCACTACGACTTGGTGAGCAGGAGCCAATTCAGCACTTTTCGCCAATCCGTCATGCGCACGGGCGTTCCATGGGAGCCGGTGGCAAACAGAGTGAAGCGCGTGGGGTATTTGGCGTTATACAGTTTTTCGAACAATTGTTCCTGGTCTGTCGCCGCATAAACCGGATCGTTGCTGCCATGCGTGAACCAGATCGGAAGCTTCGCCTTGTGAAACGGACTTTTGAGAAAGGCCGGGTCGGTGACGCCGCTGAGGATAACCATTCCCTTCAGTCGCTTGACGGTTTGCGCGTCCCGCGTCATCCCCCAGCATATCTGACTGCCCATCGAGGCGCAGGAAAGAATGACCGGCTTGCCGCCCGACTTCTCGTAGGCGTAGCGGATAAGTGCTGCGACAATTGCGACGCCGTCACTGTCGAAGGTCTTGACGGTCGGGGCGTAATAAGTGCCGCCGCCATTGAGCGCCAGGTTTTTCAGGCGATTGAAATTGCCGCCGAACATGAAATCGTTGGCGCCAAGCCGCCGGTCGCCATCGCGGCCGTGGATGAAAATGACCGTGAATGCCTGGCCGCCATCAGGTCCCACTCTGGTGACATCCAGTTTTCGATCGCCGAGGACCAGTGTCTCGTCCACCTGCTTGTCGCGGACGCCGAGAGATAGATAGGCCGGTTTCACCCGTCTTTCGGGGATAAGGTCGCGGCCGTTGATATCGCGCATCTCCTGATAGTCGATCGTCTCGAAGGCACCATTGTCGTGGTTCTCGATGACCGTCTGGCTGGAGAACAGCTCATCCTTAAAAGGGGCCAACACCTCCGCAGCGGTGGCCTCCGATGCAACAAAGGGTGATAGAAGTGCCACAATTGCAGCGATAATGACGAAATGAGCTGTGGACATTCTTGCGCGGTTCGGTTCCCTCTGACAGGTCTGGCTTGCCATTCCCGGCGCGAGGAAGCAAATCTTTTCTCCAATTGTCACGCTGGACACCGACGTCGCCTTTTCCCCGGCCTTCTGGCAATATCTGGATGATTCGCGAACGCGGCGGCAAAGCGTTGAATTTTTGGGTTCGGCTCGATCCCGGCGAGCCAGCAATCCTTTCTCTAAGGTAAGATCTGAACGCTTCATGGATGACAACAACGATCTCTTTTCCGCACTTCCGGTTCCTGAAACGCGGCCGGTAGAAAAGCCTGTCGTACCGACGACGAAAGCAGCGCCGGTTGCCGCCGCACCGCGGCCCGCGCTGCCGACGCAATCATCCTCGGATGGTTATGATGCCTCGGCTATTCGCGTGCTCGAGGGCCTAGAGCCCGTGCGCATGCGCCCCGGCATGTATATTGGCGGCACGGACGAGAAAGCGCTGCATCACCTCTTTGCGGAAGTCATCGACAACTCGATGGACGAGGCGGTCGCCGGCCACGCCAATTTCATCGAGGTCCATCTCGACCGCCAGGGCTATCTGACCGTTAGCGACAATGGTCGCGGCATTCCGGTCGAAAACCATCCGCAGGTTCCAGGGGTCTCGACGCTCGAAGTCATCATGACCAAGCTGCACGCCGGCGGCAAATTCGACGGCAAGGCCTATGAAACCTCGGGCGGCCTGCATGGCGTCGGCGTGTCCGTCGTCAACGCACTTTCCGACGATCTCGAAGTGGAAGTGGCGCGCAACCGCAAACTCTATCGTCAGCGCTTTTCACGCGGCCTGCCGCAGGGCGGTCTCGAGGAATTGGGCGATGTCCACAATCGCCGCGGCACGCGCGTTCGTTTCCATCCCGATCCGCAGATATTCGGCGAGCATGCCAAGTTCGATCCCGCCCGTGTCTTCCGCATGGCGCGCTCGAAGGCCTATCTCTTCGGCGGCGTCGAAATTCGCTGGAGCTGCGATCCGGGCATGCTGCTTGAGGGTTCGGACATTCCAGACAAGGCAGTCCTGCATTTTCCGGGTGGCCTCAAGGATTACCTGCAGGCCACGATGGGCAAGGAATTCACCGTCACCCGCGAGATCTTCGCCGGCAAATCGGAAAAGGCCAACGGTCACGGTTCGCTCGAATGGGCGATCACCTGGTATGGCGGCGATCCGCAGGTCCACTCCTATTGCAACACCATTCCGACGACCGAAGGCGGCACGCACGAAGCCGGTCTCCGCATCGCCTTGCTGAAAGGCCTGAAGAACTATGCCGACCTGACTCAGAACAAGCGCGCTGTCGGCATCACCACCGACGACGTGATGATCTCGGCGGTTGGCATGCTCTCGGTCTTCATCCGCGAGCCGGAATTCGTCGGCCAGACCAAGGACAGGCTGGCGAGCGCCGAAGCACAGCGTATCGTCGAAAACGCGCTGCGCGACCCCTTCGACCACTACCTGGCGGACAATCCGGCCGAGGCGGAAAAGCTGCTTGATTGGGTCATAGAACGGGCCGAGGAACGTCTCCGCCGCCGCAAGGAAAAGGAAGTCGGCCGCAAGACCGCCGTTCGCAAGCTCCGTCTGCCCGGCAAGCTCGCCGACTGCGCCCAGAATACCGCTGCCGGCGCTGAACTTTTCATTGTCGAAGGCGATTCGGCCGGTGGCTCCGCCAAGCAGGCGCGCAACCGCTCCAACCAGGCGATCCTGCCCTTGCGCGGCAAGATCCTCAACGTTGCCAGCGCCGGCCGCGAAAAGCTGTCGGCCAACCAGCAATTGTCGGACCTGATCCAGGCGCTCGGTTGCGCCACCCGGACAAAATATCGCGACGAGGACCTGCGCTACGAGCGCATCATCATCATGACCGATGCCGACGTCGATGGCGCCCATATCGCATCGCTGCTGATTACGTTCTTCTATCAGGAAATGCCCGAGCTGATCCGCGGCGGTCATCTGTTCCTCGCAGTCCCGCCGCTCTACAAGCTGACACAGGGGGCAAAATCGGCCTATGCGCGAGACGATGTCCATCGCCAGGAGCTGACCGACACCGTCTTCAAAGGCAAAGGCAAGATCGAGATCAGCCGCTTCAAGGGCCTTGGCGAAATGCTGCCGGCGCAGCTCAAGGAGACAACGATGGATCCTTCGAAGCGAACCTTGCTGAAGGTTGCTATAGACGATGTCGACTTCGAAGGCACCCGCGTTGCTGTCGACAACCTCATGGGAACGAAACCCGACGCCCGCTTCCGTTTTATTCAGGAACGCGCCGCCTTCGCCGAAAATCTTGATATTTGAACGAAGGAAGGGTGCCCTCTCGAATTTCATGAAAATGACAGGGCACCGTTGCGAAAGCGTCATGGTGTCGTTGATAGATGTGCTGTGCCCGAGACGGGTATTACATGTCAGCCTGCACGAGCATAAACAATATCTAACGAAATCCGGATTTTACCGATCGCTATGTTCAAGCCCTTTTCGATAACCCTATCGCTGTTCCTCCTTTTCATTCAAACCGCGGCCGCAACCGAGATCGGCACGACGATCGAAACCCCCTGCCCATTCGGCGATTGCCAGGCCGGCATCGGCCTTTCCTATCTCGGCGAATTCGACATTCCGACAGGCTTCGGTGAAAACGGCGTTGAGGTCGGTGGCCTTTCCGGAATCGATTTCGACCCCGCCAGTGGCCTCTACATCGCCATCAGCGACGATCGCTCTGAACGGGGGCCGGCGCGGTTCTATCATCTCGATATCGATGTCGGCGCATCGGGTCTCAAGGGTGTGACAATCCTTGATCATGTCACGTTGCTGGATAAGAACGGCCTGCCATTCATGAGCAAAGGCGTCGATCCTGAATCGATCCGCATTGGCAAGGACGGCATCTATTGGAGCAGCGAAGGCAACGCCAAGACGCTCATCCCGCCTTTCGTGCGCGTCGCCAAGCCGGATGGAACGTTCATCCGCGAACTACCACTGCCGGACGGTTTCGCGCCCACCGACGATAAGAGTACCGGCATCCGCGACAATCTCGCTTTCGAGAGCACCAGCTTCCTGCCCTCGGGCGATCTTCTCGTCGGTATGGAATCGGCTCTTTATCAGGACGGCCCGATCACGACGCTGACCAACGGCAGCCTTGCACGCATCATTCGCTACGAGCCTTCCACCGGCGTGCAACAGGCGCAATATGTCTATCCTGTTTCCCCTATTCCGCAGGCTCCCTCGAAATCCGGCGGCTGGAACGATTTCGGTGTGTCCGAAATGCTGGCGCTCGATGATCATCATATTCTGGCGGTTGAACGCGGTTATGCGCAAGGCGTCGGCAACTCCGTCGCCATCGAGATGTTCGACCTGGAAGGTGCGACTGACGTGTCGGGGATCGCCTCACTCGCAAACACCGACCGGACGATCGTGCCTGTCCGCAAGACACAGGTCGTCGACCTGCGCGCTCTTGGCGTAGCTCCCGACAATATCGAGGGAATAACCCTCGGCAAGGCGAAGGACGGCACGGATGTCATGATCCTGGTCGCCGACAACAACTTCAATCCGACTCAGAAGACCCAGTTCTACGCCTTCAAGGTCATCCATCGGCCGCAGTGAGTATTCGTCGAGCACTGTCGTCTTCCCGGTGTCACGGTGACGGAATATACACGCTCAAGTGATGTCTCCCTTGAATCGGCCCATATCATGGCTCATAACCGGTTCTTCCAATTGGCAGTAAACCAAGTCCGGGTGGGTATGTTCGATCGACAGAAGTCAAGGGAGCCGCGATGGCTGGGGCCGTCTGCGCCGGCGCGCATGGCGCTTATTCCGTCGATTTCTGCCGCTCGCTGGTTGCTGATCCTGATCGCGCTTGCCGGCATCTACTTCTTCTACGGCTTCATCGTCCCGGTATTGGCAGCCCTTGTCATCGGCTTTGCCACGTGGCCGCTTTATGGCGACCTGTTGCGCCGGACAGGCAACAACACGATCGCGGCAACGATCGCGATCGTTCTCATCGTAACATTCCTCGTCCTGCCTATCGTATTTGCGGTCATCTACACCTCCGGTGAGGTCAGGGACTGGTTTGCCTGGGCCGTCCATGCCAACCGCTTCGGCGCGCCAACGCCGCAATGGATCGAGGTGCTGCCGATCGTCGGACCGTGGCTCGGGGAGCAATGGACGCACTATATCGGCAGCCCCGGCACGATCGGCGAGCTGGCGCAGGTGGTCAGCGGCGCCAATATCGGCAATATCTACCGCGCTGTTCTGGCTGCGGGCGGTGGCGCCTTTCATGTGGTGCTGACCCTCCTGTTCATGCTGATCGCACTGTTCTTCGTCTACCGCGACGGCCCCTCCTTCGTGCGCCAACTCGACCTTCTAGGCGAACGTATACTGCCGAACCGATGGGAGCGCATCTCGCGCGTCGTTCCTGCAACGATCAGTTCGACGGTCATGGGCATGACGGTGATCGCCATCGGGGAAGGCATCGTACTCGGCCTTGCCTACTGGATCGCCGGCGTGCCGTCGCCGGTAACACTCGGCGTCATCACCGGCCTCATGGCGCTCGTGCCTGGCGGCGCACCGCTGTCCTTCACCTTGGTTTCCATTTATCTTATGGCCAGCGGCGACCATGTTGCCGGCATCGGCCTGCTGGTATGGGGAACGGTAGAACTGTTCATCGTCGACAAGACGCTGCGGCCGAAGCTCGTGGGCGGTCCAATCAAGCTGCCGTTCCTGCCAACATTCTTCGGCCTCGTCGGCGGCGTAAAGACGATGGGGTTCCTCGGCCTGTTCATCGGGCCGGTGCTCATGGCAATCATTGTCGCGATCTGGCGGGAATCGATCCGTGAGGTCGAACTTGCCGAAGAGCAGGCTCAGCGCGAGCCCGAACTGCAGGTCCGGTTGCGGCGCGAAGCCTCGGACGCCTGACGCAAACTTCCAGGCAAGCTGCCTTTCCATCTCGACACACCCAAAGCCGCAATAAAAGTGGTCGCTTCCGGCTCATATGTCCGCTCGTACCTCACCCCGAATGGCTTTTAGCCGTCGTAAGGAGGCCTCGACGACGTAACAAAAATTAACGCAGGCGCCTTTTTTCCGAGGCAATTCACGGTTCAAACGGAATTCCCAAAATGATTGAATGAAATCAAGAGAAACAGTCTGCCATGCAAGCCATCCTGATTGCCATGACCATTCTCGGCTGCGACGACGGCGTTACCCAATGCACCTATCTGGCTTCGCCTGAAAAACGCTGGGAGAGCGTTGCGCAGTGTGACGCAGAATCGGAAAAGCGTCTCAAGGCCTTTTCGAATGTCCACTACCCGACCGTCATCGCCGTATGTCAGCCATTTCAGGTTGCGCAGAAAACTGAGCCGCCCAAGAATGCTACACCACAGCCTGTCACGCCGCCCGTCATGTCAGATCCCCAGCCGCAGCCGCCGCCCGGGATTGCCGGCTTCACGTCTCGCGCCATCGAACAGGCAAGGCAAATGCTGCCCTCCCGCGATGGCATCAAGAACGTGCTGGTAAAGCCGGTGCATTTCGTATCGGACGGCTATTCATGGGTGGCAAGGCGAATGACGAACTAACCGGTCAGGCCGCGGCGACTGACGCCTTTGAGGCGAAGCTGCGAGCCGAGTGCCGCTGCTCGGCGATGGTCAGCTTCTCGACCATGTCAAGCAATTCGGCCGCGGCATCCGAGGTGCGGCGCTGGCGATGGAATATCTGCAGCAGGCGCGAGGAGACATTTTCAAGAACAGTTCCTCTGGTCGCCCGTGACGCGCTCCGCCAAAGAAGCGTGGCCTCAACAAAGATCACGCTGATATCTCGGCCGAGGCCGGCAGATTCATACAGCGCCCTGACGGCGTGCATCCGACCTGTCCCGAGGATGGACCGGACGCGGCGATCATCGCAGCCGGAGAGGTTGACGATGGCGCCAGCGAAAAAGTCGACCTTGCCTGTGCACAGCGTATGCATGAGGAACGCCGGCGTCAGCCGGCCGGAAAGCCGCAAATGCTCCACCAGATCAGGAATGTCGTCATGCTGAACGGCACCGGCAATGGCGACGGTCCCGCTCTCGTTGGCCTCGCGGGTGATGTGCCGCAGCCGCGCTTCCCCCACCGCCGCCCGAACAAGATGAAAACCAGCCAGCGCTGCGCTGACCTGCTGCATCAAAAGATGACGCGCATCGGACGGCAAATTGCCGCGCTCGAGAAGCAAGCTGCGCACCGCACCGCAGTCACCCAGCCTTTCCGCGAGCCGCTTCATCGACGTTCGTGAAATCGAGGCACCGGCATTTTCCAACAAGCAGATGTTTTCCTCCTCACCGCCAACCTCGGCAACTGCCGCCGATACCGCAAAGGAGACCTCTCCCCGTGAAGCGATCAGCACCCGCGTCAGGTTGCTGCCTCGGACCGCAAGGTCGACGAGATCGGTATCGGTAAACAGCGGAGAACAAAGGATGACCTGGCCGGCGATTTCCGGCTGGTCTTCGGCAAGTGAGAGTATGACGCTGCGGGGTGCTGCCGGCGAATGCGCAAGCGCCTCGGCTAGAGAAAGCCGTACGCGTGGCGAAGGATCGTCGAGAAGATAGGTCATCGCCATTTCGGCGGCGCCGCGCTCGGCTGCCGGCATCGTCGTGCCGAGAAACGCGCGCCCAAGCGCATTTGCAGCCCTCGCCCTGTCTCCGGCTTTGGCCGTTTCCGCCCAGCGAAGAAATGCTTCTACGATCACGTGGAGCCCCGAAACCTGCGAGACGATTCTCGCTTAACGATCTATAGGCGTCACGCTAACGTCAAAAAGTTTAAGATTAGTTCATCATGTCCGTTAACTGGTCGTTGACCATCTTCGTCCGCAAAGGGGGGTTGCATTCGGACTTTCAGCCCTGCGGCGGCTTCGGCCGCAGCAGCTGGAAGACCTCGCTGCCCTCGCTGTATTCCATATAGCCCATGCGCGCGATCGGCCGCGCTATGGCCATGTCCAGGCGGCCGTCTTTGAGGATCGCCTCGCTGATATGGATGCCGACGACCTGGCCGAAAACGATGACATTTTCACCCCGTTCGCCGGATAGCGTCATCGGATTTATGATCTCGGTGACACGGCATTCGAGCACCGCAAAAGCATCGGCCACATAGGGAGCGTCGACCAGCGTTCCAGCTTTTGCCGTGAGACCCGCCAAGGCGAACTCGTCAACCTCGTAGGGCACCACTATCGATGAGGCATTCATCTTGTCGACGAGATCTCGGCTGACGAAATTCGTTGTGAATGCGCCGGTCTCTTCCGCATTCCTGGCGCTGTCCTTGCGGCCGTCGGAGGAGAACATCACGATCTTCGGGCGATCGCTCACCGCATTGAAGAATGAATAGGGCGAGAGGTTGAAAGAACCATCCCTGCCCTTCGTCCCGATCCAGCCGATCGGTCGCGGCGCGACGATCGCCTTGAAGGGATCGTGCGCAAGGCCATGCTGGTTAGTATCGGTCGTATAGAACATCAGGCGTCCTCGCCACCGACCCAGGTGACCGTTTCAGATAGCTCTGGCCGCGGACGCTCGACAGCCGGAAATTCCGTTGAGCCGATGTGGATGAAGCCTGCGATCTTTTCGCCAGGTTCGACCCCAAGCAGCGGATAGGCCCGCTCGTCATAGGCAAACCATTCCGTCAACCAGTTCGAGACATAGCCGTGGGCGTTGGCCGACATCAAAAGATTGAGGCAAAGGGCTCCGGCCGACATCAATTGTTCCCATTCCGGGATCTTGAAATGCGGCGCCGCCTTGCTGACGACGGCAACAACCACCGGAGCACGGGTGAACCGTGCGCGTTCGACCTCGATCATCTCCGTGGAAAGGTCCGGCTTCGTCTCCAGCGCCAGCTTGAGCAGTGCCTCGCCAAGGCGTTCGCGCTCGGCTCCACGGTATACGATGAACCGCCATGGCGCGATCTTGCCGTGATCCGGCACGCGAGACGCGACCCTGAGAATATGCTCGATCTCGGCCTTGTCGGGACCCGGCTCGCACATCTGGAACGCGGGAATGGAGCGGCGGACTTCGAGATAGTCGATCAGCTTAATATTGGTTTTCATAGTGGGATGTTTTTCCGTGCCTGGCATCTTTCGGCGCGCTGCGAACAGACCGCTCGTGCCCGGGTTTTCGCCTTGCCGTCCGACGATGTCAATGCGCCGTGTTCGATCAGACCAAGATGCTAGGTTCCACAATATCTTGCCGCGGTTTTCATGACGATCCCGAAAACCTGCCTGAAACCTGCGGCAATCGGCCAGATAGTCTTGAATTTGCCACCGCATTGGTCTTGAAGTGGCACGGTCACTTCTGACGCTGATCGACTGGGATCCAATGTCACGCATCTCGCCCCTTCGCTGGTTTGGTCTCGTCGCAGCGATCGTTTTGAGCTTCAGCGCTGCGGCATCGGCGCAGGATGCGTTCAAGCAGTTCAAGCAGCTGGACTCGACGCCCAAGATGCCGAAGCTCAATGCCTTCATTGCCCCTGGCACCTCGACCGCCCCGGCCTCGACCTTGCACGACGTTGCGCTGGAGGCGAAGTTGTCGGCTGATGGGCAACCCCTGCAGCAAGGCCTCTCCTGGTATGTGTTCAGCCCGATCGCCGGTCCCGATGGCAAGCTGCCGCTGCTTGCAAGTTCCTCCGGCGGGTCTGCCGCGTTTCAGCTCGCCCCCGGCGATTACTTCGTCAATGTCTCCTTTGGCCGTGCCGGCGTCACCAAGAAGCTGACAGTGCCGATCAAGGGTGAGACACAAAAGCAGGTGATGGTGCTTGATGCCGGCGGCATGCTGCTCAACGCCGTTTCCGGCTCTGATGTCCGCATTCCCCCCGATGAATTGAGCTTCTCCATCTATTCCAACGACGTCAAGGAAGACGGGACGCGCGGCCTCGTGATGGCGGACGTCAAGCCGAACACGCTGGTCGGCCTTGGAGCCGGCACCTATCACGTGGTTTCCGAATATGGCAACGTCAACGCGGTGATCCGGGCCGATATTCAGGTCGAAGCCGGCCATGTAACCGAGGCGACAATCCAGCACAGGGCCGCAAAAATCACTTTGAAGCTGGTGGCGGATGCTGGCGGTGAAGCGATGGCCGATACTGCCTGGTCGATACTGACGGCGGCTGGCGACATCGTCGGTGAAAGCGTCAGCGCCTTCCCGACGCTCATTCTTGCCGAGGGGAAGTATTCCGCCGTTGCCCGCAACAAGGACAGGATCTTTCAGCGCGATTTCACCGTGGTCGCCGGCAGGAACACCGATGTCGAAGTGCTAATGAAGGAGCAACAGCCGCAAGACGCTCCCGCGCCCGACACCGCCCCTGAGGTGGAAGCCATTCCGCAGGCGCGGCAGCTGCCCGCGCAGGCGCAGACGCCACAGCAAGGACAGCAATCAGTTCCGCAAACCCAGGAGCCGCTGCCATCAGGCGATAGCGGCACCAGCATGGACTGAAGCTCTAGCTTGCCCGCTTCATGAAGGGGCGCTTCGGTGGTGCCATCGAGAAGACGGCGCTGTAAAGCCGGGACAAAAGGTCCTTGCGGTCGACGCCATTGCTCAGCGTCTCCCATGACATGACCTCCCCGATATGCGAGGTGATCGTGCTTCCCGACAACCGGCGGAATTCGCGGATCAGGAGCGAGATCCGCAACGTCAGCGAAACCCTGCTTGCAAGATGAAACAGTCGCCCGTTCTGTCCTTCGAAATAGATCGGAATGACGCTCGCGCGCGCAGCCTGGATCAGCTTTGCCGGGAAGATCTTCCATGGCAGGTCTTCGGCGCGCCCGAACCCCTTCTTGGCGGTGGCAACGCCGCCGGCCGGAAAGACAATGATGGTCACGCCCTCCTTCAGGAGGCGCACGGCCTCGTGCCGGGTCCGCATGTTGATCGTCATCGCCTCTTTGGTTTCCTCAAAGGAAACCGGGAGCGAATATTCGTTCATCTCAGGAACTTTGAGCAACTCGTCATTGATCAGCACTTTGAACGGACGACCGAGCTGTTCGGCAAGCGCCAGCACCGCAATGCCGTCGCCGATGCCGAACGGATGATTTGCCACGATGACGATCGGCGCACCCGTCATGTTCTGTGGGGGCCATTCGCCACGCACGTCCACGCGGATGTCGATCAGGTCGAGCATCTTGCCGAAAACCCGATCGCTCTTACCGACGATGTCGCTTCGCCAGATGTCGTAGAGCCTTGCATAGCGGTCACGGCCGGACAGACCCTCGATCGAACGGATGAACCAGCGCTTGAAGCGCGTATCCCGTTCGTTGGCATAAGACAGCTCGTTGAAGTTCAAATGTCCGCCGGGGCTTGACCCGCTCCTTGACCGATGAAGGCGCATATATTGCTGTTCTATGTCAGTTGTCTGACAGCATGATGAAATGTTGTCAGACGGAACGCGTCAGGCAGCGGCAGCCCTGGCCTTCTTCTTCGCGCGCGAGCGAAGGATATCGGGCGCGGTCGCCTCCAGAACGAGCGACGACACCGCGTCATCGAGCGACATCGAGGTCTGCGCCTGCGAACCGAGGCGACGGATGTTCACGGATCGCCCCTCGGCTTCCTGTCTGCCGCAGACGATGATGACTGGAACCTTCGTCAACGAGTGCTCGCGGATCTTGTAGTTGATCTTCTCGTTGCGGAAATCGGTCTCGACATTGAGGCCGGCCTCCCGCAGCGCCTCGGCAACTTCCATACCGTATTCGTCCGCATCCGACGTGATCGTCGCAACCACGATCTGCTGCGGCGAAATCCACAGCGGCATGTGGCCGGCAAAGTTCTCGATCAGGATACCGAGAAAGCGCTCCATCGAGCCGCAGATCGCACGGTGGATCATCACGGGCTGCGTTTTTTCGGAATGCTGGTCGATGTAGAAGGCACCGAAGCGTTCCGGCAGGTTGAAGTCGACCTGCGTCGTGCCGCACTGCCATTCACGCCCAATGGCGTCCCTCAGCGTATATTCGAATTTGGGGCCGTAGAAAGCGCCCTCGCCCGGCAGGATGCCGGTCTTGATGCGATTGCCCGACTGCGCTTCGATCGTTTGGAGCACATCGAGCATGACGCTTTCGGCGCGATCCCAAAGCGCATCCGAACCGACGCGTTTATCAGGACGGGTGGAGAGCTTGACGACGATTTCCTCGAATCCGAAATCTTCGTAGACCGATAGGATTAGGTCGTTGATCTTCAGGCATTCGGCGGCCATCTGCTCGTCCGTGCAGAAGATGTGCGCATCGTCCTGGGTAAAGCCCCTGACGCGCATCAAGCCATGCAACGCGCCCGATGGCTCGTAGCGATGAACGTTGCCAAATTCCGCAAGGCGGATCGGCAGTTCGCGGTAAGACTTCAAGCCATGCTTGAAGATCTGGATATGGCCCGGGCAGTTCATCGGCTTCAGCGCAAAGACGCGCTCGTCGTCGGTATCTTCGCCGGCGACCGTCACCTTGAACATGTTGTCGCGATACCAGCCCCAGTGGCCGGATGTTTCCCAGAGCGATTTGTCGAGCACCTGCGGCGCATTGACTTCCTGGTAGTCGCCATGCAGGCGGCGGCGCATATAGGAAACCAGCGACTGGAACATCCGCCAGCCGTTGCCGTGCCAGAATACGACGCCTGGGCCTTCTTCCTGGAAGTGGAAAAGGTCCATCTCGCGACCGAGGCGGCGATGATCCCGCTTCTCGGCTTCCGCCAGCACATGCAGATAATTGTCGAGGTCCGCCTGCTCGGCAAAGGCCGTGCCGTAGATGCGCGTCAGCATCGCGTTATTGCTGTCGCCACGCCAATAGGCGCCGGCCACCTTCATAAGCTTGAACGCCGTGCCGATCTGCCCTGTCGAGGCCATATGCGGGCCGCGGCAAAGGTCGAACCAGTCACCCTGGTAGTAGATCTTCAAATCTTGCCCGGCAGGAATGGCATCCACAAGCTCGACCTTGTAGCTCTCGCCCTTGTCGGCAAAGACCTGCCTTGCCTTCTCGCGCGACCAGATCTGCTTCGTGAACGCGTTGTTGCGCTGGATGATTTCCTTCATCTTCTTCTCGATGACAGGAAGATCGTCCGGCGTGAACGGTTCGTTCTTGGCGAAGTCGTAATAAAAGCCGTTCTCGATGACCGGGCCGATCGTCACCTGCGTGCCGGGCCACAATTCCTGCACCGCTTCCGCCATCACATGAGCCGCATCGTGCCGGATGAGTTCGAGTGCGCGCGGATCGGCGCGGGTGATGATCTCGATCTTCCCGTCGACCACGGGATCCGAAAGATCACGCACCGTGCCGTCTATCGCAATCGCGACGGCCTTCTTGACAAGCGACTTCGAAATGGATTCGGCGACATCCCGGCCGGTTGCGCCAGCTTCAAAGCTGCGCACGGAACCATCGGGAAATGTCAGGGAAATCAGGTTGGACATCGAATTCTCCTTATCCAGTCCCGCCAACGAATGCGGGTGGTGTTGTCATTCGAGACCATCCAATGCCGAATGATCTCGCGGCGCCTGATAAAGGCTTTTCGGCGTCTAGTAAAGAAAAAGCGGCGCTACGCGACGAGCATGCGAGCAAGCCCCTGCACGGTGTTCCAGTTGCGCAACGTGCCGACGCCGAGGCGTCTGGTGGTCAGCGCGGGAAGCAGCCGCGATAGGCTCGGCTTCGATACGAAATCGACCCACAGGTCGCCGTCGATGATCGCAATTCGCTCCGGCCCGTTGGCACGATCGCGAAGCATATCGAGAACGGCGTCGTCGAGCGGACGGCGCATCACGCGGACGACGACATCGCTCCCGAGCCCATCGACAAAGGGATTTCCCGCCGTCAGCTTCAGCCACGCGTCGGCCTTGCGAACGATGATATCGACATGCTTGCTGAAGATGTTTTCGAATTCGGCTTCCAGCATGGTCTCGATTTCGGGGATGGAAAGGCTGTCGGCCTCGAAAATCAAATTGCCGGTTGCGACGAGCGTCCGCGGATTCTTAAAGCCGAGGCCAGTCGCCGCTGCTCGCAGTTCGCTCATGACGACCCGACGGCCACCACCGAGGATAATGCTATGCAACAGTGCGACATGGGTCGTCACGGCTGGACGGACTTGCTTTCGAGGCGGAAATATCGCCACGGCGTCCACCAGTGAAATCGCCGCTCCAGCTTTTCCGGAACAGGGTCGAAGCCGCTCGTTCCGCCGGGTCCGCAGCGACCGATGCGAAACAGCGTCATCCAGCTGCCTGGCCACAGACCATGTCGAGCAATCGCCTCATAGCCATATTCCGAGCAGGTCGGAAGGTGGCGACAGGAATTGCCGATGAAGCCTGATAGCGTCAATTGATAGAAACGAATGAGCCCAAGACCAAGGAGCCTGTCGGGTGTTTTCCGAAACGGGCCCCTCCAGTTACGATCGGCATATGGTCGCCTGTCGAGCCTCAAATGCCCGCAATCTTTGCCCTCACACATGGCTCAACCAGCCGCCGCCGGTTCCATGCGCTTGGCCTCGACCTGCCCGATCGCGTCCACGACGGCGTCAAAGGTCAACATGGTGGAGGCATGGCGCGCCTTGTAATCCTTGACGGGTTTCAGGTACCGCATGTCCTCGAACCGCCCGCGCGGTCCCTCGCCATCGGCTTTCAGCATTGAAAGCATGTCTTCTCGCGCCTGCCTGATTTCATCCTTAGACGCGCCGACGACATGGCGGGCCATGACCGACGACGACGCCTGCCCCAGCGCACAGGCCTTGACTTCATGAGCAAAATCGCTCACTAGGTCGCCATCCATCTTCAGCCAGATCTTAACGCGAGAACCGCAGAGCTTCGAATGCGCCTGAGCGCTGGCATCCGCATCGAGCAACGTTCCGTTTCGCGGGATGTTGCCAGCGAACTCGAGGATTTTGCTGTTGTAGATGTCGTCCATCATCATTTCTGCTCCGGCGCAATGGTGCGACGTCTCATAACAAAAAACACACCGTGTCCCATTCGAACACTTTCATAGCGATATGACCATACTATATGTATGTTGTTCGAGGGCCGGAGATTTGCAACGGTCTTTCGCGAGTTTTGATGGGAAACCGTGCCGAAAGGTTGCCAAAAGCAGCCGGAAAGCCCCGGAGCCCGCCACGGTAGATCCTCCAGCAACCATGGGGAATGCCACCGGCGAGACCGAAAGAACGGATCCGCGCCGCGGATCAGGAGACCTTGCAGTATGGACGCCGTTGTAAAGAACTTTCCACAGCTCGATTTCAAATCGGACCGCCCGTCCCAGCAGGAAGCCGAAGACGCAGTCCGCGTCCTGCTCCGCTGGGCCGGTGACGATCCGACGCGCGAAGGCCTGGTGGACACGCCGACCCGCGTTGCCAAGGCATATCGCGAACTGTTTGCCGGCTACGACATGGATCCGGAAGACGTTCTCGGCCGCACCTTCGAGGAGGTCGCGGGCTATGATGACATGGTCGTCGTCAAGGATATCCCGTTCTTCTCCCATTGCGAACATCACATGGTGCCGATCGTCGGCAAGGCACACATTGCCTATCTTCCGAACGGCCGGGTGCTAGGTCTGTCTAAGGTCGCCCGCGTGGTCGAGATCTACGGCCGGCGCCTGCAGACGCAGGAGGCGATGACGGCACAGATTGCGACCGCGATCGACGAGACGCTGCGCCCGCGCGGCGTCGCGATCATGATCGAAGCCGAGCATATGTGCATGGCAATGCGCGGCGTGCAGAAGCAGGGTTCAACGACACTGACGACCACCTTCACCGGCTCGTTCAAGGTCGACCCCGCCGAGCAGGTGCGTTTCATGACAATGGTGCGGGGCCGCTGATCCGGCGCGCAATCGAGAGCCGGAAATGAAGCTGACATTCGACGAGCCATCTGCCGACAAGCATGAACTGGAGGACGAAGGCGACTTTACGCCTCGTTTCGACGATCGCGGCTTGATCACCGCGATCGTGACCGATGCCGATGACGGCGAATTGCTGATGGTCGCGCATATGAACGTCCAGGCCTTAGCGCTCACCATCCAGACCGGAATAGCGCACTATTTTAGCCGCTCCCGAGGCAAGCTCTGGAAGAAGGGCGAGACCTCCGGCAACTTGCAGACGGTGAAGGAAATCCGTACCGATTGTGATCAGGATGCAATCTGGCTGAAAGTTGAGGTCGCGGGACATCAAGCGACATGTCATACTGGCCGTCGTTCGTGCTTCTACCGGACGGTGGAGCTCAAGGACGGAAAGCCGTTCGTGCGCATCACCGACGAGCATAGACACTTCGACCCGGATGAAATTTATGGCCGATAGGGTGGACGCGGGGAGAGCGCCCTCTAGTTGGTCAGGTGGTGCCGACGTATACGATTTGGAAACCAAAAAGGGACACTACTAAAAGATAAAGGGCAATCATAAGCTCTGGAGGAAGGCATGAAATGCTGTACTGGGGTTTGAATCGTCAGGGGGCCGGACCAGTTTCGGTCGATTCAAGTTTGCCTCCCGCGCACAATGTTCCCGAACTGCCCCTTTTGCCCGTCGAGCCGCCAAAAGCAAAGATAGCCCTGGCGCTCGGCGGCGGGGCCGCTCGTGGCTGGGCCCACATCGGCGTGTTGCGTGCCCTGGACGAGGCGGCCATCGAAGTTGGTATGATCGCCGGCACCTCCATCGGAGCTCTCGTCGGCGGATGCTATCTCGCCGGCAAGCTGGACGAACTGGAGACTTTTGCCCGCTCCCTCACCATGCGTCGCATCGCCAGTCTGCTCGACCTGACCATTGGTGGCAGCGGCCTGTTCGGTGGTATGCGGTTGACCAAAAGAATGGCGGAGCATCTCGAAGGCCTGACAATCGAGGATCTGGACCGGCCCTTCGTCGCCGTCGCCGCTGAAATCAACACCGGCCACGAGGTCTGGATTGCCAACGGCTCGTTGATCACTGCGTTACGGGCATCTTACGCCCTGCCCGGCATCTTTGAGCCGGTGCGCAGCAACAATCGTACGCTGATCGACGGCGCGCTAGTCAATCCCGTGCCGGTATCGGTCTGCCGCGCCTACGAGCAACCACTCGTGGTAGCCGTGAACCTCCACTACGATCTTTATGGCCGCTCCGCCGTCGTCAAGCACAACGCCTCCTTGACCGCGAACGAGATACAGCGCCAAGCCGAAGCTCCCTATACCCGGCTCGGCATGACCGGTGTCATGGTCCAAGCTTTCAACATCATTCAGGACAGGATTTCGCGGGCGCGCCTTGCAGGCGATCCGCCTGATCTGGCGTTGCATCCGCGAATGAGCGATATCGGGCTATCTGAGTTTCATCGGGCCGGCGAGGCGATCGAGCGCGGCTACGAGGAAACCCTGGCACGGCTTCCGGAAATCCGGCGCATGCAGGAAGCCTACGCGCGCTGACCCGTCCGCCGGCTCGCGCTGCTTCGAATTCATCCGGCGATATAGGCCTTGATCTGCTCGGCCTCGAGTTCGATCTCCCTTATGCGGGACTTGACCACGTCACCGATCGATATGATGCCGGTGAGCTTGCCCTTCTCCTCGACGGGGACATGCCGAAAGCGCTTTTGCGTCATCAGTTCCATAAGCTCGTCGACGGTGGTGTCTTCCCTGCAGCGATGCACTTTCGCAGTCATCAACGACGCGACCTGCTTGTCGAGGCTATCTATTCCATGTTTGGCGACTGCATTGACAACGTCGCGCTCGGTAAAAATGCCTGAAATACGACCGTCGGCGCCAACGATGACGATTGCGCCGATGCGCTTCTCGTTCAGGATCTTCGCCGCTTCGGAAAGCGTCGTAGTCGATCCGGTGGTGACAACGTTGCGACCTTTGGCGTCCAATATGGATCTTACGGAAACTGACATTCAATCCTCCCAAAAATTAGATGAATTCTCCCCGCTTACGTTCCGTGCCGCTCTCCACCCGCACGGAAATGGAATCAAATGGTGCTCTCCTCACCTGCAGAATGCAATTATTCAATTGGGCTCAATCACGTCCCTATCGACGAAATCGACATCAACGGGCGGTGGCGGTCGATCAAAGAAAGCGAACAATAGAAAGCCGAACAGGAACCCGCCGATATGCGCATCCCAGGCGATTGCCTGCGATCCGTCGCCAATCAATGGAACGCCGAAGGCGATCAGAATATTGCCGAGGAACCAGAACAGCACGAACATCAATACCATACGGCTGCGCAGAGCCTCCATGATCGACAGCCGCGGATTGAGATGTGCTTCCTGCATGGCCGGCCCCTGGCGATCGGTCGGAAACGCAAACCGGCAGGCGGCCCCCATAAGGGCAGACACGACCCCCGAGGCGCCGATAAGTAATGTCAGCTCCCCCCAATGCAGCGCCGCATTCAAAAAGGCCGATGCGATCGCCGACAGGATCCAGAACAGCACGTATCGCCCTGCACCGATCCGCCTGACCACAGGCGCCGCAAACGCCATCAGCCACAACGCGTTGAAGACAATGTGCTGGACGCCGCCATGCAGCAACGAATAGGTGACCGGGGTCCAGAGCCACTCAAGTCCCTGCCGGGACAACGGCGTCACATAGCGCGCCGGAATGAAGCCGAAGGCGAAGAAGAACCAATCGAGGGCTTTTGGCGGCAGAAGCAATGTCTGAACAAGAAAGATAACGACCAACAGCACCAGAGTTGCAAGCAGCGCCGGGGGCAGATTGAAGACAGGACTGCGCGGCGAGACCGGGTCGAATTCGCCTTCCTGAGGTGCGGGCGGCGGCGATGCATTGTCCATGTCTTGCTCGATTATTCCAGAATGAAAATCCCCGGGAAGGATCAGGCATACAGGACCGTCGGTCAAAAAAAAAGCCATCCGGTTGCCCGGACGGCTTTCGGGGCATAAGCCCCCAACAGTTGGTGCCAAAGGTCAATCCTTCGTGAAGTGCTGGCTGCTCATCGCATGGCAAGCGGCGAATTTCAATGGAGACTGTTTTTTAACCTTAGTCGCGCGCCCGTGGCATGAAATTAGCATGGTGGTATTTAAGAGATCGGAAATGGTCTCACATTGAACCGAAATGAGACATGGTCTGCCATGCGCCAGAAAACCAGCATCGATATCTTTAACTATTGGAACCGGATACGCGGTCAATATGATGCACCTTTGCGCGCGCAGATCGATCCGGCGTCCGTGCGCCACATTCTTCCGCATCTTTTCATCCTTGAAGAGACATCCTCGGCCGGGCCGCGTTTTCGATTAGCCGGAACCGCGATCTGCAGCCTTTTCGGCCGCGAATTGCGGGAAGAGCATTTCTCCTCCATCTGGTCCGGCAGCCAGCCGGCAGATCCAGTCAAGTTCGCCGACAGGGTAATGGCTCATGCGGTTCCAACACTAATCAACGCCACGGGCTATACCGCCAGTGGTCGCCATTTGGGATTTGAACTGGTGATGATGCCCGTGCGCTCCTCGAGTGAGACCTGCGACCGGCTGCTTGGTTGCCTTATGCCTGTGGTGAACTCTACTGGCCTTGGCGCCGAACCGGTCGAATTTCTCGCCCTTGACAACAGCTGTCTCCTGAGCGGCCCCTCGGCCATGTCAGTTGAACCGTCACAGGCGCAAGAAATGCCGAAATCTCTGGTGGTCAGCAAGGGCGGCGGCGACTTTGGGGGCGCGTTGCGGCGCTTTGTCCATCTGAAGATCTTTGATGGTGGACGGGTAAGCTAAACCGTTTAATCACCGACTGCCCCTTTTCAACACGGGAAACGTCGATAGTGCTCTTCGCACTGCAAAAACCGAAGCAAAGATACAATCTTCTGTTAAGGGATTGCGGTTAATGATTGTATGAAGCAGATATCATAAGAAGCACTTTGATGCATTCATTCCAGCCAGCTCAGACGACGCGGAATGTCCCTCGCCCAGATCAGCGAACCTTTCAACGGGTGCCGATCAACATGCAGGGCCGCCTTATGCTGGCGACTTATGAAGAATTCGAGTGCATGGTCGTCGATATGTCGCCCGGCGACATGTATGTCATCTGCAAGGGCCGCCCCCGATCCAATGAACGCGTTGTTGCTTATATCGACCATCTTGGCCGCGTCGAAGGCAATGCGCTGACCCTCGACGCTCGCGGCTTCACAATGTCGATCAATGCGACCGACCGAAAGCGTGAAAAGCTCGCCGCTCAGCTGACATGGCTTGCCAACAAGCATGAATTGGGACTGCCGGAAGATCGCCGACACGACCGATTGTCGCCGCGCACTGTCGTCAGCGAGCTGACGATGGAAGACGGCACCGTCTACAGCTGTCGCATCATGGACCTCTCGCTGTCGGGAGCTGCGCTCGACATGGAGACCAGACCGTCGCTCGGCACGCCGGTTCGCCTCGGCAATATGCGTGGTCGCGTCGTTCGCCACTTCTCCGAAGGTGTGGCAATCGAATTCCTCTCGATCCAGTCACGCGACACGCTGCGCGAATTTCTCTAGCCAGAGAATGCGACGGCGCATCGGAGCCGTGCTCAGCCAGCAAGGAGTGGTGTGATCGGCGCACCCTCCACTATTCGCGCTCGAATACCGCAATGTCCGGCGTCGTCATCGAAGCAACGGATGAATTTCGGGTTTGGGCGTGACCGGCCGATAAGGCGCGTCGCCACAACGCAATAAACGAATCCTTCCCGACGAAAAATATTTCGCGCTCATTTTCCCGAAATGGCACAATCCGTCGATTTCAGCTGTCATTGCGATCATCGACCGGTGCTTGATTTCGGTGCGTCAGCGCGCCGGAACACGGTAATCGCCGAAAAATCGTAACCATCTCGATTTTGATTCCACACCGAATACGTTGAAAGATCAGAACGATGACGACGACGCGGCATGGGCCCGAGGCACCCTGAACATTGCCATTTTCCATAAAATTCGATGAAAACTTGGATCAAATTCGACGCAAGTTTTAGTCTTGTTTTATTACCTTTCGATTTTCAATTGATTCGATTAAGCCTTTAATTTTACTACGTAATTTTGCGCGGAATAAAAAGCTCGCTGTCATTCTCCTCTCCACAACGGGGACACGGAAATGACAATTTCATCCTGGCTTCGCAGCGGCGTCACCGCTGCAGTTCTGACCTTAGGATTGTTCGGTCTGGCGAATGCGACGCCGGCGAGCATGACGATCACCGGCAATGCGGCACCGCCGATCGGACATTACCAGTTCTGCCAGGAAAATCCGAGCGAATGCGCCTATGCCGGCGGCGACGCAGGGCCGGCAATCCTGACGCAGGATCGTTGGAAAATGATGCTCACCATCAACTACACCGTCAACACCACGATCAAACCCATGACCGACATGGAGCTTTACGGCGTCGAGGAAAAGTGGGCGATCCCGACCACGGCCGGCGATTGCGAGGATTTCGCGCTGCTGAAGCGCAAGGAGCTCATCGCTGCCGGTTTCTCCCCGTCGGATACGCTGATGACGGTCGTGCTGCAGCCGAATGGCGAGGGCCACGCGGTGTTGACGGTGCGCACGGACCACGGCGACTTCATTCTCGACAATATGCGCAACAAGGTCCTGCTCTGGTCGGACACTGAATACACCTTTCTAAAACGCGTGTCGGCTGCCGATCCGTCGCGCTGGGTCAAGCTGCAGGACGGCCACACCGTGGCGGTTGGTAGTGTCCAGTAGGACATCGCGAAACGAAATTCGGTCGAACCAAATCTGATTGCCGGCCCTGTCCGCCGGCAATCCCACCAAAGGCCCGGTCCCCTGTCCCAATCCCGTCCGACCGGCGCCCCTGAGCCGTTCCTGCTGTCCCAGGAACGGCTCTTCCATTTTCTGGGCAGGGCACACGCCCCTCACTTAACGTAACATTAACCATGACGGCGCCAATCATTCCAGAACGAGACTCACTCGGTAATCCCGCGCAGTCCTCACCTCGACGTGTGGGCCGCGGAGATTGGAATAAAAGGCAACTGCATGGCTTCTCCATCACCTGCCGCCATCCACGAAACGACGATGATTTCGAGCGGATTCATCTATCGGTTGACAGCGGCAGTTGCGGTGCTTGCCGCCCTGACCGTGGCCATCAGTGTGGGCGGGCGCTCGCTTGGTCAGCACATCTCGCTTGCCGGACATACCGATAGCACCAGACAAATCGCAATTACCATCGGCGACGACAGCGTTCGACTTGCTGCCAATACGATACGGTTTGCGAGCGAGCGCATGGATGGCGCTGCCGAGCGCATCGATCTCTATCTCACCTGGCCACAAATGCAGGGCTACAGCGAAGCCAACCGGCTGCGCTTCAATGACATTTCGCAATCTTCGACGCTGATTTTCCTTCAGTTGGGCCAGAGCACGATGTCGCGCGACATGTCGGGCCGTATGGACCCGATCTACTTCCACCTGATCGAAGGTCTGCCGTTCGCCGGCCCGCACGGCCTGACGGCCCACCACCTCAGGGCGGACGCGGGTTACGGTGGCGAAGTGCTCCTGACCGCCCCGCGCATCGGCAAGCCGGATTTTGTCGTCCGCTGCCTCCTGCCGACGGCTCCGGACAAGGCAACAAGCGGAGACTGCCAGCGGGATATCAAGGTCGGAAAGGATTTGAGCGTCCTTTACCGTTTTTCGAGCACATTGTTGACCGATTGGGAACATATCGATGCAGCTGTTCAGACTTTCGTGGAAAGCCGTCTCGACAACAGCAAGAGGCCGGCCTTCAACCGCGGCCTTGGAACGGATCGATAAAAATGCGTCGAATTCCCGAAACCAAATGTTCATCATAAACCGATTGGTAACGCTGACGCCCTACTCTGTCCTGCAACGGACGTCCGTGGAGGCGAGTGTCCGAACAGCTAAAAACGAAATGCAAGCGAAGAGTGAAGCAGTGTCCAGGTCAATTCTATCCGCATCGTCATCCCGCCCGGCTGGTTTATTGAGGTCGATGCTTCTTGGTTTTACCATCGCGATCGCTTCGGTCGCCGTTGCTTCCCCATCGCAGGCTTCAGGCGGCCCAGGCTATGCCGGCATCGTGGTTGACGCAAAGACCGGCAACGTCCTTTACAGCGAAAACGCCGACACCCTGCACTACCCGGCATCGCTTACCAAGATGATGACGCTTTACCTCACATTCGAGGCGCTTGAATCGGGTCGCATCAAGATCGATTCGCAGGTGCCCTTTTCAGCCCATGCGGCAGCACAGGCCCCGACGAAGCTCAACGTGCGCGCCGGAGGCGCCGTCACCGTCGAACAGGCGATCCTATCGATGGTGACGCTTTCCGCCAACGACTCGGCAATGGCGCTCGGCGAATACCTCGGCGGTTCGGAAGAAAATTTCGCACGCCTGATGAACAATAAGGCCCATGCGCTCGGAATGACGCGGACCACCTACAGAAACCCGAACGGCTTGCCCAACACGGCGCAGATGACAACGGCCCGGGATCAGGCACGTCTCGGCATGGCACTTCGCGAGCATTTCCCCCAATATTACGGCTACTTCTCTACCCATAGCTTTCAGTTCGGAAACCGCGTCATTGGCAATCACAACCGCCTGCTCGGCTCGGTGCGCGGCGTGGATGGGATCAAGACCGGCTACACACGCGCTGCAGGTTTTAACTTGGTGACTTCAGCTCAGGTCGACGGCCGTTCCATTGTTGGTGTGGTCCTTGGTGGTGTATCTACCCCTGCCCGCGACAGCCAGATGCGCAAACTTGTTGCGACCTACCTGCCGCAGGCATCTGTGCGCAATGGACCAGGCAACCTCATCGCCCAGACCGCGCCGGACAAAGTCGCCCCACAGAAGTCCATTCCGGTGGCACCTGACGCCAACGCCGCCGCCGCTCGCATGGCGATCGACGCCAGCACCACCAAGAGCATTCCGACGCAGAGCGCGAACTACGAGCCTTCGCCGCCGTCCAGCGAAACGGCCTTCGCCACCATCACGCCCAAGTCTTCCAATCCGCTTGTAGTGCACAAGGCACATCAGCAGGACGTCCCGCCCAATCAGGTCGCGTCCATCGCTCCCTCCTACGCCGAGGCTTCGACCGACACGACGCTGGTCGACGCCGTCACCACAGGTTCAACGCGCCAGAAGTCCGCCAAGAACGATACCAGCCCCGATGGCTGGGTCATTCAGGTGGGCGTGTCGCCGACCAAGGAAATGGCAAGCGATCTTTTGGACAATGCCAAGAGCAAGGGCGGTAAGGTGCTTGGTTCCGCCAAGGCCTATGCGGTCGCCTTCGGCACCGGCAGTTCGCAGGTCTACCGCGCACGCTTCAGCGGCTTCGAAGATCAGCAAGAAGCAGTCAACGCCTGCAACGTTTTGAAGAAGTCCGGCATCAAATGCTGGGCGAGCGCGCAGTAATCATCGCTGTGTTAGGCAGCGATGTTTTGAGTTTTCCGGTTGCCCAGTGGGCGGCCGGGCCAACCGGGCCCTCGCGTGATTAGGGCCTAGTCCTGAGTTAGTATTGCGTTACGGGGACATGACATGGCTATGAACGAGAACTTTCCCATTTTCTCGCTCGATACTGGAGCAAAGACAAAGCGGAAGGGCAGTGGCCTGCATCCGCTTCACGAAGCGGCAATGCGCATTGCCGATCTTGGCCTCAATCGCCCGCGCTCGAAGACAAAGGACCTGATCAACGTGCTGCTCTGCCATGGCGCCCGCGCCTGGCGCTATTCTCAGCCGGAAGCACGCATCCACCTGCACATCACCTCGGCTATAGGCAAGGCGCCAGTCCTGATGCGTCTGCGCTGAGCAAGACGTTAGAGAAGACCAAGTTCCGAAAGTTCGCGGCGCAGATCTGCGGGCATTTCAGCTACGCCTTCGCCAAGGCTCGCTAGATCACGGGGCGCATCCTCCTGTGGCAGGTATCGCCACCCCTGGAATGGCCGCCGCGGCTGCACCGCCGTCTCGACGACTTGCGGGGCAAGGACGAGATGGCAGCGCGATGTGCCCTGCGCGTCGGTGAAGGATTTGACATCCAGCAGCTTCTGCCGGGCCTGCACCTGCCCCTTGATCACCCAATAAAGCGAGCCGCCGTCCAGCAGTTCGTCGACACGTTTCGGCACCATGCGGGTCGTATGGGTGGTGTGCGGCTCCAGGCCGGCGGCAATTGCCGTCAGCGAGCGCTCGGAAACCCATTCGCGCAGATCGTCGATGGAGTCGGCGCCCACGCATAGTTTGATGAGATGCAAAGCCATGCCGCCGTTGAAATCCTTTTGGCCGGCAGCGTCAAGCTTTTAGACAACAGCGTCCACAAGCGCGACATCAGACATCAGGGTCAACATTCAACGACATTGACGGCAAGGCCGCCGGTCGACGTTTCCTTGTATTTCTCGCTCATGTCGTTGCCGGTCTGGCGCATGGTCTCGATGCAGGCATCAAGCGGCACGAAATGCCGGCCGTCGCCCTTGAGCGCCAGGGACGCTGCCGTGACTGCCTTGACCGCACCCAGCGCATTTCGCTCGATGCAAGGCACCTGAACAAGGCCCGCGATCGGGTCGCAGGTCATGCCGAGGTGATGCTCCAGCGCAATTTCCGCGGCATTTTCGATCTGCTCCGGCGAACCGCCCATGACGGCGGCAAGACCCGCCGCTGCCATCGCCGCAGCCGAGCCGACCTCGCCCTGACAGCCGACCTCGGCGCCCGAGATGGAGGCATTGTGCTTGATGATGCCGCCGATAGCTGCAGCCGTCAGGAGATATTCGCGAATGCCATGCTCGTCGGCATCCTCGTGAAAATGTGTGTAGTAGCGGATGGTCGCGGGAATAACGCCGGCGGCACCGTTGGTGGGCGCAGTGACAACGCGACCGCCTGCCGCATTCTCCTCGTTGACGGCCATCGCATAGACGCTCAGCCAGTCGTTGGCGAGCAGCGGATTGACGCGGTTGCTGCGCCACTCCTCCTGAAGCTTGTCGTGGATCGAGCGCGCGCGTCGGCGAACATTGAGACCACCTGGCATGATTCCCTCGACCTTCAGCCCACGATCGATGCAGTTGTTCATCGCGGTCCAGAGCTTGTCCAGCCCGGCGTCGAGTTCCTCCGGTGACATCCGGGTTTCCTCGTTTGCGCGCTTCATCTGCGCGATCGTCAAGCCGGAGCGCGCGGACATTTCCAGCATCTGCTTGGCCGACGAGAACGGAAACGGCACCCGCTCGCCAGCAGCCGGCTTCGACTTGTTGGCGCGCATCTGTTCAAGCTCTGTATCCGTCACGACAAAACCGCCGCCGACGGAATAGTAGATGCGCTTGACAAGCAGCCGGTCGTCCCTGTCGAACGCAGAAAAGCTCATGCCGTTCGCATGGCCCGGAAGCGGCGTCTTCTTGTCGAAGATAAGGTCTGTCTTCGGCTGGAATGCATAGGTCGGATGGCCGGGCGGGGTGATGTGGCCGGTGCGTTCGACCTCTGCAATGATCGCGTCCATGCTGTCAGGATCGACGGTGTCGGCCCGTTCGCCCATGAGGCCGAGAACGACCGCCCTTCCCGTTCCGTGCCCGATGCCGGTATAGGCAAGCGAACCATGCAGGCTGACCTTGAGATAGGCAACATGAACGTTCGACGACGGTCGCGGCCATTCGTTCGACAGCAACAAATCGAGAAAGCGGTTGGCGGCGGACATCGGCCCCATCGTGTGCGAGCTCGACGGTCCCACGCCGATCTTGAAGACGTCGAATACGGAAAGAAACATGGAATTTTTGCACCTTATGGAGACATCGCCGATACGAGGCTACGTCAATGGCACCGCTGGACACGGTGACCGACCGACATCGGGTTTCATTCAAGCGACATTACAGGCAGGCACAAGCGGAGGCAAACATAACGAGCCATGCGACCTGCGCTGCCATTGCACCTTTACAACCAGTGGATAGAGTCGGCGAACCAGATTTTTGAGGACCACCTTCCATGACGACCGCCGACTATGTCGCTCTCGCCCTTTTCGCTCTTCTCTGGATCGGACTGAACTGGATCACCACCAGCGCCCGCTTCTTCGACCGTACCAGCCTGACCCAGGCAATGATCGAGCGGCGACGCGAGTGGATCTATAATTCGCTTCGTCGCGATCTGAAGATGATCGATACCCAAATTCTTGCGGGCCTCCAGAATGGCACCGGCTTCTTCGCTTCGACCTCGATCTTCGCGATCGGCGGTTGCTTTGCGCTTCTGGGCGCGACGGACAAGGTCAACGCCTTTTTCGCCGACCTGCCTTTCGTCTTCAACAGCGGCCGCACTGCCTTCGAACTGAAGGTGGCGGGCCTTGCAGGCCTGTTTGGCTATGCCTTTTTCAAGTTCGGCTGGTCCTATCGGCTGTTCAACTATTGCACCATCCTCTTTGGTGCCGTCCCGATGATGAGCGATATCGACGCCGACCGCGCGGTCACTGAAAGGGCGGTCGAGCGCGTCATCCGCATGAACATTATCGCGGCGCGGAACTTCAACGCGGGTCTGCGCGCGATCTTCCTGTCGATCGGCTATCTCGGCTGGTTCCTTAGCCCCTATGTGTTCATGGTCACCAGCGTCTTCATCATCGTGGTTCTCATCCGGCGCCAGTTTTTTTCCGACGCAAGATTGGCAATTCTCGATATCGATGCGCCATGAAATAGCCGCGCTTGTCCTGTCTTGCGGCGCGCAAGCCGCAACGCCTATTTCCGCCTGAAAGGACCCAGTGATGGCCGCCATTGCCGAGAGCATCGATGCGCCCCGCAAACTGCCGCGCATCGGCATCCTGGATACGGCAAGAGGCATCGCACTGCTTGCCATGGCGAGCTACCATTTTACCTGGGACCTCGAATTCTTTGGCTATCTCGAAGCGGGAACGGCGGAAACTGGCTGGCTGAAGATCTACGCCCGCGTCATAGCGAGCACCTTCCTCTGCCTGGCAGGGTTCAGCCTCGTTCTGGCCAATACGCCCGAAATCCGCTGGCGTTCCTATCTGAAACGTCTCGGTATGATCGTCGCAGCCGCTGCAGCCATCTCGCTCGTCACCTTCATTGGCATGCAAGACGAGTGGATATATTTCGGCATTCTCCATTCGATCGCCGCGGCCAGCATCATCGGCCTGCTCTTTTTGAGATTGCCGTGGACGATGACTTTGCTGGTTGCAGTCATTCTGCTGGCGGGCATCTATGTCGACAACATTGCGCCACCCTTCTATCTTCGTTCCGATATCTTCGACCTGCCGTGGCTCCGGTGGATCGGCTTGTCAAATCATCTGCCGCGCTCGAACGACTACGTTCCGATCTTCCCGTGGTTCACGCCATTCCTCTTCGGCCTCGGGATAGCGCAGGCAGCGCTTGCCGGCGGTTGGCTATCGCGGCTTTCCAGATTCGGGCCTGGCACAAACCTGGTGGCCCGTGCCGGCCGGCACAGCCTTGCCTTCTATCTGGTCCACCAGCCGCTCCTGTTCGGCCTCGTCTATCTTCTGTCGGTTGCAGCACCAGCGCCAAAGCCCGACCCGACCCACACCTATCTGCGCCAATGTAACGCGTCCTGCACCAAATCCGCCGGTGAAGCACTCTGCCAAAGCTTCTGCCAATGCACCCTAGACAAGCTTCAGGCGCAGCAACTTTTCGAGCCGCTACAATCTGGTAAAATAAAGGCTGACGACAATGAACAAATAAGCCGAATCGCAATACAATGCACCGCAGATGCACAATGATCGGGTTATTCAATGAATGCCTTTCGTTCGAAGCCTCTGAAGTATCCGTGGCCGCCATTGCTTTACAGCCTTGCCATTGTCGGCGCTCTTTTTCTTGAGCGCAGCGCACCGCTCCTGTTGCCGCTATCTCAATCCATTGCGATGCGGGTCGTCGGCGTCTTGCTGATCGTCGCTGCAGTCTGGTTGGAACTATGGACGATGACGACGATACTTGACAGCCGAGTCGGCAAACCATCGCGCCGCCGTGCCCCGCACCTGATAACGCAGGGGCCATTTCGCTACACGCGAAACCCTGTCTATCTCGGCTACACCTCAATTACCCTTGGCTTCGGTCTGTGGACCGGCAGTCTTTGGTTTGTCGTCGCTGCCGTGGCAGCGGCGATCGCAACAACGTCGGTGGCGATCAGGCGCGAGGAGATCGTCCTGCTATCGCGCTTCGGCTGCGATTTTGAGACCTACTGCAGGCAGACGCGGCGTTGGATCTGACGGAGACGACGCGGTATCAGGTACCGACGCCGATTTCCGCAAGCCGACCCAAACAGGATTCCTCGATATGATTGAGCTCCGTCAACGTATCGTCAATATCCTTGCGCTTCTGGCGTAGATCCTCGCGCTTCTCGTCCACGCGCTTCATCAGCAGCTTCAGCTGTCCGATTTCGCCAGGCGGCTCCTTGTACACCTGGATGATTTCGCGAATCTCGGCGATCGTGAAGCCAATGCGTCTGCCCCGGAGAATTTCAATGATCAGCCGGCGGTCCGCCTGCCGAAACAGGCGCGTCCTGCCACGCCGCTCTGGATGGATCAGCCCCTCGTCCTCATAGAATCGAAGCGTCCGGGTCGAAACCCCGAATTCCCGCGTCAATTCAGTGATGCTATAAAACTTGCTCACCGGCAAATCGTCCCCCAGTACCGCTGCGCCAGACCCGCGCTGAAGCATCAGGGAGGAGCAGCAAATGTTCGATGAGGCGCGCGCTATACTCTCCTGGCAAATCGCCGCCCGAGCGCGCACGCCGAAACAAGCATGATATTGACTATTACGTAAAAGTCAATTTTTGAGCGGCTCGAAACCGTCAGTGGATGGCAAACCACCAGGTCGCCAGACCTAAAAAAGAAAAATAGCCGGTACAATCGGTAACCGTGGTGACGAATGCCGATGACGCGATAGCGGGGTCTGCACCCATGCGATCCAGGGCGAGCGGCAAGAGAATACCGCCGAGTGCTGCAGCGACCAAATTGATGACCATGGCGGCAGCAATAACGACACCCAGCTGGACATCGTGGAACCAGAACGTCGCAATCGCACCCATGATGATTGCAAAGAGGATGCCGTTGAGAAAGCCGACGCAGGTCTCTTTGTTGATGATGCGCCAGGCATTGTGGATATCAAGGTCACCGGTCGCCAATGCGCGCACGGTAACGGTCATCGTCTGCGTGCCGGCATTGCCGCCCATCGAGGCAACGATCGGCATCAACACCGCCAGCGCAATCATCTTTTCGATTGAGGAATCGAAAACGCTGATGATGCTCGATGACAGGATTGCGGTCAAAAGATTGATGAACAGCCAGACAAAGCGCGAGCGCACCGTCGACGTCACGTTGTCGGACAGTTCTTCGTCGCCGACGCCGCCGAGGCGCTTGATATCCTCGTCGGCCTCTTCATGGATGACGTCGACCACGTCGTCGATGGTGAGTACGCCAACGAGGCGACCGTTGTCGTCGACGACTGCCGCGGACAAAAGGTCGTATTGCTCGAAAAGTTGCGCCGCCTCTTCCTGGTCCATCTCCGCCGGGATCGGATGCGAGGTTTCCCGCATGATAGTCTCTATCTTTTCCTGTCGCTTGGCGCGCAGGATGCGATCAAGATCGACGCCGCCAAGCAGCTTGAAAGTTGGATCGATCACAAAGAGCTGCGAAAAACTCTCTGGCAGGTCCTCCTCGTCGCGCATATAGTCGATGGTCTGGCCAACCGTCCAGAATGGCGGCACGGCGACGAATTCCGTCTGCATGCGGCGACCGGCCGATTGTTCCGGATAGTCGAGGGCACGGCGCAGGCGAACACGCTCGGTGAACGGCAACTGCGACAGGATATCATCGCGATCCACCTGATCGAGGTCTTCAAGGATGTAGACCGCGTCGTCGGAATCCAGCTCTCCGATCGCTGCAGCGATCTGATCATTCGGGATCTGGTCGACAATTTGGCGGCGGATCGCCTCGTCGACCTGGGTCAGCGCTGTCATGTCGAAGTCGTCGCCGAGCAACCGGACCAATGACAGGCGCTGGTCCGGCTGCAACGATTCCAGCAGGTCGCCCATCTCGGATTCGTGCAGGCGCACCACGTTGTGCTTGAGGAACGAGATGTTACCTTCAGCAAGCGCCGTGCCGACGAGCGTCAGAAAATCCGAACGAACATTGCCGTCTTCGTCGTAAATATCTTCCTCCTGCTCAAGGAGGTTGGTGCGAATGCGTTCGTCTTCGTCAATCATCATAATCTGCCGCCTCGCATTCCGCCCGACCTCTCCGGCAATCGCTGTCACCTAGGAGAATGGCGGCAAGAAACGTATTGTCAACAAATAGATAGGATCAACAGTTCAGAATCTACAGGATAGAATCCAGCCCATGGCGTTTGCCCTGCCGCATGCCTATCGTTAGAGGATGACGATGTCGTTCCCTTAACAGAGTAATCCGGTGACAGTTCATCCCCTGCTAATGTTTCCCCACCCAGGTCTGAAAACTGCTTGCGCGCCAGTTTCCAGTTTCGACGAGAATCTGCGTCTCCTGGCTCGCGATCTCCACGAGACGATGCGCGCCGCGCCGGGCGTGGGAATAGCTGCAGCCCATATCGGTATCTTCAGCCGCGTCACCGTGATCGAACTCGGCCCTGAAACCGGCGTGCTCACTTACATCAATCCGGAAATCACCTGGTCTTCAAAGGAGACGCTACAGCATGTCGAGGGAAGCGTGTCGATGCCTGGCGCCACCGACACCGTGACCCGCCCCAAGTCGATCCGCTTCCGCTATCAGGATCTGCACGGCGTGTCGCATGAGGCGGAGGCCGACGGCTTCCTCGCCATCTGCATCCAGCATGAAATCGATCAGCTTGACGGCATCTTCTGGCTGCAACGCCTGTCGAAACTGAAGCGCGACCGGCTGATCAAGAAATGGGAAAAGACGAAAGCGTGAAGGCGAATTGAACCAACAGCCCCTCCTTGTCGTTCTATCCGCAAATCAACGAGGAGGCCGACCATGACTATCAAAAAGAAAGTCCTCACACGCGAAGAGGATTATCGGGACTATGAAGAGCGGGACATAGAAGAAGGTTGGCCCTACGATGACAATGCCGGCGCTGCGTCGCAACAGTCGGGCAACCGCCCCTATGGCGAAACGACAGCCAAATTCCATGAGGACAACGGAAAAGGCTACACCGTCGTCGACACCGATGAAACCGCAAACCAGGAAGGTCAAAGTGATCAGCCGGCTGCGGGAACGAGAGACGAGGAAAACGCCGATGACCTCGAGGAACGGGTCATGGATGCGCTCAGCGGCTTCGAAGGCGTCAGCCCCGAGTTGATTGACGTTCGCGCCGAGGGATCGACCATCATTCTCGAAGGCCAGGTCGACGATGCCATAACCGCCCGCCACCTTGGACAAAAGGCGCTCCACATACCGGGAGTAACGCGGGTGAAGAACAACCTCACCGTCATCGGCGTCGACGCCAATATACCTGACGACGAATAATCCGCAGGATATTCAAACGGAAACGGGCGCCTTTCGGCGCCCGCCGTGTCAACATATCTGAGCCTATCAGCCCTTGAGCTTGGTATTGCAGAGGCTGTAGTAGCCGCCGCCCTTCTCGATCCACTTCACGCCATTGAGCGTGTTCTTTGCCTTGTTGTCGTTATAGGCATCGACGCAGGTATGGAAGCGGGCCTTGCCAGCGGTTTCAGTGGTATATTTCGGCGACACGGCAGCAGGGAAGCTGACGCCGGCCGGTGCCTTCATCGTAGGCTTCGGCGGCTCCTTGGCCGGTGGTGCGGCTGCATCCGGCTCGGCAGCGGCTGCAGCCGGCTTTGCTGCCGCTGTCATCGCCTTGGTGGTTGCCGCAGGCTTCGTGGTAGTAGCAGGTGCAGCGGCTGTTGCTGCCGGCGCTGCTGTTGCCGGAGCGGCCGTTGCGTCCGTACCGCACTGTGCTGCGCGGAAATCGTTCCATTTCATGCCGTTCAAAGTATTGGCTGCTTGAGCTGCCTTGTACTTGGCGCTGCATTCTTTCATCGAGAGCGCCGCTGCCGGCGTCACGAAGGACAGCGAACCGAGGACGGCGAGAGACGCAAACGACATCAGTAGGACTGTACGACTTGTCATGGTGTGATCCTCCGTATTTATCAATGATGTAGGAATATTGACCTCGCACTTGCGATTGTCAATCGACGCGCGAAAGTCACGACGCCACGTTGGCAAGGTGGCAACGAATTATGGCAAGAACACCAGCGCAAAATGACTTGCTGAAAGAAAATTGCCATCCGCCAACACATTGGTTCGACTGGTGGACGCGCCAATGATCAAGGACCGGCGCGTTGGAGCCGATCTCATTGGTCGCCAATATATCCGCACCACCTCTAGTAGCATCAGATGATGTTAGAACATCCGCGACACTCTGGTCGAGAGCTCATCGACCACATGGAGGCATTTGACGGCGCAGGCGAAAACCGGCAGCGACGCCAGGAAAGCCAACGTCATGGCCAAGCGGTAGCTTATCCCATGTGGCTCAAATAGAGGAAGGCATAGCTCGTGAACTCGTGAACGAGCAGAGCAACACCGTATGGACCAAAAACAGAGGGACGCTGTAGGTCCCCAGAAGGCGCGCGAAGGCTGACGATAGAACATCCTGGGCCCATGAATTCGACAGGAGGCCATGGAGCTAGAACACCGATGACAACATCCACGGATAGGAAAGTGGATGTACTCCGATCATCGAAAACGCTTTGTAAAAGATCGCATATGCGTCAAACCTATGCTGCCGATATTTACCGCGCCGAGGCACGGCAACCGACGCAACTCCCCGCAGCCCGTCGACGTAGGGAAATCTGGTCCTCTCCTCGAAAACGGATTGTTTGCCAGGTTCAATAGCTTTGTTGAGCCTGTCCGTGGATCGTGCTTAACAAAGGAGTGCTTCCAAATAGGAAACAGGCCCGCGAAAGGGATTTCGGTCCACAATTTGACGAAAAGCTCACAAGCGCAAAGATTGGCGGCAAATGTGCATGCCGGTGATATGCGCTGAAGATATCGCCCAAAGGACGCTGCACCGAGAACGCGCAACCATCAGCCGCTTGCTAAAAGGGAAAAATCAAACGCGAACATTGCCCGCTTGGCTCTTTCGAAACTAAATCATTGACTTAGCTCGAAAGAGAATGGTGCGGTCGAGAAGACTCGAACTTCCACGGGTTGCCCCACAGCGACCTCAACGCTGCGCGTCTACCAATTCCGCCACGACCGCATCGTGGTAGAGCCGAATTGCTCCGGCGGGGCTGCATGTAGCAAAAGCATTGGGGGGGCACAAGAGCGATGTGACAGATTTTTTTACGAGTTTTTCCCGATGTTTGAATTGCTTCGCGAAAGCCTCCATATAGCGGTGAACTTGCCTGTCCGCGGCGGATTTGCAAAAAGCAGAGCGCCGAACTGAATACGGCAAGTATGAAGCCAGGGATGAAAATCTGCCGATGCTGCGCGCCGATCTCGAATCTTCCATGCTGCCGCTTACAGGTTCGCCGCCGGTCCGCTGGCGGATCGCCGACCGGCTGGTGCCCTACGAGGAAGCGGTCGCCACAATGGAGCGTGAGGTCGCCGCCATCGCCGACGGGCGCGCCGACGAACTGGTCTGGTTGGTCGAGCATCCGCCGCTCTATACGGCAGGCACCAGTGCCAATGCCGCAGATCTTATCGAACCGGATCGCTTTCCGGTCTTTGCCACCGGCCGCGGCGGCGAATATACCTATCACGGACCCGGTCAGCGCGTTGCCTACGTCATGCTGAACCTGAAACGCCGGCGCCAGGATGTCCGCGCCTTCGTTGCGGCATTGGAGGACGTCATCATCCGTACGCTCGATACGATGAACGTCCGCGGCGAGCGGCGCGAGGACCGCGTCGGCGTGTGGGTGCGCAGGCCGGAAAAGCCGCTGCTGGCCGATGGAGCAATGGCGGAGGACAAGATCGCCGCGCTCGGTATCCGTATTCGCAAATGGGTGACGTTCCACGGTCTATCGCTGAACGTCGACCCGGACCTCGCCCACTTTACCGGCATCGTGCCATGTGGGATTTCCGCCTACGGCGTGACAAGCCTGGTCGATCTCGGCCTGCTCGTCATGATGCCGGACGTGGACGTCAAGCTGCGCCAGGCATTCGAGGGCGTCTTCGGCGATACCCTCACCGAATAACGTTGACCTTTGCCCCCACCCTTCAGTGCGTCACGTCTCTGGTGAGATTGCGCAGCTTGATGTGATGATCAAGTTTCTCGATCTGGCGGCTTGTGGTCTCGATCAACCGGCCGATTTCCTGGTAGGCCGATTGCAGGCGTCCGAGTTCGATCTTGACGGCTTCAAGTGCGCGTTCGTCGTTGAGTTCTCCAGGACCCTCTCCGGCACCCGTCATTAGCCACATCGGCGAAACGCCCAGAATGCCGGCGATATCGACGAGGCGTGACGGACGCGGTTCGGAACGGTCCGATTCCCACGCAACCACGGTTTCCTGGCGAACGCCAAGCCGGTTGGCGAGCGTTTCGGCACTGATGCCGGCCGCCTCCAATGCCGATGAAAGGCGTCCACCGAGTGTGTCGTCATTCTCTTCCGACAAAACGATGATCTCGTGCTCCGTCTTCAGCATCGGATGCTCCTCCTTCGATCTCGCGCAGCGAAGCTCACAGACAGAACTACGTCTTAGAGCAATCGCACCTCGAACATAGGTCTGTGAGCGGCGTGCTGCCACCCCGGCATGTCTAATTCGACAAAATCAGGGTCGCAATTGCTCCTTCGCCACCGCCCGCTCCACCGGACGCTTGATCGCACGGGCCTCCTGTGGTTCATGGCGCGCAAACAGAAGAATCCCCATGTCCGATCATTCCGTCATTTCCATCCATCAAAATCCATTGCAAGGAATGACGATCATGGCCGGCGCCATGATCATACTGCCGACGATGGACGCGATCGCCAAGTACATGGCGACCTTCGAAGGCATGTCGCCGGGGCAGATCACCTTCTATCGCTTCTTCTTTCAGCTCGTCTGTACTTTGCCCCTGCTCTTCACCATGCTCGGCGCTTCCGCGCTGTCTGCCAAGCGCCCGTGGCTGAACCTGTTGCGCGGCATGCTGCATGGTGCCGCCAGCCTGTTGTTCTTCGTCGCGGTCAAATATATGCCGCTTGCCGATGTCTTCGCCATCTATTTCGTCGAGCCTTTCATGCTGGCGGCGCTGTCGGCAATCTTCCTCGGCGACAGGGTCGACTGGCGGCGCTGGCTTGCGATTGCCGTCGGCTTCGGTGGGGCGATGATCGTGATCCAGCCAAGCTTCGAGATATTCGGTCTAAAGGCGCTGCTGCCGGTCGCCTGCGCATTCCTCTTTGCCCTTTACCTGTTCATGAATCGCGCGATCGGCGAGGCCGATTCGCCGTTGACGATGCAGACAATGGCCGGCATCGGCGGAACCGTCTTCATGGCCGTGTCGCTCTGGACGGGTTCTACCCTGGGCAATCCCGATTTCGCGCCGTCGCTGCCGACATCGTGGCTCGGGCTGGTGCTGCTGCTGATTCTCGGCTCGATCTCGGGCTATGCCCATATGCTGGTCGTCCGTGCCTTCCGCCTGGCGCCTCTGTCGCTTCTGGCACCTTTCCAGTATTTCGAGATCATCTCTGCAACCGTACTCGGTTACGCCTTATTCGGTGACTTCCCGAATGCCTCAAAATGGTTGGGCATCCTGATCATCGTCGGGTCCGGCCTGTTCATCATATGGCGGGAACGGGCCCAGTCGCGATCCTTATTGATGGATTGAACCACGTGGCGATTCGAGGCTAGAACACCAGCTGAAGATGAGCCGGGTGGAGTGCCGATGTTCAAGAAAATCCTGATCGCAAACCGCGGCGAGATCGCCTGCCGCGTCATCAAGACTGCGCGCCAGATGGCTATCGCCACGGTCGCCGTCTATTCCGATGCCGATCGGGACGCGTTGCATGTCGAGATGGCGGACGAGGCCATCCATATCGGCCCTGCACCGGCTTCCGAAAGCTATCTTGTCGCTGACAATATCATCGCCGCCTGCAAGCAATCCGGCGCCGAGGCCGTCCACCCCGGCTACGGTTTCCTGTCCGAGCGCGCTTCATTCTGCGAGGCGCTTGAAAGCCAGGGCATCGTCTTTATTGGCCCAAAGCCCAAGGCGATCAGGGCCATGGGCGACAAGATCGAATCGAAGAAATTCGCCAATGCCGCCAAAGTATCAACTGTCCCCGGCTATCTCGGCGTGATCGAGGATGCGGATCATGCCGAAAAGATCGCCGGCGAGATCGGCTATCCCGTCATGATTAAGGCCTCTGCCGGCGGCGGCGGCAAGGGCATGCGCATTGCGTGGAGCGAAGCGGACGTGCGCGACGGCTTCGACCGCGCCCGCTCCGAAGCTCAGAATTCATTTGGCGACAACAGGGTTTTCATCGAGAAATTCATCGTCGATCCCCGCCACATCGAGATCCAGGTGCTGGCGGATGCCCATGGCAACGTCGTCTATCTCGGCGAGCGCGAATGCTCGATCCAGCGTCGAAATCAAAAGGTGGTCGAGGAAGCCCCCTCGCCGTTCCTTGATGAGAAGACGCGGAAAGCCATGGGTGAGCAATCGGTGGCGCTTGCGAGCGCCGTCGAGTACCAAAGCGCCGGCACGGTCGAGTTCATCGTCGACGCAGACCGGAATTTCTACTTCCTCGAGATGAACACCCGCCTCCAGGTCGAGCACCCTGTCACCGAGCTGGTGACCGGCATAGACCTTGTCGAACACATGATTCGCATCGCCGCCGGCGAAAAGCTTGCCTTTGCACAGAAGGACATCGCGCTGAACGGCTGGGCAGTCGAAAGCCGTCTCTACGCCGAGGACCCCTATCGCAACTTCTTGCCGTCGATCGGTCGTCTGACGCGCTACCGCCCGCCTCAGGAAGGCAAGTTCGGCAGCCACGTCATTCGCAACGACACCGGCGTCTTCGAAGGCGCCGAGATCTCGATGTATTACGATCCTATGCTCGCCAAGCTCTGCACCTGGGCGCCGACACGCATTGAAGCAATCGATGGCATGGGCCAGGCGCTCGACGGCTTCGTGGTCGATGGCATCGAACACAACGTTCCCTTCCTCGCTGCCCTGATGAAGCATCCGCGCTGGCGCGAGGGCCGGCTGTCGACAGCCTTCATCGCCGAGGAATATCCTGATGGCTTCAAGCCGATGACACCCGATGGACAGCAGACTGCGGCACTTTCCGCCATCGCGATTTCGGCAACACTGATCGAGGCTAACCGGCGGGAGCGCTATGCGGACCGTCTTCGCCCGGCAGCGCTTCCATTGCCCGAGGACTGGATCGTGAAACTCGGCACGAACAACTACATCCCCGCCCGTCTGCTGGAAGGATTGGCGACCATCCCTTTCGAGATGGACATCGATATCAGCGGAACGAAGCTCAACGTTGTCACCGACTGGAGACCCGGCGACGTCATCTGGCGCGGCGCGGTTAGTGGCATCCCGATAACAGCGCAGGTGCGACCGTTCCTCAACGGTTTGCGCTTGGATTGGCAGGGCCTTTCGGTAAAGACGCGTGTGTTTACGCCACGCCAGGCCGAGCTCGATCGCCTGATGCCCATCAAGCTGGCACCTGATACCTCGAGCCTTCTCTTGTGCCCCATGCCCGGCCTCGTGGTCGCGATTGCGGTGATCGAAGGCCAGGAGGTCAAGGCAGGCGAAACGCTTGCGGTGGTCGAGGCGATGAAGATGGAGAACGTTCTTCGTGCCGAACGGGATCTCACAGTCGGAAAAATCAACGCCAGGAAAGGCGAGAGCCTTGCCGTCGATGCGGTCATCATGGAATTTGCCTGAACAGGCCGATCCGTTAAAATTCTAACGAATGTTGCGGCGGTTTTCTTAAGGATGCCGACATTAGAACGGACCATGCGGGGATATCTTCCCGCTGGAGCAGCACAATGTCGTCGTTTCATTCCGCGGTTCTGCTTTTGACCATCAATCTCGGCCTTCTCTGGCTCTTGATGGCAGCGCCGATCGGCACCCGCACGATCCGCCTTCGTCGACATTTCCGCGCCGGTTCCGAGAAGCTGTGGCGCGCTATCGATCCCGCGGGCGACATGGGCGACTGGCACCACCAGGTCATCTCCAGCCGTGAACTTGAGGGTAGACCGGGCACCGTCGAGCAGATCTACCGACATGTGGACCGACGAGGACAACCCATTCGCCGACTGCTCGCCGTCGGGCCGATCGATACGGGCAATGCGCAAAATCATGCCTACAGCGCCATGATCGTCGATGACAGCGCCCTAGACAGCCGTTTCTGGCGCGATTTCCGGGAAAGGCGCGACGTCATCGCGACACCCGATGGCGCGACTTTGTTGATCGAGCAAACGGACCGCTACCGGGGCCTTGCCTTCTTGATCTTTCGCTATTTTGTGCTGCGCCGTGAAATGCGGGCCCTGGAAGGCTGGGTATCGACCGGCCTATCGAAGCCGAACGGCGTTTTCGAAACCCCGCTCGTCCAGGCAGGCATGGCAGTCGCTTCTACCCTGATACTCTGGCCGTTTTTCGGTCTGGGCATCAACGGCTTGATGGTATCAACTTTTCTCACTCTGGTGATCGTGCTGCATGAGCTCGGCCACATGGCCGCCTATCGCGCCTTCGGTCACGCCAAGGTCAGGATGATTTTCATACCCTTGCTCGGCGGCATCGCCATCGGCGGGCGGCCTTACAACAGCCTTTTCGAGGTCGCGACATGCGCATTGATGGGACCGGGCATGTCGGCCTTTTTCGTTCCCATCCTGATCGCCGCGCGCGAGGCTTCGCATCTCGGCCTGTTGCCACATCTGCTTGAGGGGCCGCTGCTGGTCTTCCTGCTGATTCTCGGTGGCTTCAATCAGCTGAATTTGCTGCCGATGTACCGCTTCGACGGCGGTCAGGTATTGCGCCAGGTCTTCGTGACCAAGAAGGCGCTCGTGGGCGCAAGTTTCGCTGTCACGAGCGCCATACTTTGCGTCGGATGGATCATCGGCGCGCCGAACAATGCGCTTCTTGCCGGCCTTGCGGTCTTTACCCTTCTCAGCCTCATCGGCAAAGGCTCCGTCAAGCCAAAGGAAAAGTTGGAGCCTATGAGTGGCGCCGAACGCATGCTGGTCGGCTTCGGTCTCTATTCCGCCGTGGCGATGCACAGCTACGCGATCATCTACGCGGCAGCCGCCTTGTTTTGACGCGGATCGCCCACTTTGCGGCGCATCCTGACAAGCGCGATCAAAACGACGCACGCTTCATCTCATTCTTGCAACAAAGGCAGCTAAGCATCTGATTTTTCGCTTGAGCGGCCCCATTGGCACGTGCCAATGTCGTATTACAGAATTTTCAAAACAAAGACATCGGGGAGACAGACGATGGATGTGCGCGCCGCCGTTGCCGTTCAGGCAGGAAAACCGCTGGAGATCATGACGGTTCAGCTCGAAGGCCCTCGTGCCGGCGAAGTGCTGATCGAGGTCAAGGCGACCGGGATCTGCCACACCGATGACTTCACCCTGTCCGGTGCCGATCCCGAAGGGCTTTTCCCCGCCATTCTCGGCCATGAGGGTGCCGGCATCGTCGTTGACGTCGGCCCCGGCGTCACCTCMGTCAAGAAGGGCGATCACGTCATTCCGCTCTAYACGCCGGAATGCCGCCAGTGCCCCTCCTGCCTGTCGCGCAAGACCAACCTGTGCACCGCCATTCGTTCGACCCAGGGTCAGGGCGTCATGCCCGACGGCACCTCGCGCTTTTCGATCGGCAAGGACAAGATCCACCACTATATGGGCTGCTCGACCTTTGCCAATTACACCGTTCTGCCGGAGATCGCCGTTGCCAAGGTCAACCCGGACGCGCCGTTCGACAAGATCTGCTACATCGGCTGCGGCGTCAC
>NZ_JBFRFF010000023.1:0-100335 GCF_052114685.1 Rhizobium sp. 2YAF20 | reverse complement strand
TCGATGCCACCGACGCTGGCTCCGACGAGATGTCGCCGAAAAACCGCACCTCGCTTGCGCTCGCCATTCGCAACCGCCACCGAAATCTTCAGCTTGGAGGTATCCAAGCCGATGAAAATTACGCTATCTTCTTTCATGGTTCGCCCTCGCTAAGCGTGGGGCTCGGCTCCGGCCAATCCAGAGCAACCCCCGAATTCAGCTTATCGCGGGGGCGGGCCACCTTCACCTCACGAACATACGGTCTAGAGGGATGGGCCTCACCTCCAATCGGCCTTGTGCAGAACGAGGATATCGTCGAGCAATTTTCGACATCCGCATCCTATTTCGGGCTAAGCGGGACCCTCCCAGAGGGACGAATTCCGTTCCGTGCCGCAGACCATATTCAAGCTGCAATGCCTCTGTCTCGCCGTGGCGGAAACGCGCGGCTTGACGCTTGAGACGCCGCACGCAGGGCGCAAGAACGGCAATGGTCATCTTGAAATTCAATCGCGCTTGATGCCCCGATAGTCGATCAAGGCGCCTCAGAGCGCCATGGCAACCTCGCGTCCGCGGCCCAGTCGGGTCATCCAATCCGACAGGGTAGCGTCTGTCCTGACCTGCGTTCCGTAGTGGCGACGCAGTGCGGCCACGAGCCGACCTTCCCGCTCGAGCTGGTCGTCGGCAAACTGGATCATCAGCGAGTTTGGCCAGGCTTGCGGACGGATCGCGCGCAACGTTTCGAAGATGAAATCCTCATCCTTGTCGGGCTGAGCCTGCGCCATGATGGCCGTCATCGCGGCCGTCGAGCGCGAGACGCCCATGTGGCAGTGGACAAGAAGACGGCTAGGCGCCTCGCTGTCAATTGCCGCACCGAAGTCGAGTATTGTTTCAACATGAGACGGGTTCGGCAAGATCAGCCCCGGCTGCGGATCGATAATGTCGTGCAACCTCAGTACGATCCGGTGCACTGATCCGTAGTGTTCGAAATCCTCAATCTCCGGCAAATCGGGATCGACGAGCGACAGCACATGAGTGACGCCGCTCTTCGAATGACCACCCAATTCCTCAAGACCGCAGATGACTTGGCTGGGGATTTCTAACGTCTGCATGTCACTATGTCCTTGCCGCAAATAGTTTCTTGAAAATTCGACATCGGCCGATGTCCATCGGCGACAGCTTCCCGATTCGATTTCAGCCAGAGAGGAATAATAGACCGCTTCTGCTCAATCTGCATCACTTCGTCGGTCAGGTTTTCTCACAATGCACGCACCCGCCAATCGGCGCATGGCCGAATTCGCCGCGGCCGCTCCGGCACGCAGAAGATTTTAAACTTTAGCTGATAGCTATTTTAGAATGATCAGGAAAGCCCAGCCAAAGATACACAATGGATGAGACAGATCTAATCCCGCCGCAAATTCTGACCTCTATGCTGCTGCGAATGTTCGAATCCGCGCCAATTGCCATGGCCATCACGACGAGCGATACCGCAACGTCGAGCTACCTGAAAGTCAACGAAGCCTATTTGAAGCTCACTGGCCGCAAGTGGAGCGACATCCGCGGAAAGAAGCTAACGTCCGAAGGGGCCGCGATCGATAGCCCCGCGAGAGACCGGCGGCACCGCCTGCTTGCAGAAGAGGGAGCCTATGTTCTCGAGGAGGTCGATATCCTCCACGCGGACGGCACCGAAATTCCCACTTTGATCTCGGCACAAAGGACCGTCATAGACGGCGTCTCCTTTGACGTTGAGGTTATTATCGATGTTTCCGCCCGTGTAAAACTCCAGCGCGAAATGGATTTGGCCCTGCGCAGTGCCGCAATGACCGATGCGCTCTCCGGACTGCCGAACCGAGCCTGCTTCGAGGAATTCATGACGGAGTCGATATCGCTGGCGCGCGCGTCGAGCAAACGACTGAGACTGGCATTCATAGATCTCAACGGCTTCAAGGCCATAAACGACACGATGGGTCACGCGGTCGGCGACGAGGTCCTGAAAGTTGTGTCGCGGCGGCTGCGCGAGCGGTGTCGGCCGGCGGATTTCGTCGCTAGAATAGGCGGCGACGAGTTTGTCGCGCTGCTGGAGGCCGATCCGACCGGTGCCGACAAGGATATTCCTCTCCTCAATCGGGTCATGGAGCGAGTGTTCGAGCCGATCGGATTTGATGGACACATGATCAGTATCGGCGCCGCGATCGGCGTTGCGCTGCTGGATCCCTCGAAAGACACCGCCGCCACCCTCCTCAAAAAGGCGGACAAGTGCATGTATTTCGCCAAGAAATCAGGTGAGCGCCTGCGCCTGGAAATTGCCCGGTAGTTACCCGCGCATTGCAAGTACGCACAAAACTCGGTCCGCAACCTGTCACGCGACGCGCCGGCGCCATAGGTTGCCGGGCAGATAACGGATCTTTTACTGATCGAGCCTGATCTGCAGCTTCACGTCGGCGGGGCGCGCTTCGGTTGCGCGCTCAAAGGCCTTGATCGAGTCTTCGAAGGCGAAGGTTTCCGAAATGAGCGGCTTCAAATCGACCCGGCCGGAAGCGATCAGCGCGATCGACCGATCATACTGATGTGCGTAGCGAAACACCGTCTCAATCCGGATCTCCTTGGTCGATGCCGTCGATACGTCAAAGCCGACAGGAGCAACTGGCAGGCCGACGGCGACAATCACGCCGCCCGGACGTGGGAGGTCCATGACGGTTTCCCATGCCCTCGGCGAGCCAGAGCATTCAAAGACGACATCGGCGCCCCAGTCATCCGTCAAGCGCATGACTTCCTCCACCAGGTTCTTCTCGCGGATGTTGACCGGGATGACGCCCTGGTATTTGGCCGCGATATCGAGTTTCGGCTGGGCGAGATCGGCAACGATTGCCCTGGCGCAGCCGCCGGCCAGAGCGGCAATTGCAACCATCGTGCCGATTGGTCCTGCGCCGAGCACGACCGCGGTATCGCCTGGCGCAATCTTCGCCTTGCCCGCAGCCTGCATGCCAACGGCAAAAGGCTCCACCATGGCGCCTTCTGCGAAGCTGACATTGTCGGGAAGCTTGAAGGTATAGTTGGCCGGGTGCACTACGAAAGGCGTCAGCACGCCATGGATCGGCGGCGTCGCCCAGAACCGCACCGCCGGATCGACGTTGTACATTCCAAGTCGGCTCGCCCGCGAATTGGCGTTGGGAATGCCCGGCTCCATGCAGACGCGGTCGCCGACTTTCAAGTGCATGACCCCCTCTCCGACCTCAACGATGGTGCCTGCCGCCTCGTGACCAAGCACCATCGGTTCATTGACGACGAAAGGGCCGATCCGCCCGTGCGTGTAATAATGCACATCCGAGCCGCAGACGCCCACGGTGTGGATCTTGATCTTGACCTGCCCCGGCCCGACGGCCTGCGGCAGTTCGATATCACGCAATACCAATTCGTGTTGGCGCTCAAGAACCAGGGCACGCACTTTCGTCATCTATGCATTCCTTCGTGTTCAACTCTGCAAACGCTCCCGTCGCTGGACCAGGGCAATACGGCATCTATATATAGCCTGGAGGTGCCTAGCAAAATGACTTTTCGCCGGTTCGCCTTGTGAAAGGTGACATGCCGGAGCGGGGTTGCACCGATTCTAGTATTATAATATGATTATATGCGTAGTTCTTGACTGCTTTTGAAGAAAGCCTCGGGCAACCTTATTTCGGCAGCATATTTTATTATTGTTTCGGCAGGGCCAAATCATCGGCGGGGAGCACGAGATCGACCATGGTCTACGACTGGACAGGACAACGCGCGCGTCGCGCGAAAGCGGTTCGCTTTGTAACTATCGCCTTATTCGTCATTCTGATCGTCGGCTTGCCGGCCCTATTCATGCGTTAGCCGGACACGACGAAGAATAGAGGCTATTTGCCGTTGTTCCGGCTTGTCTGCTTGGCGATCGCATCCGCCTGGATCTCCGTCAGAAACGGCGAGCTGACCTGCCCCGCGCCGATGCTTAGTGCGTCGCCCAGCGGTTCATCCCTGCTTTGATGGTCGTGCCGGTCATGTTTTGCATTGGCGGTCGCCTTTTCGTCCTCCCATATCGCGCTCGATTTCGACTGATCCTTGGCTTTGGTTTTGTCGTCGCGGTCGGTCATGATTGCCTCCACTGGCTTCGTATAGACAATACCAGCAAATAGCAGGTTTCGCTTGGAAACTCGACGGACTTCAAACGGCCTGTTTTGCCGTTGGCTTCGGCTTTCGGGAGACGTTGTCGCCGGCCTTCGGATCAAGGCGCAGGCAATCGACGACCGCAAACAGGGCGATGATGCCAAGCAGAATGAAGGCCAGCCGAAACTCGATCGCCGGCAGGCCGCCGAGCCCCATCGGCCCGGCGACAGCCTGCCCGATGCGGATGCCGATAGCACCGACGGCGATGCCCATTCCCATGGTCAATTGGAACGCCGTGCTGAACAACGTATTGGCGCCGGTCATCTGCCGTGCCGGGATATCTGCAAAAGCGATGGTATTCAGCGCGGTAAAATGCATCGAGCGGCACATCCCGCCCAGAAACAGGACAATCAGCATCGCGGCAAGTGGCGTATCTGGCGAGAACAAGGCGCAGGCAGAGATGAGGAGCGCATTGGCGATGCCGTTGACAATGAGCACGGGCTTGAAACCGAAGCGCCTGAGAATCGGCGTTGTCGCCGGCTTCATCGCGAGATTTCCGGCAAAAACGGCAAGCGTGATCAGACCGGCGTGAAAGGCGCTCAGCCCGAACCCGACCTGGAACATCAACGGAAGAAGGAAAGGAACGGCGCCGATGGCGATACGAAAAAGCGAACCGCCCGATATGGTGACGCCGAAGGTTGGCAGTCTCATGCCAGAAAAGTCGATCAGCGGGTTGGCCTTTCCACGAAAGTGAAAGACCGCCCCCGTGAGAAGGACGGCACCGACGAATAGATAAGCTGCTGCCTGCAGCCACAATGGCTCCGGCCGTCCGATCAATTCAAGCCCGTACATCAGGCTCCCAAGGCCCAACCCGCTGACGATAAACCCGAGCCAATCGAAGGGAGGTGTGCCGGCCTGTTTGGTCGATGGGATAAGGATGAGTGCAAAGACCAGAGCGAAAACGCCGAGCGGCAGGTTTAGGAAGAAAATCCATCGCCAGGTGGCGTGGTCGGTGATGAAGCCGCCGAGCGGCGGACCGAGAACCGGTGCCACCAAGGCCGGCCAGGTGATCGTCGCGATCGCGGATATCAGCTGATGCTTGGGCGTATTGTTGAGAACGACGAGCCGGCCCACCGGCACCATCATCGCTCCGCCTATCCCCTGGAGTATGCGCGCGGCAACGAAAGATCCAACGCCATTGGCAAAGCCGCAGAGAACCGAGGCGAGCGTAAAGATCACGACTGCGGATGCAAAGACCGGGCGAGCGCCGAACCGATCGCTGATCCAGCCGCTGATCGGAATGAACACCGCAAGCGTCAGCAGGTAGGCGCTCATGCCGATGTTGAGATCGACCGGCCGGGCGCCGAAGGATACGGCCATCTGCGGCAATGCCGTCGCGATAACCGTCCCGTCGAGGTTTTCCATGAAGAACGCGCCTGCGACGAGGAGCGCGATCAGCAGCGGCCGGGAATTTGCAGCTGGCTTGGCTGCCGCCGACCGGTCAGTGGATATGTCAGCCATAAAAGATTGCTCCGACTCTCGGCCACGGGTGCGGCACGATAGTTAATCCGTCGTCGGCGACTGTCGAGTGCATTTTCGCCTTTTTATGGCGCGTGCGAGCGCATTTATCGGTCAATGCGACATCGCCTCCTGGGCATCGGCATTCGAAGACGGCTTGCGTCCGACATGATGGGAAATCGGAATGAGCCAGGTGGTGGCGAATGTCAGGATAGCGACCACGAAGACGCCCGAGAAGCTCCAGTGAAGCGCCGAATTGAACACCAACCGGATCGCGGGGTCCGTCGAGAGGTTGGAAAGCCCGGTCGGCTGGTTGAGGATGTCGTGCAGTCGCCTCGCCAGATCGCCGCTGCCGAAATGAGCGATGCCGACATTGAGCACCGCGCCGAGCGCCGTCGCGCCAAGCGTGTTTCCGAGGCTTCGCGAAAAGATGATCGACGCCGTGGCGCTGCCGCGCATCGACCATTCGACGCTATCTTGGACCAGGACGATGCTGCTGAGGCTGATAAGGCCCATGCCGAATCCCATGAGGAACGAACCGATGCCGGCGACGATCGGGCTGCTTTCCGGCGTCAGGAAAAGCAGGAAGGCCGCGCCGAACGGGAACATGAGGCTACCGACGCGCAACGTCCGACGGATGCCGAAGGCGCGAAAGAGCCGGCTTGACAGCATGACAGCGAGAGGCCAGCCGACGATCAGCATCGTCAGCGTGAAGCCAGCGACAAGCGGGGAGCGTCCAAGCACACCCTGAACATAGATCGGCAGGATCGTCGTGAGCCCGATCAGAGCCATGCCGGCCAGAAGCGTTGCCGCGTTGCAGGTGGCGATCAGCCGCCTGCTCCATAGCGCGATCGATATGATCGGTTCAGGGGCGCGACGTTCCTGCAGGATGAAGAGAAAGCCGGTGGCGAAGAACAGTGCGGAAAGACAGGCAAGTATCCAGGCCGCAGCATCGGTCTCCGTCAATATGACAAGCAATGAGACGATCGAAATCGAAAACAGGATCGTGCCGAGATAGTCGATCCTGGCCTTCCGGGGCTCAATGTTCTCGTGCAGGAAAAGGGTAAAGCCGAGGATCGTCAGCAGGCCGATCGGCAGGTTGATCCAGAATATCCAGGCCCATGACACATTATCGACAATCAGGCCGCCCGCCAGCGGTCCGATCACCGCCGAGACCGCCCAGACGCTTGCAAGCACACCCTGGACCCTGGCACGTTCCTCAAGCTTATAGAGATCGCCGACGACCGTCATCGTCACGGGTTGGATCGCCCCTGCTCCAATTCCCTGCAGCAGCCGGAAGGCAATCAGCGACGCCATCGACCACGCAAAGCCAGCAAGGGCTGAGCCAACCAGGAAGATAAGTATGCCGCCGACGAGGACCGGTTTGCGGCCGAACATGTCGGATAGCTTGCCGTAAATGACCGTGGTCGTCGACTGCGCCAGCAGGAATGCCGAAAAAACCCAGCTGTAGTATGTGAAGCCCCCGAGCTGTCCGACGATCCGCGGCATCGCAGTTGCCACGATCGTCGCCTCTATCGCAACCATAAACGTTGCAAACACGATTGACGCAATCACCAGCGGACGCTTCGAGCGATCGACATATTCGGACATATCATTTCCTTCAGACGATCTAGCCCAGCCGGAAAGACCTTGGCCAAGCGGCCGGCGGGCGATCGACAAATCTTTAAGATTGAAACTGGAGGGCAAGCGACGGCGAAACAGGTTCGCAACCTTCTCCGCTGCCATTGCATCCCTGCTCGCGCGGATGTCAATCGGCTGACTTTCCGAAAGCGCAATCACGCGTTCACGTTTTTATGAATATTAGAAATTTCGCCGATGGCTCAACACCTTGTTGCGCTCGCGTCGATCACATCACGCCTGATTTGCGGGCTCCTGACCTTGACGACCCTGCAGGCAACACCGAGGTTGGCGGAACAACATTAGAAAACGGGAGTGAACTTGTGAGTGACAAGCTGCTTGATATTCCAGTGAAACGGGCCGACGGGCACGAGACCACCTTGAGCGACTATCGGGGAGAGGTCATCCTCGTTGTCAACGTTGCCTCGAAATGCGGCCTGACCGTGCAATATGAAGGACTAGAAAAACTTTACGAAGACAAGCGAGACCGCGGCTTCGTGATCGCGGCTTTTCCAGCCAACGACTTCAAGGGCCAGGAACCGGGCACCGATGACGAGATCGTCGCATTCTGCACCAGCACCTATGATGTGAAATTCCCGATCTTCTCGAAGATCTCGGTGAAAGGCGAGGAGAAGCATCCGCTTTTCCGCCAGCTGACCGCCGCCGCTCCTGAAGCCATTGGCGAAGGTCCCATGCGCGACCGCTTGAACGGTCATGGCATCGAGACCGGCGACAAGGGCGAGGTTCTCTGGAATTTCGAAAAATTCCTGATTGGCCGCGACGGGAAGGTGGCCGCCCGTTTTGCGCCTGACGTCACCGCCGACGATCAGCGCTTTCTGGCCGTCGTCGACCGGGAACTGGCAAAAGCCAATTAAACCCTCTGGCCTGCGATGCGCTCGCGCCCGCAGGCCAGACTTTCGATAGCGGGTTCGTCAGCCCTTCACGGCACCAGACGTAATACCGCGCACGAACCACCGCCCCGATCCGAAATAGACGATGAGCGGCACAAGTGCCGTCAGGATGGTTGCGGCCATGTTGACGTTGTAGAGCTTTTCGCCCTGCGTCGAATTGACGATGTTGTTGAGCTGCACCGTCATCGGTAGGTTTTCGCGGCCCGCGAATACCACGCCAAAGAGGAAGTCGTTCCAGATGCCCGTGACCTGCAGGATGCCGGCCACCACCAGGATCGGGATCGACATCGGCAACATCAGCAGGAAAAAGATCTGCCAAAGCCCGGCGCCATCGACGCGGGCCGCCTTGAAGAGCTCAAGCGGCAGGCTGGCATAGTAGTTTCGAAACAGCAGCGTCAAAACCGGCAGGCCGAAGACGGTGTGCGTGATGATGATGCAGGGCAAGGTCGAATAGATGCCGATGCCGGCGTAGAGCCGAACTAGGGGATAAAGGAAGACCTGGTAGGGAATGAAGGCGCCGAGCAACAGCACGGCGAAGAGGACATTCGCGCCTGCGACCCGCCAGAAGGACAGCGCATAGCCTGTCAGCGACGCGATGAAGATCGACAGGATCATGCTCGGGATCAGGATCTTTACGGAATTCCAGAAGCCGACGCGGATGCCGCCGCAATTGAGCCCCGTGCATGCGGTGCTCCACGCCTGGATCCAGGCGTCGATGCTCCAGACCTGCGGCAGGGCGAAGATATTGCCTTGCCTTATCTCGGGCATCGATTTCAACGACGTCATAACCATCACATAGAGCGGCAGCAGGAAGAAAGCCGCCGCCATGATGAGAAATGCATAGACGCCGATACGGGCAGGAGAAAAACGCTGCGGCTTTCGCCCCGTCGGACCGTCGGCAAGGGGAATGGAGGAAGATATCACCGTCATCAGGCTGACCCTCTCGGCTTTTCGCGGAAATATTCGTAGTAGAGCCACGGCGTTACAAGGATGACGACGGTCACGAACATCACGCTCGACGCGGCCGTCGCAAGGCCGATATTGGCGCGGCCGAACAGATAATCCATGATGAATTTTCCCGGCACTTCGGTTGCAATTCCCGGGCCGCCGCCAGTGGTCGACAGCACCAGCTCATAGACCCTGACCACCGCGATCGCCAAAAGGACCGTCGCCGTGATGATTGTCGGCCTGAGAATCGGCAAGACTATGTGCAGGTAGACCCGCCATGTCGGTATGCCGTCGATGCGCGTCGCCTTCCAAAGTTCGCTGTCGACACCGCGCAAACCGGCCAGCATGATCGCCATGACCAGGCCGGAGGATTGCCAGATCCCGGCAAGCACTATGACATAGAGCGCCAGGTCGCCGCGAACGATCCAGTCGAACCGGAACCAATCCATGCCCCAGAGATCGGCAACCTTCTGCAGGCCGAGCGTCGGGTTCATGATCCATTGCCAGACGAGGCCCGTCACGATGAAGGACATGGCAAAGGGATAAAGAAAGATCGTGCGGAACGTATTTTCGAACCGGACCTTCTGGTCAAGCATGACCGCGAGCAGGAAGCCGAGCGTGAGGCAGCCTATGATGAACAGGATGCCGAAAATCACAACATTCTGCAGCGATATGTCCCAGCGGTCGGTGTCGAACAGGCGAGCGTAGTTCTTGAAACCGATGAAGGTATTGACCGGCAGAAGCTTGGAATCGGTGAACGATATCCAGATGTTCCAGATCACGGTCACGACATAGGCAAACAGGACGATGACGAAGGCTGGAAATAGCGCGATATAAGGAGAAATCTTGCGCTTGCGCATGGGCTTCATGTTTAGCTCCTTTTCCGAAGACGGAAACCGGCGGCAGAAACCTTCTGCCGCCGTAGAACTGTCGGATCGGGATTACTTGGCCTGTTCGACGACCTTGACCCAAGCATCAGCGAACTGATCGGAGGTCATCGCCGGCGTCGTCCAGTACTGGGCAACAAGGTCGCTCAGGCTCTGCAGCACGTCCTGGCTCGTCAGCACGTCGGCAGCCAGAATTTGGCGGCTTGGGTCCTTGAGGACATTCAGGCCCTTCTGCGCGCAGGCATCGAGCTTCGACGTATCGACATCGAGGCGGACCGGAACGGAGCCCTTCTTCGAGTTGAAGGCAAGCTGGCCCTCCTTGGACATGATGACCGTTGCAAGCAGGGTCTGCGCTTCGACGGCGTTCGCGTCCTTGAGGACAGGGAACACGAAGATGTCGCCGCCCATCATGAAGTTGGATTCACCCGGTCCTAGGATGCAACCGAAGTCCTTGTCGGCAACTAAGCCGGCATGGATGAACTCGCCCTTGGCCCAGTCGCCCATGAACTGGATGCCGGCCTTGCCGTCGACCAGCATGCCGGTTGCAACGTTCCAGTCACGGTTCGGGCTGCCTTCGTCCTGGTATTTGCGCAGCTTGGCGAAGACTTCCGCGACATGCTTGAATTTGTCGGATTTCACCGCATCCGGATCCAGATCCTTGTAGACCTTCGAGAAAAGCTCCTTGCCGCCGTCACCGAGAAGAATGGAGTTGAACATAAGCTGCAGCTGCCATGGCTGACCGCCGACCGCAACCGGGATGAGGCCGGCTGCCTTGATCTTGTCGAGAGCGACAAACATTTCGTCCCAGGTCTTGGGCTCGTCGGTTACTCCGGCCTTCTGGAAGACCGTCTTGGAATAGAACAGCCAGTTCTGCCCATGGTCGTTGATCGGAGCGCCGTAGATGTGACCCTTGTACTGGATCGCGTTGTAGAAGGCGGGCGTGAGGGCGGTTTTCCAGTCCTGTTTCTGCGCGAGATCGTCGAGCGTACGAAGCAGGCCCTGTTCGGCAAGATCGTTCATCTGCGTACCGGTGTTGAACTGCATTGCCGTTGGCGGGTTTCCGCCGACGATGCGGTTGATGCCGATCGGGCGGGCTGTCGATCCGGAACCTGCGATAGCGGTATCCACCCACTCGCCGCCGGCAGCGTTAAACGCGTTGGCCAATTCGCGCACGGCAGCAGATTCGCCGCCTGACGTCCACCAATGGAGAACTTCGGCCTTTTTTCCTTCCGCCTGGGCGCCTGCGACGCCGACGGTGATCAGGGCGGTCGCCCCGATCAATGCCATTAGAAAATTACGCATATGCTCCTCCTCCTTTTTGTGACGCCACGAGACGCCTGTTCAATCGCCGTGCCCCGCGGCACAAGCCATCAAAATTCTCCCTCCAGGACCTCGACGGGCTCCTCTCCCGGTTCGAAGGCCGCCAAATGCGATATTCTTCGCGCTTGCCGTTTATCAATCTCGCTGTCTGGAAGGACCGCTAACAAGCAATCTATTCATATTCTCTTCTCAAGTGAAACGCCCTTTTTCAACCTTTTGCGGAATTGGGTCCGGACGTCCGCAGCTACTATGGATAGCGACCACCTTGCGCGACTGGGCCGAGCGCTCGAAAGCCGTCATGACTTCAAGCGCGTGGAAGGCAAGTTCCGCCGACACACGGTGCGGACGGCCGGCGCGAAGGGAATCCACCATTTCGGCAGCACCGAGGCCACGCAGTCCGAGATGTCCTGGGACGCCCTCCGTGTAGGGATGATCGACTGGAATGTCCTGCCATTCGTCGCCGCCATCCTCGAAGATTTCCACCTTGCCGCTAAAATTGTTGGGATCTGGCGTTACCATTGTGCCTTTGGAACCGTAAATCTCGACCTGGTTATGCTTGTGCTTGATCACGTCGAAGCTGGTCGCGATGGTAATGGTCGCGCCGCTGTGGAATTGCATGACGCCGGTCAGGTGCGTTGGAACCAGAACCTTGATGGTCTCGCCGCGACGTGGGTCGGTTTTGACCTTCCGTTCGATGCGGGTGATCTTGGCCATGCCGAACACCTCGCGAACCGGGCCGAGCAGAGCGATAAGATTGGTCACGTAGTAGGGGCCGACATCGAGCATCGGTCCGCCGCCGCGGCCATAGAAGAATGCAGGGTTGGGGTGCCAGTGTTCGTGGCCTGGCAAAAGCAGCATCGCCGTTGCCGAAACCGTGTTGCCAATCCGGCCTTCGTCATAGAGCCGGCGCGTCAGCTGGTGGCCGCCTCCGAGAAAGGTGTCCGGCGCGCAGCCAAGACGCAGATCGCCGGCGCGCGCGATTGCCATGAGTTCCTCGGCCTCCTCCATGCTGACGCCGAGCGGCTTTTCCGAATAGACATGCTTGCCGGCCAGAAGCGCTCTCTTGCTGATGGCATAATGCGATGTCGGCGTGGTCAGATTGATGATCAGGCCGATTTCGGGGTCTGCGAGCATCGCGTCGAGGGAGACTGCCTGCAGGCCGAACTGTGCGGCAACCGTCTTGGCTGCCTCTTCATAGACGTCGTAGATCGCCTTCACGCGAATGAAATTGAACATATGCAGCGTCGCGACATAGGTGGCACTGATGTTGCCGGCACCGACGATACCGACCTTCATTGGGCTTTGGGTGTCCATGATCGTGTCCTCATGAGATGGGAATATCGAGTTCGGCCGCGCAATCGCGCAGGTAGTTGATGCCGCGCCGCATCTCGTCGTCGAATTCGGGCGTGGCTTCCCGCATATGGGTCCAGTGCGATGCCCCGGGTGCATCTTCCAATTCGAGCGTGATCGGGCCGGCATAGCCGATGGTTCGAAGTGCCGCGAAGATCGCTTTCCAGTCGATCTTGCCTCGCCCGGGTCGCCAATGGGCGTTTGTGTGGCCTTCGTTGTCGGAAAAATGCGTGTTGAAGATGCGGTCGCCGAGCGCAAGCACGACATAGTGCGGCATGTCGCCGGCAGGGAAAAGATGGCTCGGATCGAAGTTCAGCCCGAGATTGGCAGCGCCCGTGCGCTCGATTAGTCGCAGCATGCCTTGGCCGGAACTCACCCAGCGATAGGGATGGGGTTCGACCGCTACGCGGATACCGGCGTTTGCCGCGATCTCGCAGCCCCTGGCGAAGCCGTCGACGACGGCATCATATTCCGCCGTCCAGTTCCACTCAGGCTCGACCTTCGCGGTCCACTCCTGCGATGTCGGCCGCTGCAGAATGGGACGGATCTCCGATTCAAATGGATAGGGCGTCATGCTGGTCATGATCGGCGATCCGATCTCGGCAACGACGTCGACGCCACGCCTGTAGGCATTGAGATCAACGGTGGAGCATGGCGCTCCCGCGTTGTAGCTGAAGGGCAGATTGTAGAAGAAATTGGTCAGCGTCAGCCCCTCGCCGTCGGCGAGCGCTTTCAGTTCGCGTATCTTAGTTGACGTGTAGTATTCGCCAAGCATCTCGACCGACCACGCGGTCAGTTCGAACCCCTTGCAGCCGGTCCTGGCAAGCCGCTTGAGGAGCGCCTCAAAGGGCGGATTCCAGTTGAATGTCCAGATCGTCGATCCGAAAAAAAGCGAAGTCGGGGCCACATCGTCCTCCCTGGCGGCACCAGTGCTCAACCTTCGACACCGGACCATTGCCTCGTCACTCTATGGCAGATCGGGACTCAAAATGTCGCTGATCTGAAATTCGTAACGTTACGAATGATAGATAAAGGCGGTCTTGTCAATCTTGCATCGATACTGCAAAGCAACAATTATTGAACGCGGATGCAGTAATTGTAACGTTACGAATTGCGCTTTTCCGGCAGGATCGAGTCTGCGGGCTCAGGCCGCAGCGATTGTCAGGAATTGGCTGCGGTGATCGATAAACTCCGCCACAACAAGCTCCCTTAGGTCTGTGACATCCTCACCGGCAATCGACCTGTGCAACAGGCCAGCCAACCGCTCGCCAATCAGATAGTTCGAATAGTAGAAGGCGCTGAGCGGCGGGTTGAAGAAGTCGTGCAGCTTGGTGCCGCCATAGGTGACGATGGCAAAGTCCCTGCCCGCCTCGCGCCCGGCGATGCGTAGCCCCGCCAGAAACCCCAGGGCCGCTTCTTCGCTTGCGACAAAGGCAGCCGTCGCTTGCGGATGCCAGGCCGCGATGTTCGTGGCGATGTCCCGGCCGCTGTTCGGCGTCGTCGGCGTGAAGTGAATGAGATTGTCGGGGACGCTAAGATTGCGCGCGGTAAAGGCTTTCGTCCACCCTTTGACGAACTGCAGGCTGTAGGTGAACTGGCTCGATGGTGCGATGAGCAACGGGGCCGAATGACCCGCATCGAGAAGCATGCGGGCCGCCGTCTCTCCCACCATTTCGTGATCTATATCGACGCTCGGATGCGCGCTCAACAGTTCGGTGCGCCCGAAGGTGACGAAGGGAATATCGGCTTCGAGCAGATATCTGACCCGGTTATCCTGCGGCCGGGTATGCGTGATGATCACGCCGTCGACGGAGCCTTCCTCGACGAGATCCCGCACGATCTGCAGCGGATCGTCGGCCTGGAGCTGAGGCACGACCGTGGTGCGATATCCGAGCGCCTTCATGCGGCTGGAGACGCCCTCGACCAGCGAGGATACCACGATGTTCATATCTCCCTGGCGCTCGAAAGGCAGGACGATGCCGATGGCATTGGTCTTGCCCGTGCGCAGATTGAGGCCCCCGAGATTAGGGCGGTAGCCGAGTTCGGCCGCGACCTTCTTGACCAGCTCGATGGTCTCGCCGTTGACCTCGGGCCCCTCCTTCAGGGCTCGGCTGACCGTCGTCACCGAGAGGCCGAGCGCGGTGGCGACGGTACGCAAGGTCACACGCCTGCCCGGATCCCGCCTCACCCCTCGCACTGACAAAGATCCATGCTGTTTCGGCAATTCCTTGGGCTCCCGATGCTTTGCCGGTGACAATGCCTCGTCGCTGAAATGGCTGCAAGCTCAATGGCTGTCGGGAAGCTTCCTGCGGTCGTCGCCGCAGCGAACTCAAGCTGTCAGATCGGCAACCTTTTGCGTAAGATCGGCAATGTAAGCCTCGGCCGACAAATCGGCGCCTGTCGCGGCCATGAGGATCTCGCTTGGCGTTTTCGATCGCCCGAACTGGTGGACATTGCTGTTCAGCCAGCTCTTAAGGGACGCGTAGTCGCCCTCGTCGAGCCCCTTTTCGATCGAGGCCTCCTTCAAGGCTGCGGCGAACAGCTGGGACGACATGATGTTGCCGAGTGTGTAGGTCGGGAACGATCCCACCATGCCGGACGACCAATGCACATCCTGGAGGACGCCGAGCGTATCGTTCGGCACATCGAGGCCGAGGTAGGCCTTGATCTTTTCCCTCCAGATCGCCGGCAAATCCGGCACCCTGGTCTCGCCTGCCATCAGCCCCGCTTCGATTTCGGAGCGCAGCATGATGTGGAAATCATAGGTAAGCTCGTCGGCTTCCACACGGATAAAGCTCGGGTGGGGAGCGTTGACCGCCCGCCAGAAATCGTCGGTCGATACATCGGAAAGTTGATCGGGAAATGTCCCTCTGAGCTCGTTGAAATGCAGATCCCAGAAGCGCCGTGACCGCCCGACACGGTTTTCCCAAAGGCGGGACTGCGATTCATGCATCCCGAAGCTCGCACCGCCGACTGCATAGAGATTGACGAAGTCGGTGGTGAAGGCAGAGCGCGAGAAGTCTTCCGAGATACCCTGCTCGTAGATCCCGTGACCGGCCTCGTGCCAGACGGCAAAGAGGCCGCCCGGCAGCCAGGTCTCGCGAAAGCGAGCGGTGATGCGCACGTCCGAGCGCGTTAACGAAATCTCGAACGGATGAACAGTGTCATCGAGGCGACCACGCCTGAAGTCATATCCCATCCGTGCTGCCATCGCGCTCGAAAAGGCCCGCTGCTGTTCGATCGGATAGGCGCGGTCAAGGATGTCGCCTCTTGTGCGGGCCTCTTTTGCCTCCGCCAGCAGCGGCACCAGCGCCTGGCGCAAGTCCCCGTAGAGACCACGCATCCGCGACCAGCTCATGCCGGGTTCGTAGGTGCCGACCAACGCATCGTAGGGATGCTCGGCAAAGCCGATGGCGGCAGCGATCTCGCGCTGCATTTCCATTGAGCGTTCCAGCATCGGCGCGAAGCCGGCAAAATCGTTAGCCGCCCGCGCAGCGGCCCACGCAGCTTGCGCCCGCGTCTTCAGCTCCGCCGAGGCCGCGACAAGTCGCGCCGGAATCCGGGACAACGTGCCGATGGAGGCGGCAGCCTGCTCCACCGCCAGTCGTCGGACATCGCCTGCCGGCAGGTACGCAAGCTCAACACGGGCACTCTCGATCGCACGCTGCATCGTCTCGCCAGTAGAAAGGTCGCGGGCAAGGCCGACAAGGGTCGCGATCTGCTTGCCGCGTGCCTCCACCGCGACCGGCGGCATCATGGTGCGCGAATCCCATGTCAGTAGGTTCACTGCACAAAGGATGTCGTTCACCTTCGCGGTTTCCGCTTCGAAGTTTGCAAAGCTCATGGGATGAAGGCCTCCTGAAGCCGCGACGCTTCGGGCGCGCCGAATTCCGTCAGATGGCAAGCAGCACTTTGGCCGTGGTCGCGCGGCGTCAACACCGGTCGCTGCGCGATGCAACGCTCAAATACATGCGGGCAACGACTAGCGAACGGACAGCCTTTCGGCACGTCCAGCGGGCTCGGCAACTCGCCGCGCGTTGCAGCCACACGGCTGCGACGAGCCGGATCGAGCTCGGGTGCGGCGTCGAGAAGCGCCTTCGAATAGGGGTGGCGCGGTGCGGTGAACAGCGCCTCTGACGGGCTGATCTCCATCACCTGCCCGAGATACATTACGGCCACGCGGTGCGATATATGCCGCACCAGCCTTAGGTCATGCGCTACGAAGACGACTGTTAGTCGAAGCTGATTCTGCAATTGAAGCAACAGGTTGACCACCTGCGCCTGCACCGAAACATCAAGTGCCGAAACCAGTTCGTCAGCAACGATTACTTCCGGTTCGACAGCCAGCGCACGGGCGATGCCGATGCGCTGGCGCTGTCCGCCGGAGAATTCGTGCGGATAACGGCCGGCCGCATCCTGCGGCAGACGGACGAGTTCGAGCAGTTCGGCGATGCGCCCGGGGATTTCCGCCTTTGGGCGCATCCCGTGCACGTTCAGCGCCTCGCTTAGAACCTGGGCGACGGTCATGCGCGGATTGAGTGAGCTATAGGGATCCTGGAAGATCATCTGGACGCGACGATTGAAGCCCCGACGCTCGGCGGGCTTCAACTGTGCGATGTCCTTTCCTTCAAAGCGAATGGCGCCTTCGTCGGGATCGAGCAGGCGGACAAGGCAACGCGCAAGGGTCGACTTGCCGCAACCGGATTCGCCGACGATGCCAAGGGTTTCGCCACGATGGACCTCGAGCGTAACATTGCTCAAAGCATGAACTGCAAGCGGCGGTTTGCCCGCGAGCCGTCGTGTCAGCGAGAAAGGCCCGGCAAAGCGCTTGGTGACGCCATCGACTGAAATGATCGGAATTGCCACGCTCATACGATCGCCTCCATCGCAGCCACCTCTTCATGGTGGAAACAGGCAGCAAGCCTTCCCGGCGCGACCGGGGCAAGCGGCGGGCGCGCGCGTCGACATTCGTCGGTCGCAAAGCTGCAGCGCGGGTGGAACGCGCATCCCGTCGGCAACGCCGTCAGGCTTGGCGGCGTGCCGTCGATCGAAGACAGCATCGTGCGCACTGCCTGCCCCCGTGGCACAGAGCCTAGCAGGCCACGCGTATAGGGATGGCGCGGCTGTGCGAAAACATCGGCGACGGTGCCGGTCTCGACAATCCGGCCGGCATACATCACCGCCATGCGGTCGCAGGTCGCCGCGACGACGCCGAGGTCGTGAGTGACCAGCACCACGCTCATGGCGAGCCGGTCGCGAAGGTCGAGCAGGAGTTTCAGGATCTGGTCCTGGATGGTGACATCGAGCGCCGTCGTCGGCTCGTCGGCAAGCAGCAACTTCGGCCAACAGGCAAGTGCGATCGCAATCATCGCCCGCTGGCGCATGCCGCCGGAAAACTGGTGCGGATATTCCCCGAGCCGACGTTCCGCCGCCGGGATGCCGACGATGTTCATCAGTTCCAGCGCCCTTGCCCGCCGCTCGCGCCGGTTGAGGCTGGTGTGAGCGACGAGGCTCTCCTCGATCTGCTGGCCAACCGGCAGGACCGGATTGAGCGCGGTCATCGGCTCTTGGAAAATCATCGCGATCTCGCTGCCGCGAATGCGGCGGAGTTCCTCGTCCGACATGGCCACGAGATCGCGCCCGCCCCATTCGACCCGCCCGCGAACATGGCCGGGCTCGCGGATGAGCCGCATGATCGAGCGCAAAGTGACGCTCTTGCCCGAGCCGGACTCGCCGACAAGCCCGACGACCTCGCCCGGCGCCACATCGAAGTCGACGTCGGCGGCAGCGATTGCCGTGCCGCGTGCCGTGTCAAAAGTGGTGGTCAGGCCTCGAACGATCAGCCCGGCATTGTCGCTTGCCATCGTCATCGCCGCACCCTCAACAATTCGGCGACGCCGTCGCCCGCAAGGCTGAAGCCCAGGCCGGTCAGGACAATGGACACGCCGGGGAAAACCGCGATCCACCAGGCCGTGGTCATGAAGTTCTTGCCGTCGGCGATCTGCACGCCCCATTCTGCCAAAGGCGGCTGCGCGCCGAGCCCGAGATAGCCGAGGCTGGAACCGAGCAGGATGGCCAACGCCATATCCGTCATCCAGTAGATGATTGCCGGGGTGATCGCGTTTGGCAGCAGGTGGCGAAAGATGATGCGCATCGGAGTGTAGCCCATGACCCGGCCGGCATCGGCGTAATCGAGGCGCTTCTGCACCTTGACCTCGGCTGCGACCAGTCTTGCATAGAACACCCAGCCGACGACGCCGATTGCGACATACATATTTCCAAGCCCCGGCCCGAGGACGGAGACGACGGCAATGACGAGGACGAGGAAGGGAAAGGTAACGACGGCATCGACAACGCGGCCGAAAATGGCCTCGGTGATCCCGCCGGCATAGCCGACGAACGCGCCGACGAGCGTGCCTATGATAAAGGGCCCGGTCGTTGCAAACACGGCGATCTGCATGTCGATCGTATAGGCGTGGATCACACGAGAAAGGACGTCGCGGCCGTAGCTGTCCGTTCCGAAAGGATGTGCCCAACTTGGCCCCTTGAGCAGGGCATTGTAGTCGAACACGGTGGGATCATAGGGTGCGAACCACGACGGGAAGAAGGCGAGCAACAGGCTGAACAGGAGAATGATCCCGCCGGAGATCAGCGTGCGCGGAAGTGCAGCCGGCTTGAAGCGCGACTTTTTTGCAAGCGGAAGATCGGTAACGGCAGCAGTCATCGGGCGATCCTCGGATCGAGCCACGCCTGAACGATGTCGGTCAAAAGGAAGGTCAACGAGACGAGGACGGCAAGCGCGATCGTCAATCCCTGGAGGACGGGATAGTCACGGCCATAGATGCTGTCGATCATCAGGCGGCCGGCGCCGGGAACCGCAAACACGGTCTCGGTGATGACCCCGCCCCCCAGCAGCGAGCCGATCTGCAGGCCAAACAGAGTGACGGTGGAGATCAGGGCATTGCGAAGCACGTGTCGGAACAACACGATGCGGGAGCGCAGGCCCTTTGAGCGTGCGAAATCCACGTATTCGGCATTAATGACGCCGATGATCGCCGCCCGCAGATTGCGCATGAGGACTGCGGCAAAACTCAATGCCAAGGTCACAGCCGGAAGAAACAGGTGGTAGAGCTTGCTTCCGATCGTATCGCCGTAGCCGCCTACCGGAAACCACTTCAGGTTCGAAGCAAACAGCGTCAGCAGCAGAATGCCAATATAGAAGACCGGCATCGACAGGCCTACCTGGAAGGCGCCGCGAATGACGGTATCCGGCGCCTGCTCGCGCCTGAGCGCAGCAACGAAGGCAAGTGGAACGGCCAGGAAGAGTGCAATTACCGCTGCCATGCCGATCAGCATCAAGGTGACCGGGAGGCGTTGGGCGATCAGCTGCAGCACCGGAATTCTAAGACTGATGGAATTGCCGAGATCGCCGGTGAAGATGCGACGGACAAAATAGAAAAACTGAACGATTACAGGCTTGTCAAGCCCGAGGCTCGCATTGATGCGGGCGACGTCTGCATCAAGAGCGCGATCGCCGAGCATCGCGCTTGCCGGATCTCCCGGCAGAAGCCGGATCAGCACGAAAGTCACGACCAGGATGAAAACCACGGTCGGTATCATCTGCAAAATGCGACGGATTATGAAACTGAAAAGTGGCAAATCCCCGCCCCTGAATTGCTGCTGGCATCAAAGCCGGCGCGGACAGACATCATGCCTGTCCGCACCGATCCCCGATATTACTTGTCCAGCCAGGTCTTGGAAAAGATGTTGTTGCCAAGTGGGATCTGCAGGAAGCCGTGCACTTTCTTGTTCAGCGCGACCGGATATGGCGTCTCGTAAAGCGGAACGATCGGGCCGTCCGCATTGTAGATCTCCTGGATACGAGTGTATTGCGCGGCGCGCTTCGTCGCGTCGATCTCCTTTTGCGAAGCATCGAATAACTTGTCCGCCTCGTCGTTCTTCCAGCCGGTATGCAGCGCACCGATCGTCGGCGAATAGACGAAATAGGACGTGATCTCGTTCGGGTCGGCGATATCGTCGGTCCAGGCCGCTTCACGCATCGTGAAGGTGCCGTCGCGATATTGCTGGGTGCGGCTCGGATTATCAACTTGCTGCAGGTCCAGCTTCACCCCGATCTGGGCCCACATCTGCTGCAGGGCCGTGGCAATACCGACTTCGTCCTGGTTGCCGGCAAGCACCAGAATGCTCGTCGAGAAGCCGCTGGCAAAGCCAGCATCCTTCATCAAGCCCTTTGCCCTTTCAAGATCGTAGGGAAAGAGCGGCTTGTTGCCGGTATGCAAGGGCGTCGCAGTCGACATGTAGGATGTCATCGGCGTGCCGACGCCATGGGTAACGATCTGAATGATCGCGTCTTTGTTGGTCGCATAATTCAGCGCCTGGCGCACCTTCGGGTTGGACATCGGATTGTCCTTGCCGCCGAGCTGCGGGCGAACGTTCAGCGTGATGTACTCGACCCTCGTCGACGGAAAGAGCTTCATGTCCAGATTGCTTGCGGACTTCAGCTCGTCGACGCGCGAATAGGGAATGAACTCGGCACCATCAAGTTCGCCCGAATTGAGCTTCAGGATGCGCGTCGCGTCGTCGGGGATGACCTCGAAAGTAATGCCGTCCAGATAGGGCAGCGGCTTGCCATCTTCTCCTACGCCCCAATAGTTCGGGTTGCGCGTCAGCTTCATTGTCGAACCACGATCCCAGGATTGCAATACGAACGGCCCGGAGCTGATGGGATGTTCGGCAAAGGCTTTTGCCTTTTCGGCATCGGTGGCGCCGGCGGAGGCTTCGAACGCCTTTTCCGGCATGATACCGGTGTTGAACACCGTAAGCGCCGTCAGGATCGCCGGATCGGGGTGCTTCAACTTGAGGACGATGGTCTTCGCGTCGCTTGCAGTCACGTCGCCGACAGAGCCGACAATGAAATTCCAGATGCCGTTATCAGCCTTTGCGGCGCGCTTCAGCGACCAGGAGACATCCTCCGCAGTGATTGGCGAGCCGTCTGAGAACTTGATCCCGTCGCGCAGCGTCAAGGTCACGCTCAAGCCGTCGTCGGCGACCTTCCACGCGGTTGCAAGGCCCGCCTGAACGCCCTTGCCGTCATCGGTCGGCAGCAGGAGCGTGTCATAAAGGTTGGAAAGGATCCAGATGTCGACATTGGCGTCGTTCAGGACCGGATCGAGGAAAAGGCTATCGGCATAACGGCCATAGGTCATGGTGCCGCCGCGCTCGACGGCGTAGGCCGAGGCGCTGGTGCCGACAAGAAGTGCTGCGACGAGAGCCGCCTTGGCGATCGTTTTCATGACATTCCCCTTGTTATTAGAAATTTGGTAAGTGTTCTTATTGGCTATAACGATTTCACGCGTTTTCCACAGAGTCAATCGGATTCTTATATGTTTCAACGAAGGCTGAAACAGCAATTGACATGCTAAAGTCGGGGATGCAGGATAATCGTCATAGTTCACTATAACAGCTAGATCGAATCCATACATGGAGTTCTTCATCGATCGCGAGCTTCCGGTGCCGCTTCGCGCACAGCTCCAGGGTCTCATCGAATACGGCATTGCCTGCGGCGAGTTGACTGCAGGCGAAATGTTGCCCTCCGTGCGAGAAATGGCCGAGAAGGTCGGCGTTGCTCCGATGACGGTGAGCCAGGTCTATGCGGATCTCAAAGCTGCGGGGCTGATCGACGCCAGGCCGGGCTCCGGTACGTTCGTGACCGACAGCCTTCAGACGCGCCTTGCCAACCGCGCCGATGCAAGCGGCATTCACAGACACATCGACCAGCTGATCGACGAGAGCCACGCGCTTGGCATCCGCTCGACGGAACTTGTTTCGTTGATCACCTCTCGCGTTTTCTACCGCGAGAGCGTCGGCCCGAGATTTCGGATCGTGATGATAGGCCTATTTCCCGAGGCTACGGCAAGCTACGCCCGTTTCATCGCAGCAAGGCTCGGTCGCGGCGTGACCGTTGAGCCGCTGACCGTGGCCGCCATTGAGCGTGAGCCACTGGCCAAGGCGCGGGCGAACTCGGCGGACCTAGCCATCACCTTTGCCAACCGTCATCGTGAAGTTACGGGTCTGGTGGCGAATACCAAGGTCGTGACCATCAGCTTCACGCCGTCCGAAGAAACGCGTCTGGCTCTGGCTTCACTGGATTCGCTGACGTCGATCACAGTCGTGTCACGCTTTCCGGATTTCCTTCCGATCATGAAGAGCGGCGTGCAGCGTTTTGCGCCGCATGTCAGCGAGATCGCGGCGGCGACACTCGAAACCCCGGGCCTGGAAGCACTGCTGGCGACGGCAAGTGTCGTTATCTACGCTTCCGGTGCGGAGAGTATCCTCTCCCGGCTTGCCGAGGGCACGCAGGCAATAGAATTCCGGCACGCACCCGACACCGCCGACATTGAGCGCGTGGTGGTCCCGATCATTCGCGCTGCAGGAGTTCAGCCGCAACCAGCCGAGACACCGACGCCAAAACGGCCGGCAACAATAGACTGATAAAGACCGGAGGAACGCATCATGAAAATCTCAGAGGCCAATTGGCAGCAGATCGAAGCCTATCTCAAGACCGACGACCGTGCGATCTTGCCGCTCGGCAGCACCGAACAACATGCCCAGCTGTCGCTTTCGGTCGATAGTATCCTGTCGGAAAAAGTGGCTGCTGACGCTGCCGAACCCCTTGGCATTCCAGTCTTCCCAGTCGTCGCATATGGTATCACACCCTATTTTCTTGCCTATCCCGGCACGATCAGCCTCAGGATGGAAACCTATGTCCGTATCGTCAGGGATATCCTCGATGGCCTGAAGCATCAGGGCTTCCGACGCATTCTGATCGTCAACGGCCATGGCGGCAACCAGCCTGCAGGTAGCCTTGCCGTCGAATGGATGGCCGACAATCCGGGCACGACCGTCAAGTTCCACAACTGGTGGAACGCGCCGCAGACGCTTGCCAAGGTCCAAGAGATCGACACCGTCGCCTCGCACGCCTCATGGATGGAAAACTTCCCCTGGACGCGTCTTCCCGGCACGACCCTGCCAACCCAGCAAAAGCCGATGATCGATCTTGCCCGCATGCGGGTGATGGGGCCGGATGCGGTCAAGGCCTATCTCGGCGACGGCAATTTCGGCGGCTATTATGAGCGATCCGACCAGGAGATGTTTGCCGTCTGGGAGGTCGCGGTGAAGGAGACCCGTGCCCTTCTCGAAGGAGGCTGGGCATGAGCAACCCGATCGTCATCTGGGGAGCCGGCGCCATCGGCGGGACGCTTGGCGCTGCCTTCATCCGCGCCGGACACGACGTTATCTTCGTCGACAATGCCGCCGATCATGTGGCAGCCATCAATGAAAACGGCCTCAGGATCGAAGGCCCGATTTTTGAGGACACGGTAACGGCAAAGGCATTTTTGCCCGAAGACCTCGAAGGTACCTATGAGCGCATCTTCCTGTGCGTCAAGGCGCACCATACGGAAGCTGCAAGCTATGCGTTGGTCAATCACCTGGCATCCGACGGCTATGTCGTGTCCGCTCAGAACGGTCTCAACGAGCGCGTGATTGCGCCGATCGTCGGCATCCATCGTGTCATCGGGTGCTTTGTCAATTTCGGCGCCGACTACCTCAAGCCCGGCGTCGTGCATTATAGCGGCCACGGCGCCGTTGTCGTCGGCGAGCTGGACGGCAAGTTGACGGAACGTATCGAGACGATCTACGCAATGTTGCGCCAATTCGAACCAAGGGCGGTTCTGACCGACAATATCTGGGGCTATCTCTGGGGCAAGCTCATCTACGGCGCGCTTCTCTTCGGTACGGCGCTGACCAATGACAGCATCGCCGACGTACTTGCCAATTCGAAGTACCGGCCAGTGCTGACGCGCCTGGCGCTCGAGGTCGGCAAGGTCGCCGGCGCCAACAACGTCGTGCCGGAAGCGTTCGATGGGTTCGATCCGACCGCATTCGCCCCGACCGCCGCTTCTTCCGAGACGACCCGTTCCTTCGACGAGATGGTGGCCCACAACAGAAAGTCGCTGAAGTCGCATTCCGGCATCTGGCGCGATCTCGCCGTTCGCAAGCGCAAGACCGAGGTGGATGCGCAGGTCCTGCCCGTGGTCGAAATCGGTCATTCGCTCGGCATCCCGACGCCGCTTGCCGCCAAGGTGATTGCAATGATCCACGAGATCGAGGACGGCAAACGGCCGCTTGATCTTGCCAATCTCGATGAGCTCGCAAGGGATGTCGCATGAACATCGAATTCAACGGGAAGACCGTTATCGTCACCGGTGCGGCGCACGGCTTCGGACGGGCGATAACCCAGGCCTTTGCTTCGCGCGGCGCAATCGTCCACCTCTGCGATGTCAATGAGGCGGGCCTAGCTGAAACAGCCGCCCTCTGCGGGGCCACGACACGCTCGCATATCCTCGACGTCGGCAATCGAACCCTCGTGCAGGAGACGGTGGCGGCAATTGCCGCAATGTCAGGCACGGTCGATATTCTCGTCAACAATGCCGGCGGGGTGCTGGGTCAGGTTGGCCGGCCGATCGAAGAGATATCCGAACAGGACTGGCGGTCGATCTTCGACGTCAATCTTTCGGGCGCCTTCTTCATGGCGCAAGCGGTCGCACCTGTCATGAAGAAGCAGAAATCCGGTCGCATCATCAACATATCGAGCGGTGCCGGGCTTAGCATCTCGCTGACGGGCATCCAGGCCTATGCCAGTGCGAAGGCTGGCCAGATCGGCCTCACGCGCCAGCTTGCCCACGAACTTGGCGCCTGGAACATCACCGTCAACAATGTGGCGCCCGGCTTTGTTCGCTCCAATCCGACCACCGAACGCCAATGGGATGCGATGGGCGAAGAGGGCCAAGTGAAGCTCCTGCAGAATATTGCGCTAAAGCGCCTCGGCGTGCCCGACGATATCGCCGCCATGGTGATGTTCTTCGCCTCCGATTTTGCCAACTGGATCTCCGGCCAGGTCATCAGCGTGGATGGCGGCAAATGAGCGATATCCAAGCCTATCTCGACGCGCATTTCGCCGAGGCGCTGGACGATCTCAAGGCGTTCTGCCGCATTCCGAGCGTCAGCACCGACCCGGCCTATGCCGCGGGCATTGCGCAAGCCGCAGCGTTTGTTGCCGATCGGCTGACGCGGGCCGGTTTCTCGGGCGTGGAGCTGCTGGCGACCGGCGGACATCCCGCCGTCTTCGGAGAGATTATTTCTGACGCAGCCCTGCCGACGTTTCTGGTCTACGGTCACTACGACGTGCAGCCGCCGGACCCGCTCGAAAAATGGAAGACGCCGCCATTCGAGCCAAGTGAGCGCGACGGCCGGCTCTATGCCCGCGGCGTTTCCGACGACAAGGGCCCGCTTCTCATTCCGATCCTGGTGGCTGAGGCTTTCATAAAGACCGCAGGCAAGCTGCCGGTCAATCTCAAGGTCCTCATCGAAGGCGAGGAAGAGTCCGGCAGTCCGCATTTCGAGGCGACCCTTCAAGCCTATTCCGATCGCCTCGCCTGCGATCTCGTCATCTCGGCCGATGGCGCCATGTGGCGGCCGGACAGACCTTCGGTGACGGTTGCAAGCCGCGGCCTCGTGGCGCTTGAGATCACCGTGGAAGGTGCATCGAAAGATCTACACTCCGGCCGGCATGGCGGCAGCGCGCCCAATCCGATCGCGGCCCTTGCATCGCTGCTTGCTTCGCTTCATGGCGAGGACGGCCGCGTCTCGGTCGATGGATTCCTTGATGGCACTCACCCGCCCGATCCAACGATTGTCGCTGCCATCGAAGCAGCTAACTTCGATACCGACGCCTATTACCGCGACATCGGCTCTCCCCTGCCGGACCCGATCGCCTCGGGTCGCAAGCTTCTCATCCGCCAATGGCTGGAACCGACGCTGGAATTCAACGGCATTTCCGGCGGCTATCAGGGCGCAGGCACCAAGACTGTCATCCCCTCCGCCGCCAGTGCCAAGATCACCTGCCGGTTGATCGCGGGACAGAAGCCGGATCACGTCGTCGAGGTGATTGCGAGACATCTCAAATCCCGTCTCCCACCGGGCTTTGCGCTCCAAGTCCACAGACATGGCCCTGGAAGCGAGGCTTTCTTTGTCGATCCGAAGCTGCCAGCGCTGGAAATTGCAGAAGGCGTGCTATCGGAATTGCTCGGCCAAAAGCCGCTGCGAGTGGCGATGGGCGCGACGATCCCGATCGGCGCGTCGTTCCGCAAACATCTAGGCAGAGAGGCGATCTTCTTCTCCTTCTCCACTTCTGACGAGGACTATCACGCGCCAAACGAATTCTTCCGGCTGGCGAATTTCAGCATCGGCCTCACCGCCTGGGCGATGTTGCTCGATAGGCTTGGTGCCGCTCACGCTTGAATTTATTGGACGACACCATTTCCGGATGGCATCCATGGACTTCAGCGTCTGGCCATCACGGACGCTGAAGTTTGACCAAGGCAGGATCAGATAGATGAAACAGCGGGATTTCTTCAAGCCGGGCCGTTCGGTGGCTATCGCGGACAAGGGCATGGCCGCAACGTCCCATCCGCTTGCAACACTTGCCGCCCTCGACATCCTTCGCGCTGGCGGCAGCGCTGTCGATGCGGCGGTTGCCGCCGTCGCGCTGCAATCGGTGATCGATCCGCTCATGACTGGGATCGGCGGTGATTGCTTTGCGCTTTATTGCCCGGCCGGCGGCACACCGATTGCGCTCAACGGCTCCGGTCGCTCGCCGAAAGCGGCCAACCTTGCCTACTACCTCGAACGGGGCTTCACTTCTATCCCCGACGACAGCGCCCATGCGGTCACTATCCCCGGCGCGATCGACGCCTGGTGCAGACTGGTCGCAAGCCACGGCGCCCTCGACATGGCGCGGGTACTGGCGCCGGCGATCGCGGCTGCCGAGGATGGTTATGTCGTCACGCCGCGCGTTGCCCACGACTGGGAGCGCCACAGCGAGCGCGTCGCCAAGCATCCGGAATCTGCCGCGTATTTCCTGCCGAATGGCCGCGCACCAGCTGTCGGCGCACGGGTCACAAACACGGCACTGGCAGCTACCCTTCGGTCGGTCGCGCGCGATGGCCGCGACGGATTTTACAAAGGGACGGTCGCCGAGGAGATCGCTTCGGTGCTGAAGTCGCTCGGTGGACTGCATGACGAAGACGATTTCGCGAGCTACAACGCCTTCGAGACGACGCCGATCTCCGGCAAATACCGCGGCCGTGATCTCTTTGAGTGCCCGCCGAACGGACAGGGTCTGGCGGCCCTGCTCATCACCCGCATTCTCGATGGCTTCGACCTTCGGGACCTGAAGCTCAGCGAAGCCGACCGCATTCATCTTTTGGCCGAGGCGACCAAGGCCGGATATGCCCGCCGCGATCAGCTGATCAGCGATCCGCAACATATTACCTTCGACATCGACGAGTTGCTGTCCGACCACTCGATCGACGCCATGCGCCGGGAGATCAGCTTAGAGCGCGCCGCTCCTGCCTCGGTCTGGGATGCACCGACCCACAAGGACACCGTCTATGTCTCGGTCGTCGACCGCGATGGCAATGCCGTGTCGCTGATAAATTCGGTGTTCATGCCGTTCGGCAGCGGGATCTATGCGCCCCGCTCCGGCGTCCTGCTGCAAAATCGCGGCGCGGGTTTCGTGGTCAGGCAAGGTCACGCGAATGCCATCGGCTCCTGCAAGCTGCCCTTCCACACGATTATCCCGGCTATGGTGATGGAAGGCGGCAAGACGCAGATGAGCTTCGGCGTCATGGGCGGCCAGTATCAGGCCTGCGGTCACGCCCATATGCTGAGCCAGATCTTTGATCGCGATCTCGATCCGCAGCAGGCAAGCGACCAGCCCCGCAGTTTCTCCTTCGGCGGCAGGCTGGCGCTGGAGCCGACGATCGCCGAGGAGGTGAAATCGGACCTCGACCGTCGCGGCCATGTGACGGAGTGGGCCGACGAGCCCATCGGCGGGGCGCAGGCGATCTTCATTGACCATGAGCGCGGCGTGCTGCTTGGCTCGTCCGACCATCGCAAGGACGGCATCGCGCTTGGATATTAGCCTCGCCCGCCGCTTTCCGGTATCGCTATAGGTTGACGCCGGCGCAGGCGGCGGCGCGTCTCCGATGCGCTTTCGCTGAAATGAGCCCGATAACTGCGGGAAAAGGCTGATGCCGAATTGAAACCGGTCGCCGCGGCGATGTCGGCAAAGCTTGCCTTGGTCTCGATGACCTTGCGACGGGCGGCGTTGAGCCGCAGGGCCAGATAGTGAATATGGGGTGCGACGCCCATGCCCTCCTGGAACAGGGTCTGCAGATGCCGGGCACTGACGCCCACCCTTCGCGCCAACCGGGCAAGGACGATGGGCTGCTCGACATTTTCTTCCATCAGCCTGACGGCCTCGGCGACGCGTGCATCGCTCATCCGTAGCCCTGTCGTCGAGCGCATCAGCAAAGCTTCGGCCGGAGCACCGTTCTGCTCGTAGATGAACAGGCGGGAGACCTCGATTGCCAGCGAATATCCCTGCCTGCGGCGGATGATTTCCAGCATCAGGTCGACCGTCGGCAACGAGCCGCCCGTCGTGATCCGCTTGCCGTCGATGACGAAGCGATCGCGCACGGTCCTCACATTCGGATAGGTGGCGCTGAAATCGTCGAAATCCTCCCAGTGCGTCGTCGCAGTCACCTCATCGAGGAGGCTTGCTTCGGCCAGCAGCCAGCTTCCCGACTCGATGCCGGCGATCATCGACCGGTGCCGCGCCGTCTTCGATAGCTGCATCTTCATAGCCGTGGTGGCGCTACGTCGCCAGTTGTAGCTGCCCAGCACAAAAAGCGGCGACGTTTCCTTGTCCGGCCGGAATGCCGCATGCGCCGGCACGGGAATCCCACTCGTCGTATCGGCTGGCGCTCCGTCAGGGGTAAAGATGCGCCAGCGATAGATCTCGCTGCCGGCGATCCGGTTCGCACCACGCAGCGGCTCGATCACCGAGGCAATCAGGATCAGATTGGTTTCGGGCAAAACCAATAGGTCGATATCGAGCGGGTCGTTGGACGGCGTCAGCACGGTGCGGTGAGGATCTCCAAGTTCCGATAATGTATAATCTATATCTATAATTGCAAAGCAATTCGCCTCTGCTTGCCTCGTAATGCTCTCAAACGAGGGAGAACAACAATGCCTCTTGCGATGAACCGCGATGTCTTCATCACCTGCGCTGTCACCGGAGCCGGCGATACGACCTCCAGGTCTGCCCATGTCCCAATCACGCCGAAGCAGATCGCCGATTCCGCGATCGACGCCGCCAAGGCCGGAGCGGCGGTCGTCCATTGCCACGTCCGCGATCCTGAGACGGGCGCTGCCAGCCGCCGCAACGACCTTTACCGCGAGGTCACCGACCGTATCCGTTCCGCCGACATCGACGTTGTCTTAAACCTTACCGCCGGCATGGGCGGTGATCTGATTTTCGGCGATGTTGAAAGCCCCCTCCCCTTGAATTCCAGGGGGACGGATATGGCCGGTGCCACCGAACGTGTCAGCCACGTTGCCGAATGTATGCCGGAAATCTGTACGCTCGATTGCGGCACAATGAACTTCAGTCTTGGCGATTACGTCATGACCAATACGCCCGGAATGCTACGCGCCATGGCGAAAAAAATGACGGACCTTGGCGTTCGCCCCGAAATCGAAGCGTTCGACACCGGCCATCTCTGGTTTGCCAAGCAGCTTGCCGAGGAAGGCCTGATCGAGGATCCGGTGCTGATCCAGCTTTGCATGGGCATTCCGTGGGGTGCGCCCGACGACTTGAACACCTTCATGGCAATGGTCAACAATGTGCCCTCAAGCTGGACCTTTTCTGCCTTCTCGATCGGCCGTAATGCGATGGCCTATCCGGCTGCAGCCGTGCTAGCCGGCGGAAATGTTCGCGTCGGCCTTGAGGACAATCTCTATGCCGGCAAGGGGAAGCTCGCCACCAACGCGCAGCTGGTCGAAAAGGCCGTTACGGTTATCGAGGGCATGGGCGCTCGCATTATCGGGCCCGAGGACGTCCGCAAGAAACTGAAGCTGACGAAGCGCTGAGGTCATCATGAGCAAGATCAACAAGGCTGCATGTGTCGGCGGCGGCGTCATCGGCGGCGGATGGATCGCCCGTTTCCTTCTCGCCGGTATCGACGTCAAGGTCTTCGACCCGCATCGCGAATCGCAGCGGATCGTCGGAGAAGTTCTGGCGAATGCCGAAAAGGCCTATGCCATGTTGACCGGCGCGCCACTTCCCGCGCGCGGCAAGCTGACGTTCACCGCGACGATCGAGGAAGCGGTCGACGATGCCGACTGGATCCAGGAGAGCGTGCCGGAGCGGCTTGACCTCAAGCGCGGCGTGCTCAACCAGATCGACGCGGCTGCAAAGCCCGACGCGCTGATCGGGTCGTCGACCTCCGGCCTGTTGCCGAGCGAACTGCAGCGCGACATGAAGCATCCGGAACGGCTGTTCGTCGCCCATCCCTACAACCCGGTCTATCTGCTGCCGCTGGTCGAGATCGTCGGCGGCGAGAAGACGTCCGCAGCCACGATCAAGGCTGCGATGGACAAGCTCGTGCCGATCGGCATGAAGGGCGTTCACATCGCCAAGGAAATCGAGGCTTTCGTCGGCGACCGGCTGCTGGAAGCGCTGTGGCGCGAGGCGCTGTGGCTGATCCATGACGACATCTGCACCGTCGAGACGCTGGATGATGTCATTCGATATTCCTTCGGCCTGCGCTGGGCGCAGATGGGCCTGTTCCAGACCTACCGCATCGCCGGCGGCGAGGCTGGCATGCGCCACTTCCTTGCGCAGTTCGGCCCTTGCCTTGCCTGGCCATGGACGAAACTGACCGACGTCGTCGATCTCGACGACGCGCTCGTTGAGAAGATCGGCCAGCAGTCCGACGAACAGGCCGGTGGTCGCTCGATCCGTGAACTGGAGCGCATTCGCGATGAGAACCTTGTCGGCATTCTCCAGACATTGAAGGGCAGCGATGGCGGGAAGGGTTGGGGCGCCGGAAAGCTGCTCAAGGATTTTGAAGCGACGCTTTGGGCGGACGGCGGCAGCCCGACAACGCTGCACGACACCGCCCGCCCGTTGCGCCTTGTCGACACCAAGGTCAGCCCGGCCTGGGTCGACTACAACGGCCACATGACCGAACACCGCTATCTCCAGGTCTTCGGCGATACGTCAGACGCGCTGCTGCGGCTGATCGGCGTTGATCTCGCCTATGTCGAGGCGGGTCACAGCTACTACACGGTTGAAACCCACATCCGTCATCTCGGCGAAGCCAAGCTCGGTCAGGCAATCCATTCCACCTGCCAGATCCTGTCGGCCGACGAAAAGCGCCTGCAGGTCTTTCATACGATCTACAATAACGAAACGGGCAAGACGCTGGCCACAGCCGAGCAGATGCTGATGCATGTGGATTCAAAGGCTGGCAGAACCGTATCGGCACCACCGGAGGTGATCTTAAAGGTGAATGCGATTGCTTCGGCTCACGCCGGACTTCCCGTGCCGCAAGGCGTCGGGAGAGTGGTCGGGCAACGTAAATAGCGGCATTGGGGAAGCTGCAGTCAGTCTCGGGAGGATAATTTATGAATTTCGGCCTCAGCGAAGAACAGGAAATGATCGTCAAGACGGTCCGTGACTTTGTCGAGACCGAAATCTATCCCCATGAGAACGAGGTCGAACGCACGGGTGTCGTGCCGCGCGAGCTCGGCGAAGACATCAAGCACAAGTGCATCGAACTCGGCTTTTTTGCCTGCAATTTTCCGGAATCCGTGGGCGGCGCCGGGCTGGACAATTTGACCTTTACCCTGGTCGAACGCGAGCTTGGCCGCGGCTCGCTGGGCCTGACCGTCTATTTCGGACGCCCGTCCGGCATATTGATGGCCTGCGAGGGCGAGCAGCGTGAAAGATACCTTCTGCCGGCCGTTCGTGGCGAGAAATTCGATGCGCTGGCGATCACCGAGCCTGACGCTGGCTCTGATATGCGCGGCATGAAATGTGCAGCACGGTCGGACGGCTCGGACTGGGTCTTGAACGGCACCAAGCATTTCATCTCGCATGCCGATGTTGCCGATTTCGTCATTGTCTTTGCCGCAACCGGCGAGGAGCAAACGTCCAAGGGACCGAAGAAGAAGATCACCGCCTTCCTCGTCGATCGCGACACGCCGGGGTTTGAAATCCGCAAAGGCTATGAGTCCGTTTCCCATCGCGGCTATCACAATTCCATTCTGACCTTCACAGACTGCCGCCTGCCCGCAGGTCAGGTCCTCGGCGAGGTTCACAAGGGTTTCGAGATCGCCAATCAATGGCTCACGGGCACGCGGTTGACGGTTGCCGCGACCTGCATCGGTCGGGCCAGGCGCGCCTTCGATCTGGCTCTGGCCTATGCCGCCGAGCGCAAGCAGTTCGGCAAGCCGATCGGCGTCAATCAAGGCGTATCCTTCAAGCTTGCCGACATGATCACCGAAATCGACGCCGCCGAGTGGATGACGCTGGCTGCGGCCTGGCGGCTGGATCAGGGGCTACCGGCAAACCGGGAAATCTCCTCGGCCAAGCTTTTTGCGACCGAGATGCTGGCGCGCGTGACCGACGAGGCAATCCAGATCTTCGGCGGCATGGGACTGATGGACGATCTACCGCTCGCCCGCTTCTGGCGCGATGCCCGCGTCGAGCGCATTTGGGACGGTACCTCCGAAATCCATCGCCACATTATCAGTCGCGACCTGCTGCGGCCATTCGGAGCATGACCGCATGACGCAGCACTCGCTCGATCGCCTCATCAGACCGCAATCCATTGCCGTGTTCGGCGGCAAGGAAGCACGCCGCGTCATCGAACAGTGCGACCGGATGGGGTTTGCCGGCGATATCTGGCCTGTGCATCCGAAACTCGGCGAAGTGCTTGGACGAAGATGCTACCGCTCCGTTGCCGAGCTTCCGAACGCTCCCGACGCCGCCTTCGTCGGCGTCAACCGCACGCTCACCATCGAGATCGTGCGAGAGCTTTCGGCGCGCGGTGCCGGAGGGGCTGTCTGCTACGCCTCCGGATTTCTCGAGGCGGTCAACGAGCTTGCAAATGGCGGCGATCTGCAGGCAGCGCTCGTGGAAGCAGCCGGTGCCATGCCGATCATCGGGCCGAACTGCTACGGGCTCGTCAATGCGCTCGATGGGGCCTTGCTTTGGCCGGACCAGCATGGCCTGATCCGCACGGAACGCGGTGTTGCCATCCTGACGCAATCCTCCAATATCGCGCTAAATCTTTCGATGCAGACGCGCGGACTACCGATTGCCTATGTGATGACGGCGGGCAACCAGGCGCAGACCGGAATCTGCGACCTTGCGATCTCGGTGCTCGAGGATCCGCGTGTCACGGCAGTCGGCATGCATGTCGAGGGTTTCGACAGCCTCGCCGCTTTGCAAAGGCTCGCCGCACGCGCCCGAACGCTGAAAAAACCAGTGGTGATCCTGAAAGTCGGGCGCTCTGAAGCGGCGCGGCAGGCGACAATCTCGCACACCGCTTCGCTCGCCGGTGGCGATGCCGTCTCCTCTGCCCTCTTGGGGCGGTTGGGGATCGGGCGGGTTTCAACGCTGCCCGAGATGCTCGAGGTCTTGAAGCTCCTCCATCTGGGCGGCCCTCTGGATAACAACGCCATATCCTCCATGAGCTGTTCGGGCGGCGAAGCATCGCTGATGGCCGACGCCGCCATAGGTCGCGACATCGAATTTCGAAACTTGAAGCCCGAGCAGTTGCCGGCGCTCCGTCGCTCGCTTGGGGAAATGGTTGCGCTCTCAAATCCGCTCGACTACCACACGTTCGTCTGGGGCGACCTCGCCCGCCAGACGGCCGCCTTCAGCGCCATGTTCTCCGGCGGCTATGCGCTCAATCTGGTCGTTCTCGATTTCCCACGCGGTGATCGGTGTCAGGATGCCGATTGGTTGACGACGGTAGACGCGATTATTGCAGCGGCACAGGCAACCAGCGCACGGGCGGGCATCCTTGCGACGCTTGGCGAAAACATGCCGGAGGAGATTGCCAATCGGCTGATGGATGAAGGCGTCGTTCCGCTCAGCGGGATTAGCGAAGCGCTGGCGGCTGCCGAGATCGCAGCGGCAATCGGCAAAGCGTGGGAACGCGGCTCGGGGGCGTCCTTGCTCGACGTCGCACTGGATGATGGCGAAAGCCTGCTCCTGACCGAAGCCGAGGCTAAGGCGGAACTTGCAGCCTTCGGATTGTCGATACCGCGCGGCAAGACGGCCCACTCGCCGGACGAGGCCGCCAGCATCGCCGCCGATATCGGTTTCCCCGTCGCGCTAAAGGGTCTGGGTATCGCCCACAAGACAGAAGCGGGGGCGGTGGCCCTGAATCTTGCAACCGCGCACGACGTCCTCACCACTGCCCACGCCATGAGCGCGATCACGTCGGGCTACCTCGTCGAGGCAATGGTCGCAAAGCCGGTCGCGGAGCTGATAATCGGGGCGACACGGGACCCGGTCGCCGGACTTTTTTTAACAATAGGCGCCGGCGGCATTTTCGTCGAAATGCTTGAAGATTCTGTAATTTTGGTCCTTCCTGCGACGATGGAGGACATTATCGCGGCCATATCGCGCCTGAAGATCAGCAAATTGCTCGATGGCTACCGTGGCGGCCAAAAAGGCGACCGAAATGCGCTCGCCCGGGCCGTCGCATCAGCGGCAGATTATGTCGTTGCAATGGCTGCAAAGCTTGAGGAACTAGACATTAATCCATTGATGGTTCTCAGCGATGGCAATGGCGTCGTCGCTGCTGATGCTCTCGTCAGGCGAAGGAGGTAGCGTGTGTTGAACGGCCCCATTCGCTGCAGGCGCGTCGGCGGCATATTCGAGGTCATCATCGACCGGCCGAAGGCCAACGCTATCGATCTTATGACCAGCCGCCTCATGGGCGAAATCTTCCGCGACTTCCGCGACGATCCCGATTTGCGGGTTGCCATTGTCAGCGGTGCCGGCGACAAATTCTTCTGTGCCGGTTGGGATTTGAAGGCGGCAGCTGCCGGTGATGCGGTCGATGGCGACTACGGGATTGGCGGGTTCGGCGGCCTGCAGGAACTACGCGACCTCAACAAGCCGGTTATCGCCGCGATCAACGGGATCTGTTGCGGCGGTGGCCTGGAGATCGCGCTTTCGGCCGACATGATCATAACGGCCGACAGCGCGACTTTCGCGCTGCCGGAGATCCGCTCGGGCACGGTTGCCGATGCCGCTTCCATAAAGCTGCCAAAGCGCATTCCCTATCACATCGCCATGGACATGCTCTTGACTGGTCGCTGGCTTACCGCCGAAGAGGCGCATCGCTGGGGCCTCGTCAACGAGGTCGTACCTTTCGAAACATTGATGCAGCGCGCATGGGAACTCGCGCGCCTGATCGAGTCCGGTCCGCCGCTGGTCTATGCGGCCATCAAGGAGATTGTCCGGGAGGCTGAAGGCCGCGACTTTTCCTCGACGATGAACAAGGTCACCAAACGGCAGTTCAAAACGGTCGACGTCCTCTATTCAAGCGACGACCAGCTTGAAGGAGCAAAAGCTTTCGCGGAAAAGCGGGACCCGGTTTGGAAAGGAAGGTAGGTTCATAAAGGCGCGGGCGAAATGACGGCGACAATCAATCAAGGCTTTCAACCGATTGATTTCTCCGTATAGTTTGTCACAGAGGAAGTGACCGTACCGGAAAAACAAGGCCCAAACGGCCACCGGAAACTGAAGAAAAAACCAACCAGAGAAGAGGAACAGGCAATGAGCGACTACACAAAATATCTGACCGGGCAGCTGACTTCGGGGGGCATGAACCGCCGCGAATTCATGGGCCGCGCCATGGCCGCCGGCCTGACGCTTGCCGCCGCCGACACGCTGTTTGCCGCAAGCGCATCCGCGGCGGAGACACCCAAGAAGGGCGGGCATCTGAAGCTGGGCCTCGAAGGTGCTGCTGCCACCGACAGCAAGGATCCCGCCAAGGACCTGTCGCAGTTCATGTTCGTCGTCGGCCGCTGCTGGGGCGACATGCTTGTCGAATCCCATCCCCTGACAGGCGCGCCGGTCCCGGCACTGGCAGAGTCCTGGGAACCGTCGAAAGACGCCGTCACCTGGACCTTCAAGATCCGCAAGGGCGTCAAGTTTCACAATGGCAAGGACATGACGATCGACGACGTTATCGCCACCTTGAAGCGCCACACCGACCCGAAATCCGAATCCGGCGCTTTGGGCGTCATGAAATCGGTCAAGGATATCAAGGCTGACGGCAACAACCTCGTCGTCACGCTGACCGAGGGCAATGCCGACATGCCACTGCTGCTCAGCGACTATCACCTCGTCATCCAGCCGAACGGCGGCGTCGACGACCCGAACGCTGGTATCGGCACCGGTCCGTACAAGATGGCAAGCTTCGAGGCTGGCGTCCGTGCCACCTTCGAGAAGAACGCAGACGACTGGCGCACCGATCGCGGCTATGTCGACAGCGTCGAAATCATCGCCATGAACGATGCAACTGCCCGCATCGCCGCCCTTTCGTCAGGCCAAGTGCACTACATCAACCGCGTCGATCCAAAGACTGTGGCAATGTTGAAGCGTGCGCCGACCGTCGAGATCCTCTCGACCGCGGGCCGCGGCCACTACGTTTTCATCATGCATTGCAACACGGCACCCTTCGACAACAACGACCTGCGCCTGGCGCTGAAATACGCCATGGACCGCGAAACCATGGTGAAGAAGATCCTCGGTGGATATGGCAAGGTCGGCAACGACTTCCCGATCAACAGCACCTATGCACTTTTCCCAGAGGGCATCGAACAGCGCACCTACGATCCTGACAAGGCGGCTTTCCACTACAAGAAGTCCGGCCATGACGGCTCGGTGCTGCTGCGTACATCCGAAGTGGCTTTCCCGGGTGCTGTCGACGCTGCCGTGCTTTACCAGGAGAGCGCCAAGAAGGCCGGCATCAACATCGAGGTCAAGCGCGAGCCGGGCGACGGCTACTGGACCAATGTCTGGAATGTCCAGCCCTTCTCGACGTCCTATTGGGGCGGCCGTCCGACCCAGGACCAGATGTATTCGACCGCCTATCTGTCGACGGCCGATTGGAACGATACGCGTTTCAAGCGCCCGGACTTCGACAAGCTGCTGTTGCAGGCCCGCTCGGAGCTCGACGAAGCCAAGCGCAAGGAACTTTATCACGCTATGGCGATGATGGTGCGCGACGAGGGCGGCGTCATCCTGCCGATGTTCAACGACTTCGTGAACGCATCGAGCAAGAAGGTGAAGGGCTATGTCCACGACATCGGCAACGACATGTCGAACGGCTACGTCGCCACGCGCGTCTGGCTCGAGGCCTGACACTGAAGCCGGGCGGCTTCTTGCCGCCCCGCAAAACTGAGGTGTGGACCGTAGGCACAGCGCCCACGGTCCTTCCCCCATTTTTTCAGAGCGAGGCGCCCTTCCATGTCCAATTCCATAGAGACCGGTGGCCTGCCTGGGCGGAGCTTGCGAGAGCGCTTTCCACTGCTGGCACTCATCACAGAACGTCTGGTTCTAAGTTTCGTGCTGCTGTTTGCCGTCTCGGTTTTGATATTCGGCGGCCTCGAAGCCCTGCCCGGCGACTTCGCGACCACCTATCTCGGCCAGTCTGCGACACCTCAGGCCGTTGCCAATATCCGGCAGGAACTCGGCCTCAACAGGCCGATCATCACGCGCTATGTTGAATGGCTCGGCCATGCCGTGCAAGGGGACTTCGGAACATCCTGGGCCAGCAAGAATTCGGTCAGCGAACAGATCGGCCACCGCCTCGGTAACTCGCTGTTCCTCGCCGGCTTTGCAGCCCTCATATCCGTGCCGCTGGCGGTCGGGCTCGGGATGCTGTCCGTACATTTCAGGAACCGATTGCCGGACAAGATCATCAACGTCATCTCGCTCGCCGCAATCTCGCTGCCGGAATTCTTCATCGGCTATCTGCTGATCCTGTTTTTCGCGGTGAAGTTCGGCATCGCCACCTTCCCGGCGACAGTCTACGACACCATGAGCTTTTCCGAGCGTCTGCAGGCAATCGCGCTGCCGACTGCAACGCTGGTGCTCGTGGTCCTTGCCCACATGATGCGAATGACCCGTGCTGCGATCCTTTCCGTAATGTCGTCGGCCTATATGGAGACCGCTGAGCTCAAGGGGCTCAGCGCCTTTCGCGCCATCGTCAAGCACGCAGCACCCAATGCGCTTGCGCCGATCATCAACGTAATCGCGCTGAACCTTGCCTACCTCGTCGTCGGCGTCGTCGTCGTCGAGGTTGTGTTCGTCTATCCCGGCATGGGGCAGTACATGGTTGATGCGGTCACCGTGCGCGACATGCCGGTCGTGCAGGCCTGCGGCCTGATCTTCGCCGCCGTCTATATCATGCTCAACATGGTGGCCGATATTCTGGCCATCGTCGCCAACCCACGGCTGAGGCATCCGCGATGAGATTGAGAGACATTCCCATCACCGCCTGGATCGGGATCATCGGCATCTTCGTCGCCGCCATCTGTGCCATCTTTGCGCCGTGGATCGCGCCCTTCGGCGAGACCCAGGTCGTCGGCGACGTCTGGGCGCCGGCCGACCAGCAGTATTTCTTCGGCCTCGACAATCTCGGCCGCGACATTCTCTCGCGGTTGATCTACGGCGCAAGGACGACGCTCTCGGTGGCACTCGGTGCCACGATGATTTCGTTCTCGCTCGGCATCATCCTCAGCTTCACGGCCGCCGTCTCCCGCGGGATGATCGATGCAGTGCTTTCCCGCTTCAACGACTTGATGATGTCGATACCGACGCTGATCTTCGCGCTCGTCGTGCTCGCCGTCTTGCCGCAAAATCTCGTGGTGCTGATCCTTGTCATGGCCGTTCTCGATTCCACGCGCGTCTACCGTCTCGGCCGCGCCGTGGCGCTTGACGTGGCGGTGATGGAATTCGTGGAAGCGGCGAAACTGCGCGGCGAAGGAACGGTATGGATCATCTTCCGCGAGATCCTGCCGAATACATTGTCGCCGCTGCTTGCCGAATTTGGCCTGCGCTTTGCCTTCGCCATCCTGTTCCTCTCGACGCTGTCCTTCCTCGGGCTCGGCATCCAACCGCCGGCGGCCGACTGGGGCGGCATGGTCAAGGACAACAAGGACGGCATAATCTTCGGCATTTCGGCAGCACTTGTCCCCGGCGGGGCCATCGCCGCACTTGCCATCTGTGTCAATCTGGTGGTCGACTGGCTCTTGAAGAGAACCTCCAGCCTCAAGGGAGGACGTGGCGATGCCTGAGCTTCTTTCGGTCCGCGGTCTCAAGATTGAGGCCACAAGCTATCCGCCAGGCGAGCAGCCGAAGCGCGTCACCATCGTCGACGGCGTTTCCTTCGATCTTCAGAAGGGCAAGGTGCTTGGCCTGATCGGCGAGTCCGGGGCGGGCAAATCTACCATCGGACTTTCGGCGCTGGCCTATGGCCGCGGCGGCGCCGAGATCACCGGCGGGCAGGTCTTGCTCGACGGTGATGATCTCCTGACGCTCGGCAAATCGGGCATTCGAAAGGTGCGCGGTGCACGCGTCTGCTATGTTGCGCAATCGGCAGCCGCCGCCTTCAATCCGGCGCACCGGCTCGGCAGCCAGGTGATCGAAGCTTCTGTCAAGCACGGACTGATGACGAAGGACGAGGCCAGGACCCGGGCTCTCTATCTCTTCCGCGTGCTCGGCCTGCCGAACCCGGAAAGCTTCGGCGAGCGCTATCCGCATCAGGTTTCCGGCGGCCAGTTGCAGCGCGCCATGACGGCGATGGCGCTGTGTTCGAACCCCGAACTGATCGTCTTCGACGAGCCGACGACGGCGCTCGACGTGACGACGCAGATCGACGTGCTTGCCGCCATCAAGCACGCGATCGAGGAAACGAATACGGCAGCGCTTTATATCACCCACGATCTTGCCGTCGTTGCGCAGATCTCTGACGACATCATGGTATTGCGTCACGGCAAGAAGGTCGAATACGGCTCCGCGCAGCAGATCATAGAGGCGCCGCGCGAGGCTTATACCCAAGCGCTGGTCAATGTTCGCCAAGCGACACGGAAGGAGGCGTCCGATCAGACGGATTCCCTGCTGAAGGTGGAAAACATCACGGCCGGATATTCCAACGGCTTCAAGGTGCTGTTCGACGTGTCGCTGCATGTGCCAAAGGGACAGACGCTCGCGGTCGTCGGCGAATCCGGTTCCGGCAAGTCGACTCTTGCGCGCGTCATTACCGGACTGCTGCCGCCGCAAAAGGGTACGATCTCGTTTGCCGGAAAGATGCTGTCGCCGGCGCTGAAAGGCCGGTCCAACGACGACCTGCGTCGTATCCAACTGATCTATCAGATGGCCGACACGGCGATGAACCCGCGCCAGACGGTGCGCGAGATCATCGGTCGTCCGCTGACCTTCTATTATGGCATGCGAGGCGCTGCAAAAACCGCTCGCGTCAAGCAACTGCTCGAGCAGATCGAGATGAGCAACGGCTTCATCGACCGTTATCCAGCGGAACTGTCCGGCGGGCAGAAGCAGCGCGTTGCGATTGCCAGAGCGCTTGCCGCCAATCCGGAGCTGATCCTTTGTGACGAACCGACATCGGCACTCGATCCCCTGGTCGCCGAAGGTATCCTCAGCCTGCTGATGCGACTGCAGGAAGAGACGCAGATCTCCTACATATTCATCACCCACGACATCGCCATCGTTCGCGCCATCGCCGACAGCGTCGCCGTCATGCACCGCGGCAAACTGGTGCGTTTCGGGCCGAAATCAAAGGTCCTGTCGCCACCCTTCGACGACTATACCGACCTGCTGTTGAAATCGGTACCGGAGATGGAAATGGGCTGGCTGGAGAAGGTGTTGACGACGCGGAAGATGGCAAGTGCTGGGAATTGAGTTGACGTTGGGGGCATAGAAATCGCAAGCCCGCAATTTCCGAAGCTGAAATATGATAGATGGCTGCGGCTCCTATAAATGCACCCGCTAGAACTATATGAAATGGGTCATGGGAAACGACAGAAAATCAAGTGACAGGAATTCCATTCCCGATAGCGCATTCGGGTCGCCGCTGGTCGATGACCCGAACAGGGTCGACCCCGAAACTCAACCCTCCTTTGGTTGGCTGCTCGCCAACTCGCCATTGGAGGACACCGACTGGCCGATCTGCAAACCAGCCCGACAGGTCGATATCTAGATACCTTTCGACCTTGAGACTGCCTTCTTTGCAGGACAACAACGTGACGGACTTCCCATGACCAACCGCAGCTTTACCGTCATCGAAAACGAATGGATCGCCCTTGCCGACGGCACGCGGCTTGCAGCGCGTATCTGGATGCCTGATGCCGCAAAGGCGGAACCGGTCCCGGCCGTATTCGAGTTCCTGCCATATCGGAAGCGCGATGGAACCAGCCCGCGCGACGAATCGACCTATCCCGTTTTCGCAGCCGCAGGCATTGCCGGCGTGCGTGTCGACATCCGCGGCTCGGGCGAATCCGATGGCGTCATCGACGGCGAGTATACCGAACTCGAATTGGCGAACGCCTGCGAACTGATCGCCTGGATTGCGGCGCAGCCCTGGTCGAACGGCGCGGTCGGAATGATGGGAATTTCCTGGGGCGGTTTCAATTGCCTGCAGGTGGCAGCGCTTCGTCCCCCGGCGCTCAAGGCGATCATTTCCATTGCTTCGACCGTCGATCGCTACAATGACGACATCCACTACAAGAACGGCTGCCATCTGTCGGCGCAGCTTTCCTGGGCAGCGACGATGCTCGCTTACCAGTCGCGCGCGCCCGATCCGGCCCTTGTCGGCGATAGCTGGCGCCGGATGTGGATGGAGCGACTGGAAAACGAGCCGTTCTTCATGGGGGAATGGCTGCAGCACCAGCGTCGCGATGATTTCTGGAAACATGGGTCGATCTGCGAAGACTTCTCAGCCGTCGACGTGCCGGCGCTCGTCATCGCCGGCTGGGCCGACGGTTACCGCAATACCCCGCTGAAGGCAGTCGAAGGTCTAGGGAGCCGGGCAAAGGCGCTGATCGGCCCCTGGGTCCACAAATATCCGCATTTCGCATGGCCGAAACCCCGTGCCGACTTCCATGGAGAGGCAATCACCTGGTGGAACCGCTGGCTGCGTGGCGAGCAAAACGGCATCGAGACGCTGCCGCAGGTCCGTGCCTATATTCTGGATGGGCCGAAGCCAGCACCGCGCCGCGACGTTGATCCCGGCTTCTGGGTGGCGAAGCAGACGTGGCAGGAACCCGACATGCAGTGCTTCTATGTCGAGCAGTTCGGCACCCTGATGGAAGGCATGCCGATCCCGCATGCGCCGGAACATCCGGTATATCTGAAGTCACCCCTTGATACCGGGACTGCGTCGGGCGAATGGTTCACGCTGAAACCGGACGCCGAAATGGCGGTCGACCAGCGCGGCGACGATGCCGGCTCGCTGACCTTCCAGACCGCACCGCTTGCCGAACCGCAGGACTATTTCGGCCAGCCGGTGCTGACGGTGTCCCTAAGGTCGGATGCCGATCTGGCAAATCTTTGCGCACGCATCGTCGATATCCATCCCGATGGAACCGCGACGCGGGTTTCCTTCGGGGTGCTGAACCTTGCGCACCGTGACAGCAACGAACATCCACAGCCGATGACCCAAGGCGAGCCGACGCAAATCCGCCTCGTGCTCGACGCCTGCGGATATCGCTTCGGCACGGGCCATCGCATCCGCTTGTCGCTATCATCAGCCTATTGGCCGATGGTGTTGCCGCCGCCGACCGATGGCGGGTTGACGCTCGACATCGCCTCCCTCGGTCTTGCCATGCCGAAAATCGGGGGCCATGAGGCGATCGAGGTGAAGCAACCGGCCAATCCCGATCCCTTGCCGAAGTATATCGAGCACAAACCGGGCGCGACCAGGCGACAGGTCGTGCGCGACCTATCCGCCAATCGGACGGATTATTTCATCAACGAGGACACCGGGCTTTTTGAACATCCAGACACCGGCCTGTCGACGCGGCAGCTGCGCGACGAGGTCTGGTCGATTTCACCTGGGGATCCGCTATCGATGGCAGGAAGGTCGGTCTGGACCTGCGACATGCAACGGCCAGGCTGGTTCGTTCGCACGATCTCGACCGCGACGATTTCCTGCACCGCGACCGATTGGCTGATCGGCGGCTCGGTCGTTGCCTATCAAGGTGAGACAAGGGTCTTCGAGAAGACATTTGAAAAGGTCGTTCCTCGCGATCTGATGTGATCAGAGCGTTCCGGCAAAGCGGCTGACGGCGATGCAAAGCGCGCGAAATCCTTCGCGGGCGCCGTCGCTCATATGGCGGGCGCGCAGCCAGGCATGCACCATCTGCGGCTCTTCGCGGAACCAGACCTCGACGCCGGCGGCGGCAAGCCGGCCGGCATAGCTTCGGCCGTCATCGCGCAGAGGGTCGAAATGCGCGACAGTGATGTAGGAAGGCGGCAGACCGGCGAAGGATCGCGCCAGCAGCGGATGGGCGACCGGCTCGTCGGCCGGCGCCTTGAGGATGGCTCGATAGTAGGCGGTGTCGGTGGTGGTAAGGCCGGGCGCATTGGCCATCTCTTCGTATGACCCGGACACCAGGTCGCCGCCAAGGCCGGGGTAAATCAGCACTTGGCCGACCATGCCTGACAGTGCCTCGTCGCGAGTCCTCAGCGCCAACCCGGCCGCCAGATTGGCGCCAGCGCTGTCGCCGATCAGAACGACCTTCTCGCCAGTGCCAAGCAGCGCCTTCAGAACCGCAAACGCATCATCGGTCTGCGCGGGCCACACATGCTCCGGCGCCAACCGATAGTCGACAGAGACCAATTCGGCGCCTGCAAACTCGGACAGCTCGGCGCAGATCGCATGATGGCTTGAAAGAGAACCGACGACATATCCGCCGCCATGCAGGTAAAGCAGTTTGACGTCGGTACGCACACTGGCCGGTCGATAGCGCCGTGTCGGGATTGTGCCGATCGCTGCATCCTGAGTGATCATCCCGTTTGGCAATGGCCGATCGAACTGCGCGCAGAGCGCGTCGTACCAGAGGCGCTGCTGCCCGATCGACGCATCGACTGCGTCTGCCGGATAAAAGCTATCGCAAAGCTCGAGAAACGCCAGAATGCCTGGCTCCTCGGGCATTGGACGGGCAACGGTCAATTCAGCTTGCGGCATTCTTTTCCTCATGCAGCACTTCGGCGTGACGCAAGACTATCAGAAGCCTTGAAATGCGAAATCGACTGCCGCCACAATCTCATCACTACATGGCGAAAGATCGCCGATTGCTGGCCCTAGTTCGCGACACGGTATCGCAGTCAAGAGATGTGCTGCAACAAAATAGCGGATCCCGCTCACATCGACGCTGACGTGCAATCTTGTCAACGAATGCGTAACCAATGAAGCCGGGAGCAGTGGTGCTACAATTCTTGTCTTCAAGTCACCGAGCAAGTTCGATTGCAAATCGATGACCAGTTGATCACTGTCCATTATGCGATGAACGCTGAACCGAGCCACTAAAATTGCCGCCACTTCGAGAGTGGCAAGCCATACTTTTCGACATATCGATTCATTTCCTCGATAGCCTTTGCATTCTCCGACCGCCAAGCGCGTTCGCGTTCGTCTCTAATCGCTTGAGCGATACCCCGTTCAGCCGCTCGCGAGATGTTGATATTTAGTCCACGCGCTTCGGATAAGAGGCCCTCATCAAGCGATAAGTTAGCAGCCTTGCGCACTCGCGCCATAAAACTCTCCATAGACAATGCGCACACAGTATGCGCATTGTCTGAAGCCTGCAACCAACCAATCCGTATTTTGCCACTTATTCCGCCGCAACTTCCACTTCCGTCGGACGTCGGCGGCCTATCGTCAGCTGGGTCAACACGGATGCGGCAACGGCACATAGAGCGATACCCATTGCCATTGGAACTGCCGTGCCATCGAAGAACAGGCCGGCGATGGCCATGGCCACGGCGGCGGTGACAAATTGCAAGGTGCCCATCAGCGCAGAGGCGGTGCCGGCGATCGTGCCGTGTTCTTCGAGCGCCAGCACGGCGGCCGTCGGGATAACCAGACCGAGGAAGCCGTAGCCGATGAACAGAAGCGTCGCCATGACCGGAAGCGCGCCAAAGCCGAGGCTCATGACAATCGCCATGGTGGCCATGGCAAGTGCAAAGCCGGACACTGCCGCGCGCATGACCCGGATCAACCCAAAGCGTTCGCCAAGCCAGCCGGTCAGCTGCGACACGGCGAAGAACGAGACGGCGTTGATCGAGAATGCGAAGCTATACTGGGTCGGCGAGAGACCGTAATGATTGATGAGCACGAAGGGCGAATTGGCGAGATAGACAAGAAAGCCCGAGATGCCGAGACCGCCGATAAAGGTCATTGTCAGGAAATGACGATCACCCAGCAACAGGCGATAGGCGGCCATGGCGCTGCGAAAGCCACTCTCCGAGCGGTCCGCCCTGGAGCGGGTTTCGTTCAATTGTGTCGATAGCAGGATCAGCCCGATAAAGGCTGCAATCATCACCGCCCAGAACACGCCGCGCCAGCCATAGAACGCGATGACGGCGCTGCCGGTGAGTGGCGCCAGGATCGGCGAAATGCTGAACACGAGCATCAGCAACGACATCAGCCGCGCCGCCTGCACGCCGGTGTGCATATCGCGGACGATAGCGCGCGGAACGACCATGCCGGCAGCACCGCCGATACCTTGAAGGAAGCGGAAGGCGATCAGCGTCTCAATGTTGCTCGCCGTGGCGCAGCCTATGCTGGCGACAGCGAACAGGCCGATCCCCATATAAAGCGGCGCCTTGCGACCCCACATGTCTGCCAGCGGCCCATAGACCAGCTGGAAAATCGCAAAGGGAATGAAGAAGGCAAGCAGGCTCATCTGAACGAGTTTGTCAGGCGCCCCGAGATCCTTGCCGATAGAAGGCAGGGCCGGAAGATACATGTCGATGGCGAACGGACCGATGGCCGAGAGCAGACCAAGGATGACCGCAATACGGAAAAATGAAGCCGGCATTGTGATGGTCTTTCAGAAAGCGTCGCAGGCGGAAGCCGGATTGCTTCGCAGCCGCGAAGGCTTTCAAGAGAGGGTCAAGGATAGCTGACAGTCCCAGCGCGCGCGGGCTTGGGAGAACCGCAACGCATTAGACGACTGTCCACAAATTTGGACACAGATGTAAAATTAGACACTGTTGTCTAAAACGTCAATGCGCATTATCTTCACACCATGAAAAGTCTGAAGGACGCCGAATCCAACGCTGCGGCCACGTCGCGTGGCCAATATTCGAAACGTGTTTTGATCCTCGACGCCGCGGCGGAGGTGTTTTGCCGCGAGGGTTTCTCCGGTGCTTGCATCGACGAAATTGCCGCCGAAGCATGTGTGAGCAGGCAGACCGTCTATAACCACTACCACGAAAAGGAGACGTTGTTCACCGCCGTCGTCGAAGTTGTGATGACGCGCGTCAACGCTGTCCTGTTCTCCACCTTATCTACGTTTCCCGACACGCCGGACAATCTGCAGGAGGAGCTCAGCGCGTTTGCGGTGCGTCTCACCAGGGATTGCACCGGCACGCAGGACGGAAAATTTCTGCGCAAACTGGTTCAGCAGGAGGGTGGGCGCTATCCGCATCTTTTCGAAGCCTGGCGTCAACAGGGACCATGCAAGACGACGAGGGCACTTGCCGCGCTTTTCGCGCGCCTCAGTCATCAAGGCGCTCTCGATATAGACGACTTCGATCTGGCGGCCCGGCAATTTCTGGCGCTGGTCAATGCCGATATGCAGATGGCCGTGCTGTTCGGCGGCACGCTCTCTGACGACGAGTTGGAGGTCTCCGCGCATAACGCAGTGCGAACCTTCCTGCGCGCCTATGGGCATGTTGCCAAGCAAGATCGCAATCGGCTTGTGTCGACATTGTCGAATGACTAGACGCCAATTGCAGGTCGAGGCCCCTCGCCTGGCGGTTACAAATTCTCGCCGCCGGTCTTGCACGCCGAGAGAATCGGATTATCTTCTGTTCATCTGAAACAGAACGAAAGGAAGGTGATCCAATGTCTAGTGAGATTTCGGCGCTCGTGATGGACATGGGAATTGTGGTGAAAGAAACGGGGCAGCCCTCGATCTAACCCCACCTTCCTGCGGGTCGCAGAGACGATCCGGGTCTTTCGCAAGGCCAAAACTCATGGAGGGCCGCTTCGAGCGGCCCTTTTTGTTGTCTGAACGTTGAAGGATTTGACGCGGTTCAGATAATGCCGCCACCGCCTGCCGCCGATACCGGGCGCTCGGCGGAGACGCGTTTGCGATATCCGCTGGCCCGGTAGGTCGCCACCGGATCGATCGCACCGCCCGAGCGGCGCCTGGCTTCGGCGAGAATAGGCTCCACGTCTGCGCGATAGGCGCGCTTCAGCGTTTCGGAGGCCATCAAGGCATCGTTGACATCCTGATAGCCTGACAACGCGTTGCGGTCTACGATGAGCGCCTGGGCATAGGCGCGGCGAATTTCGTTGGCGCTGGAGATCAGGCTCTCGATCGGGTCAGTGACATTATGCGACTGATCAATCATGTGGGCCGGATGGAATCCCTTCACGCCGCGATGTTCAGCGTCGACAAGCTCGTTGAAGACAAGAAACAGGCGGTAGGGATCAATGGCCCCCGCGTCGAGGTCGTCATCGCCGTATTTCGAATCGTTGAAGTGGAAGCCGCCGAGCTTTCCAAACTGGATCAGCCGCGCGACGATCATCTCGATATTGGTGTTCGGCGCATGGTGGCCAAGATCGACGAGGCAGAAGGCCTTGGGGCCAAGCGTCTCAGCGATCATATAATTCGTGCCCCAGTCCTGCACGACTGTCGAATAGAATGCCGGCTCGTACATCTTGTGCTCTGAAAAGATGCGCCAGTCGTTGGGGAGCGCCTTGTATATATCCGCCATTGAAGCGAGGTAGCGCTCAAATGTCTTGTTGAAATGGCTCTGGCCGGGGAAGTTTGAGCCGTCGCCGATCCAGACCGTCAGTGCCTTGGAGCCGAGCTGCTTTCCGATCTCGATGCATTCGATATTGTGTTCGACCGCCTGGGTGCGGGTCGCCGCATCCACATGGCTGAGCGAGCCGTATTTGTAGGAATGCGCCTGGCCGGGGGCATCCGAAAATGTGTTGGAATTCATAGCGTCGAAGCCGAGGCCAAGGCTATCGCCCTTGGCCTTGAGTTCTCTCGCATCCATCTTATCCCAGGGAATGTGCAGCGACACCGTCGGCGTCGCCCGCGTCAACTGGTGGATGACTGAGCAGTCATCGAGCTTGTCGAAGATGCCGCGCGGCTCGCCGGTCCCCGGAAAGCGCGCGAAACGCGTTCCGCCTGTCCCGACACCCCAGGACGGCACCGCGACGAAGAATTCGGCGACCTTTGCGGTGATGGATTCAATGTCGACGCCGCGGCGGGCAAGTACGCTGCCCAATGCTTCATAGTCGGATTTGAGCGCGGCGGCACGGCGATCGTTTTCCCGTGCCAGCAGATCGGGTGCGATTTTAAGCTCGGTCATGGTTTCCTCCCGATAGTCTTTGGAATCTAAAATCTCGCGTGGTTGCCCCTCATCCGCCCTGTTGGGCACCTTGTCCGCGCGCGCGGGGACAAGGGACTGGCGGAGAACTCTCGATCCCCCTCTCCCCGCATGCGGGGAGAGGGTCGGGGCAGCAGCCTCTCGGCCGATCCTACCTTGCGGCTCGGTATCCTTTTAGCGCGTAAAACTCTGTGCGTTGCCGGCGTCGACGTTGATGATGTTGCCGGTGGACTTGGCAGAGACATCCGACGCCAGGAAATAGATTGCTTCGGCGATATCCTCCGGAAAGACGTTGAGCTTCAGCATCGAGCGCTTGCGGTAGTGTTCCTCGAGCTCGTCGATCTCGATCTTGGACGATGCCGCGCGCTGCTCCCGCCATTCGCCGTTCCAGATCTTCGAGCCGCGAAGGACGGCATCCGGATTAACCGTATTGACGCGGATGCCGGCTTCGGCGCCTTCAAGCGCCAGGCAGCGGGCAAGATGGATTTCAGCCGCCTTGGCCGTGCAATAGGCGGCCGCGTTCGGCGATGAGGCCAAGCCGTTCTTCGACGCGACGAAGACGACATTGCCACCAATATTCTGGCGCCGGAACAAGCGGAATGCCTCGCGCGACACGAGAAAGTACCCGGTTGCGAGAATGTCCATGTTGCGGTTCCACATCGACAGCTCCGTGCTTTCGATCGGCGCGGACGAGGCAATGCCGGCATTGGAGACGAGGATGTCGATGCCGCCGAATTCGACACAGGCCTCGGCAAAGGAGGCGATGACGGCGTCTTCCTTCGTGACATCAAGCTTGACGCTGCGCACTGCATCGGCGCCGAACGTCTTGCCGAAATCCTCGAACGTACTGTCGAGTGCCACCTGGTCGATATCGGCGAGCACCACGCAGGCCCCCTCGCCGATCAATCGCGCAGCCGTCGCGCGTCCGATGCCGCCGGCGCCGCCGGTGACGAAGGCGACGCGGCCGGCAAGGCTCTTCGGCTTCGGCATGCGCTGAAGCTTGGCCTCTTCAAGCAACCAGTATTCAATGTCGAAGGCTTCCTGTTCCGGCAGGCCCTGATATTCCGAGACGGTGGATGCGCCGCGCATGACGTTGATGGCGTTGACGTAGAACTCGCTGGCTATCCGAGCTGTCGCCTTGTCCCTGGCAAAGGACAGCATGCCGACGCCCGGAACAAGGAAAATGACCGGATTTGCGTCGCGCATAGCGGGCGAGTTGTCATGCTTGCAGTCGTTGTAGTAGCGCGCATAGTCTGCCCGGTACTCTTCGAGCGCCTTGTCGAGGCCGGCAACAATTGCGTCTACGTCGGGCTTGGCCGGGTCGAAATCCACGATCAAGGGACGGATTTTCGTGCGCAGGAAGTGGTCGGGGCAGCTTGTGCCGAGCGCGCCGAGCGGCTGCAGATGCCTGGAATTTACGAATTCGAGCACGGCATCCTGATTGTCGAAATGTCCAAGCTTGCGCTCGGCCTTGCCGATACGGCCGCGTATCTCCGGCATCAGGCGTGCGGCGATGGCGCGACGCTGCGAGGCGGGCAGGCTTACAGAGGCGGCACCCCCGAAGATCGTCTTGCCTTCGGTCTTTGCGGCAAACCACTGGATCGCCTTGTTGATGATATCAAGGGTGAGCTCGTAGCAGGCCTTCGCATCGTTTGCCCAGGTGAAGAGGCCATGGCTTTCGAGCACGACCCCCTTGGCGTCCGGATGATCCTTGACGAAGGCGCCTAGGTCCAGGCCGAGCTGGAAGCCAGGCCGGCGCCACGGCAGCCAGCCGATGTCGTCGCCAAAGATCTCCTTTGTCAGCTCCCTGGAATTCTTCGAGGCCGCAATGGCGATGATGGCATCGGGATGCATATGATCGACATGGGAGAAGGGCACAAAGCCATGAAGCGGCGTATCGATTGAAGCGGCGCGTGCATTCAGGTTGAAGGTGCAGTGCGGCAAAAATCCGACCATGCGGTCTTCGTCCGCGACACCCTTGTAGATGCTCTTCAGCGATTCCAGCTTGTCCTGATAGAGGGTCGCAAAGCCGTCGAGTTTGATGGTTCCGACATCGCCGCCAGATCCCTTGACCCACAAGACCTTGACTTTCTCGCCGGTAAGCGGATCGGTTTCCATCACCTTGGCCGAGGTATTGCCGCCACCGTAGTTGGTGATGCGCTTGTCGGCACCGAGGAGATTTGAGCGGTAGAGCAGCTTGCCGGGCTCATCCAGGCCGGACGCGTAGCTATCATCCCAACGGTTATCCAGAAGCCGGACTTCAGCCGCCATGTCATCCTCCCATATCAAATATTCTCGGCGTATCATCGAAGACAACACCGCGTTTGGTGTAGGGTATCGCTCAGTCGGAGTCCCATTGTCAATCGAAAACGATCATAAACGATTATGTTGCAGCGCACTATGAAAGTATTTGATCGTTTGTGATTGACACATTCCACTAGATACGAAATAACCGAAACAGGAGGAACCAATGCACGAACGCGAACGCCATCGCATTATCTTGAGCGCCGTACAGGAAAAGTCCGTGGTCACCGTTCAGGACATCTCTGAATTGACTGAGGCTTCCGAGGCGACGATACGGCGTGACATCGCAGCGATGCATATCCAGGGCAAGATCAGACGCGTGCGCGGCGGCGCCGAGGCAATGCATCCGCCGCAGCTTGCCAATCTTGCCGGCCGGCCATTTCGAGTTTCAGAATCGGTCAATATCGATAAGAAGCGCGCAATTGCCCGCCAGGCGGTGGAGCTTTGTGCCCAGGGCGACGCGATTATTCTCAACGGTGGAACGACGACGTTCCAGATGGTCCATTTCATGGCGGCGCATCGGCTGCAGGTGATGACCAATTCCTTTGCGATCGCCGAGCACCTCGTCAAGCATTCGAAGAATTCGGTGACGGTTCCGGGCGGCGCGATCTATCGCGAGCAGAGCCTGATCCTGTCGCCGTTCGACAACGACACGATCCGGAATTTCTATGCGCGCCGCATGTTCATGGGAGCCCAGGGCGTTGGCCCGCTTGGCATCATGGAGGCCGACGCGCTGCTGATCCAGAGCGAGCAGAAGCTGATGCATCAGGCAGACGAACTGGTGGTGCTGGTCGACAGCAGCAAGTTCCGCCAGCGCTCGAGCCTGATCCTGTGCCCGCTCGATCGGGTGACAACCATCATTACCGACGACGGGATCCCGGAGGAGGCCGTCAGAATGATCGAAGACGCAGGCGTTACGCTCATAATCGCGAGCGTAACGGCGCAGTCGGGCAAGGAGGATGCATCCTCGGTTGCGTGAGGCGCACCGAAGAGGCGTGGTTAAGTCTAATCAACGTGGGAGGACGAACATGAATATCGCAAAGAAACTGGCAATCGGCGTAGCGCTGGCCGCAGCGCTGATGGCGGGCACGGCAAGTGCCAAGGACATCAAGATCGGGCTCGTGGTCAAGTCGCTCGGCAATGGCTTCTTTGAAGCTGCCAACAAGGGCGCCGAGGAAGCCGCCAAGGAGCTTGGCGGCGTGAAGGTGATCTACACCGGTCCGACGACGACGACGGCCGAGGGCCAGATCGAAGTCATCAACTCGTTGATCGCGCAGGGCGTCGACGCCATTGCGATTTCGGCCAATGACCCGGATGCAGTCGTTCCGGCCCTGAAAAAGGCGACGCAGCGCGGCATCAAGGTCATTTCCTTCGATTCAGGCGTGGCGCCTGCCGGCCGTATCCTGCAGCTCAACCCTTCGTCCAACGAACTGATCGGCAAGATGTGCCTGACGTTGGTCAAGGACCATCTTGACGGCGGCAAGGGCGACTTCGCCATCCTGTCAGCAACGACGACCTCGACCAACCAGAATGTCTGGATCGGCGAGATGAAGAAGCAGATGAAGGATTTCCCCGGCCTCAATCTCGTCACGACCGTCTACGGCGACGACCTGTCGGATAAGAGCTACCGCGAAGCCCAGGGCATCCTGACCTCGCACCCGGAAGTCAAGGTCATCGTCGCTCCAACGACGGTGGGCGTTCTGGCCGCCTCGCAGGCAGTCAAGGATGCCGGCAAGATCGGCAAGGTCTATGTGACCGGCCTCGGTCTTCCGTCTGAAATGGCCGGCGCGATCAAGTCCGGCGCGACCAAGGAATTCGCCATCTGGAACCCGATCGACCTCGGCTATTCGACGATCCAGATCGCCTATCGCATCGTCAAGGGCGAGACCGATGGCAAGCCGGGCAGCGAAATTGCCGCCGGCCGCATGGGCAAGATCAAAGTCGGCGCAAACGGCGAAGCTGCCATGGCAGACCCGTTCATCTACAACGCTTCGAACATCGATCAGTTTTCCAAGGTATTCTGATCTGGTTTCATAGTAGCACCACGACCCGGCGGCCCGTGCCGCCGGGACAGGAAATCGATAGGCGATGAAAGCTGATGTCGGCGCATCTCAGGGAATGTTGAGCATTTCCCTTGCGCGAATGAGGTCAGGGGTTCCGAAACCTTCGGAGAACCTGTTGTAGATGGGTCCGATCAGATCGCGAGCTCTTTGGCCCTCGCCGTTCACGATCCACATCTGAGCGAGCTGCAATGCTGCTCTCAATTCGTATGAAAGTGCCGATTTCTGCCGAGCCAAGGCCATCGATCTTTCAAGGTATTCTTCGGCTGACTTGAGATCAGGCGCATCGTGGGCAGCAAACTCGCCCCACCCGCTACTCCATGGTAGGCCTAGTTTAGTTCTGCAAGAAGCGCATCGGCTCCCTTGTCTATCCCGACCTTTGAGCCCTTCAGGGCCGAGAAGGTCGCGCCCGCATTCATTGCGTTCGGATACTGTTTGGTGACGTAGGCCGACAGGAGACGATTGCTCGCGGCATCGTAGATTTCCACGGCGTAGTTGACCGAGCCTGCCATCGTCCCTTCGCGACCTTGAACGGCCTGGGCGGCATTGATTACGTTTCCGCCGACATCGAGATGCGAGAACGGCCCAAGGAACGGGGTTGTATCCTTGGCGCCTGTCAGCGTCAGATGAAGCCTCAGCGTGCCGGGGCCGGAATTGTTGACCTGCGCAAAGCGCGTCCTCAGCCTTTCTGCGAATTGATCCTGCATGTAACGGGCAAGGACGGATTTGTCCTTGTCCGCCATCTTGACGAACTGGTTGTCCGTGCCGCTGTAAACGGTGACAGGATCGACGATGATCTTGTTGTACTGCCGCCAATCGACATTGCTCTTATAACGGTAAGGAACGCGACCGGTGCTGTCTTCGGTGTTTGGTTGGAGCTGCGATGCCGAAGCCAGGCCGGAATAGACGGTCGGATCGGCAGTTGTGCATCCGGCGACAACCGAGGTTATCGCGATCACGGCTGCAGTGATGTTCAGGGTTTTCATCAAGGATTTAGCTCCAGCTTGGGAAGATGCCCTACGGCATGGGTTCTGCTGGAGACAAGTTCTATGGATTAGAACGTTGTTGTGTTTTCTTTAATATGCGGAAATGTTCGCGGGCGAAACAAGTCTGAAAAACAGCAGCTTCAACCCGCCGAAGCGACGTCCGTTGCGGCGCCAAAAGGCCGAATGGCCGCAGATTCTGCTTGAGGTGGAGGAAGATCGATCAGGACCACGAGGCCCGTCGGGTCTCTGTCCAACAGGGTCAATTGTCCATTGTGGCCCTTGGTGACAATACCTTTGGCGATCGGTAGCCCGAGCCCGAGCCCGGAACCGCCTTGAGCGCCAATCTGTCGGGATTGATCGGCCTTGTAGAAGGGCTGCATGACCTTGGCCTTGAGCTCATCCGTCAAGCCAGGGCCATTGTCGCTCACCCTTATCGTGATCCCACCGTCGTCACGGTCTTCTAGACCGATTTCGACCTGGGTTGCGTAGCGGGACGCATTGTCGACCAGATTGGTGATTGCGCGGGTAAGCGACTGGGGTTTGCAGACATATGTCAGGCGCCGGGGACCATTGAAGGTCGCAGCAACACCAGTGTCGGAGAAGTCCGTAGCGATCGTCTGCAACAGACTGGAGATCTCGACCTTCCGATCGATCTCCGACGTGGACGGATCCTTGAAATATGCCAGGCACTCGTCGATCATGAAACTCAAGGTAGCGATATCGGCCAGCATAAGGCGCCGCAGCTCCGGTTCGCCGGAACGCTCGGCCCGCATCCGCAGTCTTGTGAGCGGGGTCCTCAGATCATGGCCCACAGCGCTCAGCATTCTCGTTCGGTCCTGTACCATGCTCTGGATGCGATCGCGCATGACGTTAAGCGACTGCGCCAAGCTTCGGATCTCCATCGCGCCGTCGAAATCGAAAGGCTCCTCGACGCTACTTTCCGCACTTGCTCGCCTGGCAGTCGCCGCAAAGCGCCTTAGAGGCTCGGTGATCAGCCAGCTGCTGAAATAGGCAAGCAGGATCAACGGGATCACGATTTTCAGAATTCCGCTTGCGACAGCCGGAGCCAACCACAAATAGGCGGGGAATACCGGCATTTGGAAGACAAGGCCACGCTCCGCGTCAACTTTGACAATCAAGGCGTCGCCACGCGATTGGCCCAGGAGCGCGCGCTGGAAGGACGTAAAAACACTGTCGCCCAGCAGGACCTTAACGCGCGCCACGAGTTCGTGTGACGATATCGGCGCCTCGACGTTGGCTCGAACCTGATCCTGAGGCAACTTTGCAACTGACAGCCCCAGATCTGCTGCGGACTTCAAAACCGCAGCTTCTTGTTGCTCTGTACCCGCGCGTTTGAACTGGTCGAGAATGATCCCCGCCCTGCCCGCAAACAGCCCATTTTCAAACCCTCTGTCATGCCGACCGTAGGTGAACGGTTCAGAGATGGTCGCCACGACAGACACAAGGACGACCAGCAAGGTCGCCAGGATCAGTATCTGTCTTTGAATCGAAGCCCGACGCAGATTTCTCAAGAAACACGCTCCACCTTGGACGCGAAAAGATAGCCGCCCAATCTTACGGTCTTGATGAAAGTCGGATCCTTGAGGTTCGGCTCGATCTTCTGTCTCACGCGGCTTATATGGGCATCGATGCTGCGTTCGACCGGCCCTGCCGACCCAGCATGCGTCATCGACAAAAGCTGTTCTCGCGTCAGTACCTTGTTTGGGTTGGAGCAGAACGCCAGAAGGAGATCGAACTCTGCCGTCGTCATTGAAACCTGGGCGCCATCGGCGTCGTAAAGTTGCCGGCTATTGGGGTCGATGCGCCAGCCTGAAAACGTCATGGCTGAAAAGCCCTCTTCCGGCTCGTGCGCATAGGATGCCCGTCGCAGGATGCTCTTGATCCGGGCCATAAGCTCGCGTGAGTTGAACGGCTTCGTCACATAATCGTCGGCGCCGAGCTCGAGGCCCAGGATGCGATCGATATCTTCCTGCAAAGCCGTCAGCATAAGGATCGGTATTGAGCGAGACGAGCGAAGCCGTCTGCAGATACTGAACCCGTCTTCGCCGGGCAGCATGGCATCAAGAACGATAAGATCAAAATTTTCCTTCGCCAACAGTCGATCCATCTCGATGCCCGTCTTGGCCGACGAGGCTTCGAAGCCGTTGCCTTTGACAAGCTCGACCAGCATTCCAGCGATCTCAGGGTCGTCTTCGACGATCAAAATGCGGGTCTGGTCGGAGCCAGCCATTTCATAAGCCATAAACGTTCGCCTTACTTCTTGTCAGACGTTGCGAGGTGACCAAAGCCATATTGCGACGGACAAGGTGGTGCCCGTTGAAGAAGATCCATCCCTAGAAGCCTGCGATGATTTGCAGATTGTCGGGACGAAATTCAACATCGACGAGGATTGCCGCAATATAGCAGGCGCGGCCGGTCAGGAGGAAGAAAAAGCATATCGAGACAAGTGCACCGACATAACGTGTGAGCATCGAATGCTTGCGCATGCCAGTCGTGATTTTAGTCGCGGCGGCCTTGCACAGCTGCGCGATCGCCACGAGCAAAAAGAGTGCCGTGAGGATGAACCCGCTCAACGATGCTGCCCCTATTGCCCAAAACATCAACAGGCACCCACTATAGACCAGCAACTCTCGCCTGAAAGTCGCTCTTTGAAGCTGAATGAGATTGGCAGCCCGGGACAGTTTGTTTCCAAGACCCTTAGCCAAGATCGGCTCCTGACGCTTTGCACTTTCTCGGATCAATTCTAGCGAACCAAATATTTAGGTGGCTGTTTTTATGTTGAGAAATGTTGCGGCGTCGGCTCCTCTGCGAAAGGATCGAGCAAACTAGCTGCCTTTGGCTCCTGAAGAGATTCGACTTTTCAAAATCAACCTTGCTTCGCCCCACCACCGTGAAAGGCCACGCGCAACAGGATTCGAAGTTGCGACAGGTATTCGAACAGCTTTTATGACATTCCGATTTAACCGTGGCTCGGTAAGGGCCTTGATTCTATGCAGAAACGCTTTTCCATCGAAATGCTTGGCTGATGTGTCGGTTCTGTCGTGAGACGGTACCGTGTGGAAAAAGACCTCCACGTTTACGACTGGCACGGATCTGATATTCCGAACGATATCGATATCCGGTCGCCTGGCGACGATCAGAGAATGTCGATCTGAGCGCAGCGCGTCGAAAAGCTCCGGCACGGAGGATACTGCGGTCGCGGCGTATCCGTTCTCGATGAGTTTCGAAACGATGATGCTCGCAGCGCTTGCCGGCAGAAACACGAGTATTGGTTTTTGGTCGATGGGTTGGACGTGTAAGGACATGGCAGTCTCCCTAGAAGTTGCTAAAGAGTAGCCGACGTTGGAGTTTTTGTTTGTTTGATCTTATTCGATTGTGTTGCGAAGTCGCATGGAACGGCCTGCGAAGAAGGCGCTTTTCCGTTTTGAGGCGTCGGCAAGACTTGTCGGCCGAAGTTCGATCTTTCTGACGGTAAATAAAGCGGGAAGTACAGTTATGTTGCCGCGCAATCTCTGTTGTGCACAACCAATGTATTCGGAATTTGCAACGACAGCTCGTCTGGAGCTTTGGACTGAGGCCGCTCTAACAGGTCATCCTCGATCAGAACTGAGGCCTTTCACAAAATTTCTTGCGCAACACACTTTCGGTTGAAATCAAGCTTAAACTAATACACATTGTACGGGCAAATCGGGGACTTGTTACTTGCCTCCCCCGAGCATCTGGCAGATAGCGCCCCGTCTTAGTCGTGCGGCGCTGGTTCGCATGAGGAGAGCGTTTAGTGAGTGCCAAATTGCCAAACCCGATCGACGCCTATGTGGGTTCTCGTGTCCGGATGCGTCGCCTCATGCTGGGTATGAGCCAAGAGCGGCTCGCCGACCAGATCGGGGTGACCTTTCAGCAGGTTCAGAAATATGAACGCGGTACGAACCGTATCGGCGCTAGCCGTTTGCAGACGATCGCCACGGTGCTGGCCATTCCGGTCAGCTTCTTCTTCCAGCAGGATGTGTCCCAACCGTTGACCACAGAGGGGCTGGGTCCCTTGGCCGGGCTTGAGGATCTCTCGGAATTTCTGACGTCCAAGGAAGGCCTGGGGCTGAACAAGGCTTTCATGAAGATCACCGACCGGGGCGTTCGTGAGTCCATTCTACTGCTTGTCACATCGCTGGCCAACGCTGCTGAACCGGTCCTCGTGATCGCGCCGGCGAATGACGATATCCGTTTAGATCAACGGAATTGAAACGCCGCTCGTGCGCCCTGGCATGTGGGTTGGGGCTGCCATAGCTGCCCCGGATTAATTGCAGAAGTCTTTTGCACACTTATTCGCTGTGTCACGCTGTCTGTCACGCGCCAATTACGATTCTATCGGCTATCATGTGTCCATAAGTACAGCGGCGGCCATGTCGTGTTGGCATGGTAACGAGGGACACGCAATGACAGCAACGCTTCCCATAGAAACGGTCAGCTATGACACAGACGCGCTCAAGGAGCTGGCGTCGATCGCTCGACTGATCACCTATGCGCGCCAAAGCGCGAAGACGTTGAATGCGGATTTCCCGGTGTGGTGTCTAGATCTCGCACTTGGAGCAGTCCTGCAGGAAATGTACTCGAGCGGCCAACAGGTGCCGCTGCTTGACGATGGCTTGGAAGAGATGCATTCGACACCGCGGCATTGAGTATTGAGTAGGTGCCGCATTTCTTTCCGGTGGGGGCCGGAGAGAAAAATGTCGGCGCGGACCAGCGGTTCGCGTCGGCATTGTTTTTGGGGCGGAAGCTGTTAGGCAGCGCCGAGATCGCATTTTCGGCAAACGCCGTTCATGAACACATTGAAACACCCGCGAATATGCTGATCGCGCGTTTGCCGGTCCGGCCAGTCATTCGATCGGCCGGGCGGTGAGGCCATCGCGCCGAACACCATATCCATTAGCATACGCGCGCCGCTCAAGGGGTCGTCCAGGACAATTCGACCACGGTCGACCTGTTGCTTCAGCCAGTCGGCAAGCATCCGGCGCGAGTGTACGACGCCGTGAGTATGCAGCAATGCCGCCGCTTCAGGAAACGCCTGGGACTCACGCACGATAAAGTGAACGAATGCCTTGCGGTCGCGCTCGGCAGCCTCGTCGATATCTACCATGAAAATTTTTGCAAGTGTGTCGGCAAGCGGCATGTGTTCCTCGGCAGGGCGAGGCAATGCCAGCATTGTGGCGCGGTGGTCGGCTATTATCGCCATGAAAAGTTCGGTTTTGCTTGCAAACAGACGATAGAGGGTCTGTTTGGAAATCTTGCAGCGTGCGGCAACAAGATCCATTGTCGTGCCGCCGTAACCGAACTCATGGAATGTGTTGCGCGCCTCGGCAAGGATTGCCTTCTGCCTCTCGCTGTCGCTCGCAGTCTTCGGTCGACCGCGCGGACGTCGGTTGGCATCTTGATTTTTCGCTTCTGTTCGTCTTTCCATTCGCGGCGGAAACTCCAAGGCGATTGACATTTTCGACAATCGTCATATTTACTGTACTTATTCGTACTATAATCCACGCGATGGGAAATATCAACGTGCAAAGCCTGGCCAGTCCAATGCCGCGTGCCGATCATCGGGCGGCCCCTCTACCCTTTCGGCCCGCGAAGTCGCTGCGCAAGATAGTCTTGATCGCCGCGACCGCAGGCATGGCCCTGGCGCTTGCCAGCTGCAATCAGCAGAAATCGACGCAGAACAACGCGCCGGCGGTAAAGCCGGAAGTGAGCGCAATGGCGCTGCATCCGCAATCCGTCGCCATCACCGCGGAACTGCCCGGCCGCACGGCGGCCTTCTTGATTGCCGAGGTCAGGCCGCAGGTCGGTGGGATCATCCGGAGCCGTAATTTCAAGGAGGGCGGTGAGGTCAAACAGGGCGACATCCTCTACGAGATCGATCCTAGTGCCTATCAGGCTGCCTATGACAGCGCCGCTGCCGCCGTCCAGAAGGCGGAGGGAGCTGTTCCGAGCGCCCAAGCCAAGCTCGATCGTTACAAGGGCCTGAGTGCGCAGAGTGTCGTCAGCCAGCAGGATTTCGACAATGCAAATGCCACCCTGGTGCAGGCGCAGGCAGACGTCGCCAGCGCCAAGGCTGCGCTCGAGACGGCGCGCATCAATCTCGATTACACCAAGATCCGCGCGCCCATCGACGGCCGCGTCGGTGCCTCGACCGTGACTGTCGGCGCGCTTGTCACCGGAGATCAAACGACGGCGCTCACGATCATCCGCACGCTCGATCCGATCAATGTCGATGTCACGCAATCCAGTGTAAATCTCCTGAAATTCCGGCGGGCGATCGCCGAAGGCCGGCTGAAGACCAGCGGCAATAGCGTTTCGGTCCATCTGACGCTTGAGGATGGCTCAAGCTACAAGCAGACTGGGGTGCTGGAATTCTCCGAGGCCGCGGTCGCCGAAACGGTCGGCACAATCAATGTCCGCGTCGTTTTCCCCAACCCTGAACGCATTCTTCTTCCGGGAATGTATGTTCGCGCCACCGTCGAAGAGGGTATTGCCGACAACAGCTTCCTCGTGCCTCAGCGGGCGGTCACCCGCAACACCAAGGGACAGCCGACGGCCAAATTCGTCAGTGCTGAAGGAAAGGTGCAGGAGCGTGTGCTGTCCGTGCAACGAAGTATCGGCAATAGCTGGCTCGTCAATGAAGGCCTGAAGGATGGCGACCGCGTGATCGTCGAGGGCAGCCAGCGCGTTCGCGATGGGCAGGACGTCAACGCTTCCCCTGTCACCGTCGATGACGCCACCGGCGAATTGAAGCAGGCAACGGTTGACGCCGCAAAGCCCGTCGAGCAGACCAAGCTTGAAAATGCCGACAAGGCCGCCTCTGCCGGCGCCACGAAGTGAGGTGAACGATGTCTCGGTTTTTCATCGATCGACCCATCTTCGCTTGGGTCATTGCCATCGTCATCATGCTTGCGGGCGTGCTGTCAATTTTCACCCTGTCGATTTCGCAATATCCGCAGATCGCCCCGACTACAGTGCGCGTCACTGCGACCTACCCGGGCGCTGACGCCCAGACTGTCGAAAACTCGGTGACCAAGGTCATCGAGCAAGGCATGACCGGCATCGACAATCTCGACTATATGACGTCGACGTCGACCTCTACGGGCCAGGCGTCCATCTCCCTGACCTTCACCAACAAGGCCAATGCCGACGTCGCGCAGATGCAGGTACAGAACAAGCTGCAGCTGGTCACGGCCCAATTGCCGCAGACCGTGCAGACGACAGGCATCGTCGTTTCCAAGTCGACCTCGAACTTTCTGATGGTCATCGGATTTGTCTCGACAGACGGAAAGCTCAATTCAAACGATCTCGCCGACTATATTGCCAGCACGCTGAACGACACGCTGAAGCGTGTCGCAGGTGTCGGCGATACGCAGCTTTTCGGCGCCGGCTATGCCATGCGCATCTGGGTCAACCCCGACAGTCTTGCGAAATACCAGCTCATGGTGAGCGACGTGACCAGCGCCGTGCAGGCACAGAATATTCAAGTCTCGGCCGGCCAGCTCGGCGCCCTGCCCCAGGTCAAGGGCCAGCAGCTTAACGCGACGGTCACCGCCAAGAGCCGCCTGCAGACGCCCGAGCAGTTCGAAAACATCATCCTGAAGAGCCTGCCCAACGGTTCTCTCGTTCGTCTCAATGACGTGGCGACGGTGGAGCTTGGCGCGTCGTCCTACAATAGCTCTGCCACCTACAATGGTTCACCATCCGCGGGCCTTGCGATCATGCTTGCCTCCGGCGCCAACGCCATCGACACGGCGGAAGGCGTGCAATCGACCATCAACAGCCTGAAACAGACCCTTCCGGCAAATGTTGAGATCGTCTACCCCTACGACACGACGCCATTTGTCAAACTCTCCATCGAAGACGTGGTGAAGACGCTGGTGGAGGCAATCGTGCTGGTCTTCATCGTGATGTTCGTCTTCCTGCAGAACATCCGCGCGACTCTCATCCCAACGCTCGCCGTCCCGGTCGTCCTGCTCGGCACCTTCGGCATCCTGTCGGTGTTCGGCTATTCGATCAACACGCTCACTATGTTCGGCATGGTTCTCGCCATCGGGCTCTTGGTCGATGACGCGATCGTCGTTGTCGAGAATGTCGAGCGCGTGATGGACGAAGAAGATCTTTCGCCACGGGCAGCGACAATCAAGTCAATGGAGGAAATCACCGGTGCGCTGATCGGCATTGCCACGGTTCTCTCGGCGGTGTTCATCCCGATGGCGTTCTTTTCGGGCTCGGTTGGGGTGATCTATCGCCAATTCTCGGTCACGATCGTCTCGGCGATGATCCTGTCGGTCATCGTTGCATTGGTCCTCACACCGGCGCTATGCGCCACGATCCTGCGCAAGCCGGTACATGGCTCGAAAGAACGCGGCGTCTTTGGCTGGTTCAACCGGAATTTCGACCGCGGCACGCATCGGTATCAGCGCACGATCGGCGGCATGATCAAGCGCAGCGCTGTTTTCCTTATCGTTTTCGTGTTGATCGGCGGTGCCGTTGGCTACCTGTTCAACCGCTTGCCGAGCTCCTTCCTGCCGGACGAGGACCAGGGCATCCTGCTCACCAGCGTGCAGCTTCCCCCAGGCGCGACGGATCAGCGGACCAAAGCCGTCCTCAACCAGGTGCGCGACTATTACCTGATCAAGGAAAAGGACTATGTCGACGGCGTATTCGCTGCCGCAGGCTTCGGCTTCGGCGGACAGGGCCAGAATGTCGGCATCGCTTTCATCAAGCTCAAGGATTTCGCTCAACGCTCCACGGCAGCGTCAAAGGCTCAGGCGATTGCCGGGCGTGCCATGGCAACATTTGCGAAGATCAAGGACGCAAGCGTATTTGCTCTGGCCCCGCCTGCCATTCCCGGCTTCGGCAATTCGAGCGGCTTCGACTTCTTCATCAAGGACATCAATGGCGCCGGGCATGACAAGCTGATCGAGGCCCGCAACCAGCTTCTTGGTCTTGCCGGGAAAAGCACCAAGGTGACCGGAACTCGACCGAATGGCCAGGAAGACACGCCGCAATATTCCGTCGATATCGACCAGGAAAAGGCAAGCGCGCTCAACATCAACCTGTCCGATATAGACTCGACACTGTCGACGGCCTGGGGCGGTACCTATGTCAACGACTTCATCGATCGTGGCCGCGTGAAGCCGGTCTATGTCCAGGCGGACAAGGCGTTTCGCATGCAGCCGGAGGATTTCGATCGCTGGTACGTCCGCAACTCCGACAAGGCGATGGTCCCCTTCTCTGCCTTTGCAACGGGGAGATGGAGTTACGGTTCGCCCCGCCTGGAGCGCTATAACGGCTCTTCCGCAGTCGAGATCCAGGGTGCGGCGGGCGCCGGCGTCAGCTCCGGCGATGCCATGAACGAAATCGACAACATCATGGACCAGCTGCCACCGGGTTTCAGTCACGAATGGACCAGCCTGTCCGCACAGGAAAAATTGTCCGGCAACCAGGCGACCCAGCTCTATGCCATATCGATCCTGGTGGTTTTCCTGGCCCTGGCTGCGCTCTACGAAAGCTGGTCGATCCCGCTTGCGGTCATGCTTTCGGTGCCGATCGGCATTTTCGGCGCCCTTCTGGCTGCGACCATCTTTGGCCAGTCGAACGACGTCTATTTCAAGGTCGGACTGCTCACCACCATCGGTCTTGCGGCAAAGAATGCGATCCTGATCGTCGAATTCGCTCTCGAGCAGCAAAAGACCGGCAAGGACTTGGTGACGGCGACCCTGGAGGCCTCGCGCCAGCGTCTGCGACCGATCCTGATGACCTCGCTTGCTTTCATCCTCGGCGTCATGCCACTGGCGATCGCCCATGGTGCTGGCTCCGGCAGCCAGAACTCGATCGGCATCGGCGTCATGGGCGGCATGATTTCCGCAACCGTACTCGGTGTATTTTTCATTCCTCTTTTATTCGTGGCAACTCGAAGGGTCTTCAAAGGCAAGAGCTCGTCGGCAACACAGACGGCCTCCGAAGCAGCAACGGAGGCACCGCACTAGGCAGCGCCGTCAGCCCCGATCGACGCTAGCGGCAAACGATGAAATGTGGTGTGGCGGTTCTTGAACGAAGGAGCTATGACACCAAAAGACGATCCGCCTCGAGGAAGTGCGGCAATGGATGTTACGGGAGGTTGCAGTGATTAAGGCCCTTATGATCGAAGCGGAAAATATCACGCATTTTCACGAGGTCGAGGAAGCGGCGCTGGGAGCCGGCCAGGTGCGCGTCGGCATCCGTCATGTCGGGCTTTGCGGCAGCGATCTCAATACCTTCAAGGGCCTGAACCCACTCGTGAAGTTGCCGCGCATTCCCGGTCATGAGATCGGCGGAGAGATCCTGGCGGTCGGCGCCGGCGTCGATGAGGCCTATGCTGCGGGCCGGCGCGTCATCGTCATGCCCTATACCAATTGCGGGAAATGCACCTCATGCCGAAAGGGTAAGCTCAATGCCTGCCGCTATAACAAGACGCTCGGGGTCCAGCAGGACGGCGGGCTGGCGGAAGAAATCGTCTTGCCGGCCGAAAAGCTGATCCTCAACGACAGCCTTGCACCGCGCCACCTCGCATTGGTCGAGCCTTTATCGGTCGGCTTTCATGCTGTCGAGCGCGGCCGGGTCGCCAAGGGGGAGCGTGTCGTGGTCCTTGGCTGCGGCATGATCGGCATGGGCGTGCTGATTGCCGCCGTCGCCCGCGGCGCCGAGGTGATTGCGGTCGATCTCAGCGAAGAGAAGCGTGCCCTTGCCCGCCTGTTCGGCGCGGTCGAGACGATCGACGCCGGGGCTGAAGACGTCGTTGCCAAGGTCAGCGAACTGACAGGCGACGACGGGGTCGATGTCGCCTTCGAAGCGGTCGGATTGCCCGCCACCTTCACCCAGTCGATCGAACTTGCCTGCTTTGGCGGTCGTGTCGTTTATGTCGGCTATTCAAAGGCGCCGGTCACCTATCAGACGCAGTTCTTCAACCTGAAGGAACTGGACATCATGGGTTCGCGGAACGCCATGGTCCAGGACTTTCTCAATGTTATCCGTCACCTGGAGACGATAGGTGACACAGCGGATGCGCTGATATCCAAGGTCTTTCCTTTCGATGAGGCAGAAGAGGCCCTCCCCTATTGGGACAGCCATCGCAACGCCTTGAAGATTGTCATCGAACGCAACGGCTGACCGGCTCAAGCTTCAGCGCCTGCTAAATCGTCGGGATTTCCCCAGACCCCAAGGCTCTGTGCAAGTGATGGCAATTGGATACGCGATTACATTATCTTGTATACAAGCCATTTTCGATCTTCCATGATGCTCCTATTCTGACGCCTGTTTCCGGAGCCTCACGTGACGCCGCCCCTCGATACGATTTTCACCAACGCCAGGTTCCCCGACGGAATTATATACGATATCGGAGTTGCCGACGGCCGCATCTCGACGATCACGCCGATGGGTTCAGTGGCGCTTGAGGCGAAGGAGCGCATCGATCTCGGCGGAAGCCTGGTCGTTCCCGGCTTTGTCGAAGGCCACATTCATCTGGATACCAGCTTTTACGGCGACAAATGGATACCGCATAAGCCCTGCACCAACGGTTTCGACGTGCACGAGCGCGTGGCCTTCCAGCATCAGAACATGGCGATCGCGGCGCCGATGATCGAGCGGGCTCGAAGCCAGCTCGATCTCTGCGTCGCCAACGGCGCGACTGCGATGCGAAGCCATGTGATGGTCGATGGCTCGGTCGGATTGAAGTCGCTGAAGACGATATTGCAGGTTCGCGAAGAATATCGCGACCTGATCGACATCCAGCTCGTGGCTTTTCCACAGAGCGGCATTCTGAAATGCCCGGGCACAGCGGAACTGATGGACGAGGCGATCGGCATCGGCGCCGATGTGGTCGGCGGCCTTGATCCGGCAAGCTTCGACCGCGACCCCGTTGCCCATCTCGACATCGTCTTCGGCATCGCTGAAAAGCGTGGCGTCGATGTTGACATCCATCTTCACGATGCAGGCGCACTCGGTGTTTTCACGATCGAAGAGATCTGCACCCGCACGCGTGCTCTCGGCATGCAGGGTCATGTGGCCGTCAGCCATGCCTATGGGCTCGGCGATCTCTTGGCCGATGCGGCAAGTCGGGCGGCGGAGATGCTTGCAACATCGGGCGTCTCGATCATGACCAATGCGCCCGGCGCTCATAATTTTCCGCCTGTAGCGCTGCTGCGCGCCGCGGGGGTCACCGTCTTCTCCGGCAGCGACAATATCCGTGATTCCTGGTGGCCCTACGGCGATGGCGACATGCTGGGCCGCGCGATGCTGATCGGTTATCGCTCCGGCTTCTACACTGATGATGAGCTGGCGGCAGCCTTCGATGTTGTCACGACAGCCGGTGCCAAGGCCCTGCGTCTTGAGGGCCACGGCCTTACGGTCGGCGCCAGGGCGGATTTCGTCACCCTCGCCGCCGAACACATCCCTGCAGCGGTCGTAGCTGTGCCCAGGGGTCGATCGGTATACAAAGCCGGTAGGCTTGTCGCCAGGGATGGCAAGGTCATTCGCTAAGCTTTGCGAACCTTGGCAGATGCGATCAGAGCGCTTCGACCAGCGACAGCAGGGCGCCGTCGGTCCCTCTTCTGCCGGCGAGCGAGAGCCCGACAGGCGCGCCCTCCAGTTCGGCGCCCGGCACGGAGATCTGCGGCAGGCCGGCATGACCGGCAATCGACAGAAGGCCAAGCGCCTCTACACGGAAGGCGTTGAATTCGTCGCGGGATGCATCAAGACGTGGCGCCGGCCCGGGGCCGGTCGGAATGACCATCACCACGTCGCCGGCAAGCGCCACGTTCATTGCCGCCGCAATTTCAAGTCTAAGATCGTTCGCCTTGGAAAAAGTGGCCTCGTCAACGGATTTCGCCGCATCAAACCTAGCTGCGATGTCCGGACCGAAGCCGGAGCTAACCTTTTCTATCTGACCTCCGATGGTCTTCCAGGTATCCCGGCCCTGCCAGAAGCGATAGGCATCGGCACGCGCCAGCGGCCCGGCTATCGGCAATGGGGTCGTGATCAGCCGGCCGATGCGGGATGCAATCTTTTCGGCGGATGGCCGCAGAGCCGCGGCGAGCTTGGGATCGATCCCATCCCAGATATCGGCGGGCATCCAGGCAGCACAAAAATCGGAAATGCCGGAGAGACCAAGGGCCCGGCCGACTGTCGCGAGCAACGTCGCATCGCGGGCAAACCATCCCAGCGTGTCAAAGCCCGGCGAAAGCGGGAAGACGCCCGCCATATCGACGGCGCCGTGGCTTGGGCGGATTCCGAAGATACCGCAGAACGACGCCGGCAGTCGCACCGAGCCTCCAGTATCCGTCCCCAGGGCAAAATCGACAAGGCCGGCAGCAACAGCCGACGCAGCGCCGGATGAGGAGCCGCCCGGGACGCGGGTTGGTGCGGCCGTGTTGAGCGGCGAACCATAGTGGGCATTGGTGCCCATCAAGCTGTAGGCGAATTCGTCCATATGGGTCGTGCCGACGAGTACAGCACCCTCAGCAAGCACGGATGCAACCGCAGCGGCGTGTGCCTTTGCCGGCTGATGGGCAGCGCGCCAGGACGGATTGCCGTTGCCGGTCACCTTGCCGGTAACGTCCATATTATCCTTCGCGGCGAAGGAGAGGCCTGCAAGGAGGCCGGATTTGGTGTTCTGCACAGGCTTGGCAAAGATCTCGACAAAGGCGTCGGCGGTGTCCTTGATCGGGGGCATGCGGCGAAAACTTTCCGTTGGTTGGACGCGGTCGCAAGGTTATGCGTCTGCGGCCTTGCGAGCAACCGAGATAAGTCTCTATGAAATAGAGAAAGTTATCACTGCAATAACCTGCAAGGAATTGGTCGTGAGCCTTGATCTGGTCATCTCTGACGTCCGCATTCCGGGATCGCCGGAAACCGTCGATATCGGCATCGCGTCAGGCAGGATCGCTGCGATCGCGCCGACGATTTCCTCCAACGCGCCCCGCGAAAACGGTCTCGGTTGCTTTGCCTGCGCCGGCCTGGTGGAATCGCACATCCATCTCGACAAGGCGGGCATCCTCGAACGATGCGTCATCTGCGAAGGGACGCTCGCCGAGGCTGTGCGCGAGACCGCCGAAGCCAAGGCGGGATTTACCGTCGAGGATGTCTACGGCAGAGCAAGAACGGTGCTGGAGCGGGCGATCCTTCACGGGACGACGGCGCTGCGGACCTTTGTCGAGATCGACCCGCGCGCCGGCTTCCGCTCCTTCGAGGCCGTCGTGCAGTTGAAGAAGGAATATGCCTGGGCGATCGATATCGAGATATGCGCTTTCGCGCAGGAGGGGACGACGCAAGAGCCCGAAACAGAAGCGATGCTGGACCGGGCATTGCGCGAAGGCGCCGATATCGTTGGTGGCTGCCCCTACACCGATCCAGAGCCTGAGGACCATGTCCGCCGGATCTTCGATCTTGCCGAACGGCACGGGACATCGGTCGATTTTCATCTGGACTTCGATCTCGACCCAGGGAAAACCGATCTGCCCGTTGTCATCGCCGAGACGAAACGGCGCAACTATGGTGGCCGTGTCTCAATTGGCCACGTCACCAAGCTCTCGGCAATGCCGCCGGCCGTTGTCCAGCTCGTCGGCAGACAACTCGCCGATGCGGGAATAGGCTTGACCGTGTTGCCGGCAACCGATCTCTTTCTCAACGGCCGCGACCGTGATCATCTCGTGCCGCGCGGCATAGCCCCTGCCCTCGATCTGGCAAAACAAGGCGTCGTCACGTCTATCGCTACAAACAATGTGCTGAACCCGTTCACGCCCTACGGCGACGCCTCGCTGATCCGCATGGCCAATCTCTATGCCAACGTGGCACAGGCATCGCGCAACGACGACCTGGAAGCGATATTCTCGATGGTCAGCTGCGATGCGGCGCAAATGATCGGACGCAGCTATGCAATGAAGGTCGGCATGCCGGCCGACATCGTGCTCTTCGACGCACCGGAGGCGGCGACGATCGTCCGAGAAATCCGTCCCGCATTGGCAGGCTGGAAAAGCGGACGCAAGACGTTCGAAAATCCGCGGGGAAGATTGCTTCGCTGACCGGCCAGTTGCGTTCAGTCAGAGAACGCCCCAGCCCCTATAACGGCCGCGGCCGGTCATTTCCCGCACGCCGAGTTCGCCGACAAGGTTGAGCGCCCCACGAGGGGTCACTCCGACATGCCTGGCAATCATGTTGGCCGAGACGATCGGGCGGGACAGCAGGAAATCGATGATCTCGGGCAGGCTGCTATTTGAGCGTCGATCCTTCAGACGCAATTCCATCTGGGTCTTGGCGAGCGAAAGCCGATCGAGCTCCTTCAGCCCGGCATCGGCCGCCTCCGCCATCCCCTCAAGGAAGGCGATCAGCCGTGTCATTCTGTCTTGCGAGCGCCTGCGCTCATGGCGAACGGACTTCAGGCCGACATTCAGGCAGAAGAGATGCGATGTGACCTTGCCACGGGCGCGCAGGTAGGCGCTGGTCAGCAAGCCGCCCAGCCAGTGCTGGCTGCGCAGCGGCTCGATGCGCTCCCATGCGTCATAGAGCACCGCCGCTCCGAGCGCCGGAGGCAAGAGGTCCGCATCGCGGATCACCGCACGCCAGTCTCCCAACCTGGCGTTTTCGTCCCAATCCTCGTCATGAATGAGCGCAAGAGGATCCGCGTCGATAGCGTTCAATGCCTTGGTCTCGGGCGCACTCCGCCCTGCATGTTCGAGCGCGCGTTCGGAGCGTGCAATCGCGGCGTCTATTTCGGCGAATTCGGCCGCCAGCACATCATGCTCCTCATCGTCAGGGCTTTCTTCGACCTCAGCAAGCGGCAGGGAGCGTGGTGCGGCAATCTCGCTCGCCCCGCCGCGCGCAGCAGCAATACCGGCTGTCGTCAATCCCCAAGCGGGGTCGCCGGCCCACAGGCGGCGGCGAGCGCGCAAAACGGCATGGGCGATCGTCAATTCATGCGTCGGCGCGCGGGCATCCATGTGCGCATCGTGCAGCACGAGATCCTCGATGTGGATCAGCTCGCCGCCCACCCACAGCGCGCCGGCGGCGTCGAAGAAGTGGCCCCTCTCCCGAAACCCCTCGGCAACCACATGCCGCAAGGCCCTTTCGTCGAGCCGCGCAAGCATGTCTTCTGCCTGCGTCATCGCCGGCAAAAGCGCATTGAGGGGCAGTTGCTTCAAATCATATCGCATTGGAATCACATCACGTGTGGCCTGTACCCGAACCTATCATTGCCATTTGCTTCCAGATAGGCCGGGCCGCATGCCGCCGTGGAGGATCTTGTTTGTCAAAGCCGCATCTGATCTTCTCGATTGTTCGGGGTTTTGTGTCCAATGCACCTCCTGTATTCGCCATTTTTCTTAAACCCGCCCATTTTGGTTGACTTCGAGACCGTTTTCCGAATCTCGGTCTCGTTTTAATCAATGGTCTCAGTTGCCGGAAGTAGACGCGCCTCCGCTCGAACGCTGGCCACCCTCGAGTGCGGCAGCCTAAGCGTCGACCATGGCCTACTTTTGATCGATTGGTTGACTTGCTCGAACTCTGACAGGACCCTTAGTGCCGACGCAGACGGTAGTTGTGACGCCCGACTTCAATCCTGCCCTCGTCTCGTCTCGTCTGTCTTGTGCAAGATACATGCCCGGTACATTGCACGGGCACTCCCGATTATCAGGGCCCCGTTACTGGAAGCGACACTTTGGAATGGCACTCACACTCTGGTCGTCCAAGCGATACGTCTATCGGTCGACGCTCAGCCATCCTTCGAGCTACCGACACCTGCAAAACCGCTGTCCCAGAGCTTAGTTGGGATATAGATATGACGCGAGCAGGGTCGCTGCCGCACCCCAGACGCTGTAGTATGCGGCCACTTTAAGCACCATTTTTTGTAAAATTGTTGGGGCGGCGATCTCGCACAACACCTCGACGAGATGGACCTACTCCCGCGGGCAGCGTCTCAAGAACTAGAGCTGCAATAGCCGCTCATGTGACATCGACATGCGGCCCGCTTTTGCGAGTCCAAAAACCTTGATACCGTTGGGTAGGGTTGCCTCGTACTCCTCGTGATGGTGCCCGTGCACAATTATTCTGGCACCCAAAATCTCGGCGAGATCATCAATTTCCGAGTGGCCATACCTATGAGAGGATGGCGCCTCATGGCTAATAAGAATTTGGGATTCTTGCCCAATGAGAGCGTTGAAGTCCTCCGGAAAGATTGTCGATCGATGGCGCAGCGGAAGCCCTCCCCGCCAAGCCGAGCGCTGGTGACTGGCCATAAATTCATCACGAGAACTAAATTTTGGTAAACCCTCACCGTCCTTCGGATGCCAAACTGCTGGGTGAAACACGCCACCTAATCCCGCGATTTTGATCCCTGCTACTTCAACCACCCGAGCTGTCAAATTCCGATCCGCGATTTCACTTTCGAAGACAAAGTCATGCCAATGCTCTTGGTCCGCGTCGTGGTTCCCGTGGATCCAATGAAGATCGGAGCCGCCATCGATGAGGGGTTGCAGCTCGTCCTTCATGGGGCGAGCGAGATCGAAGTCGCCCAGGAAGACCGAAGCAAGTGGCACCCCTTCACGAAGCGTTTGTTTCACCGCTGAAAAGTCGCCGTGAGGATCACCGAAGAAAGTGAATAGGTTCGAGCGAATAGTTTCAGTGCTCAAAATTGCAGCCCCCTGCTTTTTCGACAGGTGATACCTTGTAGAGGTTACGATCCGCAGGAGCGAATATGCACAATTTTAAACGTTCGAGAATTCTCATAAGACGCTGAAAACGCGCCCTTTAGGCCCGATTTCGTATTGGCCTCCCCGATCAAAGCTACGAAGCCTTCCGGGCCATTAGAACCTTCGCGTAACGAGCAATATCCACAGCGTCTTCTGCACTCATTAAAGCAAAGTTTCCACCCAACGCCGTTAAGCTCTCTTTCAAGCGTGCGCCTGCAATCCTCAAATCGCTACATTGGAGATAAGTATGCAACTTATGTCTTTAATATCTTGATTGTACCATTTTTTGTCTCGTTTATACTTGGTATAGCAAGTGCTCTCATCACAATTTCCGGGAAAAGCAGTAACAACGGCAGCGATGATATCGCATACTTCAAAAAGAACCAGATAGTCTGGTTCCTTCTTTGGCGCGAGGTTAGGGAGGAGGTTGACCATGGTTAGTATCGGAAGGTTGGGTCCAAGTCCAAATGCCGTTAGCTTCAATCGGGTTCGTGAGCTTGGTTTTTCGTGCTCTTGGAGAAATTATCGATAGATAGCAAAATGCATGACATGATCTGATCATGGCCGCTTTCATCCGCGAGATCGGACGGGTCGATTTCGTTTTTCCAATCCTCAGTATAAATCCACCTATCGTCGTTCCATGTCTCGGGCAGCAGCCCAAAGGACCACGAGATCCCATCAAACTCAAACTCCCAGTCGCGATCACCTAGTCGTCCTTTCGCCGCCCAATTATCGTTGAGAGCGATCTGCTTGACGTGGAAACCGTCGATTGCGGCGATCTTGGCTTTTGTCTCGTTTGATATTTTTAGCAAAGCGGGATCGGCGTATATTCCGGCTTCTTCGTTCGTGACCCAGAAACTCCCGACAACGTAGCCTCCGTTGATAGTCCGGTGCGTTAGTTCGTGTGGCGTAACGTCCTCATTGTCGAACTTGCGCAGCGCTGCGGACAGGAGCTTGTCCTCATCACGATGAGGACGTTCCGAAAGATCTTTAGCGATAGGTTCATTGCTGAAGGAAGCAATGATTGCCGTAGTCTCCTGATGAGATAAATTGATCCACATTTCTCTTTTCTAAATTTCGGTAATTACAGCCTTCGGGCAAGCGGACGCGCTGTCAAGCGCCGAAGCGACTTTCGCTTTACCAGTCTCTGGAGAAGCAACGTTTTCTCGTCGGACAAGACAACAGCGTATGGGGATTTCAAAGGACTGCCCATAATGGTCACCATCGCAGGATCTTTACTACCTCGGGGCACGGCATTCTATCCGTTGAAATTCGTGCAGCAGGCGAGAATCCCTGGACGAATGATCGAGGCCCGGACTTTGCACGCGGGACGACAATCAGGTCAAACGGGAAGGAGAGTGGGTCAAGCGACCTGCTACAGACATGGTGCTCCGAATGCTGTTGGACGTTTTTCTGATTTGTGATCTGGACTCCAACCGGGTCTTTTCGCTAAACTGCATCTATTGCAGCAGCGGACCAGTTCAATGATACCATCACCTATCGTCAGAAATAAAAGCTTTTCCATCTGACTGAGAACTCTCGGTTTTGGCGGTGGGATGGCGCACCACGACATCGAGGTTTAAAATGCGTTCCCAAAAGGCAATTTCCATTTCTCATATCGCTAGGTCGGAGGCTAAAAATCGCGCCTCCGAAAGGTCCTACGTCCGGAACGAACGCATCCTGCCATCGTCGCGGAGCCGCTCCATACCGCGGTAAGATCGTCTCCGGAAAAATTGGTCGCGATTGACGTCGACACCTCTTTGCCTCGAGATCTGCTTGTCGATTGCCGGATCCAACCCGCACGAAGGTATGTCGGATGACACTCCCTTCGCCCCGTCTCCCCGTCACCGTCGAATTTCATGGCGACGAAACGCCTTTAAGCTTTCTGTCTCGTGTGGCGAAATCAAACGGTTTCCAATCCACTGTCGAGTTCTGCGAGGTTGTGGGTCTCGATAAATTAAAGGTGCGGTCCGGTGATGAGCGGACGCTTTTGGAGCTAGAGGCGTGGACTGGCGTGTCGGCCAGTCGTCTCGCCCGCTTCGCGATCGGTCCCGGAAGGATGTTGAGCTTCAGTGGCCAAGCTCTAAGGCGGCATCAAATGTTCACCGTGGGCATGCGGTTTTGCCCTGCCTGCGTGGCAGACGATGTGAACGACGCGGCGGGACGGAAGAACGCCCGACCCCATCTTAGGGCATCGCACATTCTGAAGGTCGTGGTCGATTGCCCCGCTCATGGTTTGCCGCTTCAGTATCGGCCCTACGAGATTGAATTTGGCGATGATCTCGCTGGAGACAAGATCGACATCGACGAACCATCGGGGTCGCGATTGGTGCGAATTCCGCATCCCGCTAATGCCTATTTTGCATCTCGAATTTGCGGTCCGTCCGGATCAGACTTCCTCGATACTATCCCCGCGTACCTTGCCGTCGAGTTGTGTGAAGTACTTGGCGAGTTTGATTGCCGCGCGTGTTGCCCGACGCCACCGTCAATCCCAGCGCACGACCTTGACTGCGAGAACCTGTTCTTCAGGGGCTTTGATATCGCCAAGAATGGTCTGCCTGCGATCTCCAATTTTCTTTCTGACCACGTTCGAACTGCAATCCGCCAGGGTCGCAAGATTCGCGGCATCTATTCACCTGCCTGGCGATGGCTTAGGGGAGAAATTGAGAATCCTCACTACGGCCCATTGATCGACTTTTTTCGGAGCCACGCTCTGGCCCACATTCCGATCTCAAGCGGAGAGCCCTTTTACACTCCCGGAACGACCCGGCGGTTTCACACTGTCAGGTCGGCTTCGAAAGAGTTCGACATTTCCGAAAGCCAGGTAATCAGCTTGCTTGAGCAGAGCGGGGAACTCATCGATGCAAACAGTGCGATCGGCTCTCAGCTTGTCGACCAGGAACTCTTATGGTCGCTTTTGCCGGTGGATCAGCGCCTGCTCACCGCGGTCGAAGCCGCCAGCTATATTGGATGCACGGTCAAACAGGTGGAAATTCTAGTGAAAAACGGAATGCTAAAGTGCCTTGCGAGGGGACTCAGATCTCGAAACGGTCGTGGTCGGTTTACAGAGCCGGAGGTCTTGTCATTTTTGAAACGACTTCTGCTGAATACTAGCAAAACGACGCATACACCTGATATGATTAATGTATTTACGGCTACCAGAGTATGCAGCATCCCGTTCGTGGACGTCGTAAACTTAGTGTTCCACGGAAGGCTCCGAAGGATCGCTTGTGCAAGCGGAACGGACAATTTGGCCAGTTTGCTCGTTGATCCGATGGAGATTCTGGACTTGCTCGAGTTTGAAAGGGCGGAGAGGACGTGATCTCGGAATTCGAGGTCATTCTTTAAGTAAACCGTTGAATCGGCGAACAATGCCTCGATAATCGGTAGATACTCGAGGCATTGTTGTTCGTTCGCCCACGCGACCTACGACAATCCTGGCCGCAACGAAGATTCTGTTTAGGTTGCCCGCAAGTCTCATTATGGACTGGCGCCCACAGGAAACTCGGCCAACGCTAAGATACCTTTCTAAGGTCGTTAACATCTGCAGCGTTGAGAGAATCAAGTTTGGACTGAAACCGCGTTGCCTTCATTCGCAGATCCGACAGCGCTTGCGACAAATCTGGCGGCCCTAAACGTGCCTCTCGATCGAGGTATCGCTGCATGCGCTCAGCGCGGATACGCACATCCTGAAGGAGTTTTAGTAGCTTTGCGCGTTCCATGTAGCCTCGCAGGCATTTGCCAGTCCACGCTAGCCGGAAGCCCCGCCGGTTAACACCCCAAAGTTGGCATGGGCGCGGGTGGTGCACCGAAATGTTGCCGGTGGCGCCATGCTTGTTCCGCCGACATCCTCCGCAAAAGGCCTTCGCGATCGGCGTTCAGCAAGGTAGACCGTTGCCCTCAATCTTCTGGATCAGGAATGAAAACCTCGTCCCTCACCGACATGACCGGCCCCCTAACTTCCACGTGACGATTCAGATGCCGGTCGACCATCCTTCGCACGTCGCCACCTATTCGTCTTGGAACCAAAATGAGTTCGGCATCGAGGGCAGCGCATATTGCATTCAGGGTGGCGACCTCTGGGTTCGCCTTACCCGCCTCGATGGTCGAGACCTTGCCCTGTGAGATGCCCGCAAGGTCAGCGACCGTGGCTTGGCTCATGTTGGTCGCCTCCCTCAAAATCCGAAATCTGCTAAAGTCGACACCGTGAATCATTCGACCATCCTCCTGCCCGACGATATACCGTATAGGGTATGCTTGGGCGGATGTATACCTTTAACGGCATAACCGGCAAGAAACGGGTTCTCGGACCACTCTACCAACTGAGTTTGCTCCATTGGCTGACCTTCTTATGCTATGTTCAACGGACGGCGTTGCAGATGGATGAGGGAAACGGAGATGGCGACCGGTCAGGCTTTACGTGATCGCTACCGGCTCAGATGGATCCCCGTCGGAATCGACGCGGATCAACTGGAAGCTTATCGCGGCTACCTGGATATGACGGAGGACGAGCGCTCTGTGATTTCTAAGACCTTAAGCTTTGACGAACTCGAACTTCTGCTGGAATTCGAGACGGCAAGGGCGATGTACCTCTCCCCTGAAGACAGAGATCCAGGAAGCATCACCGAAGCGAAGGTCGCCCGGTATCCCGAGCGGTATAAGTGGAAGTGATCCGCAGAGAGGCTCTTTGAAGCTTGCGGCTTTAAACACCTCAATTGCTGCCACATCAAACTCCCAGGGAGCCAGGCGCCAAAACCGCAGGTGCTACTTTGGGTCCCCGGTCATACCCACAGAGCCCGGGACTACCTGTCGGGCGGAACCCGAATTATCTGCAACCCTCGCGGATACGGAAACGAACGAGAGATGGATGGATTCCGGCCAGCTTTCGTCATGGACTTATTAAATGAGAGCGCACCGAAGCTGGAGTCGGTGTTTACGGTTCGTGCTGCAGAGATATTGGCTCGCCAAGCAAGTTCTCGACGCCGACCCTCCGATCGTGGTGATCGAAGAGAAAGGCCGATATTTCCGAAAGTTCCTTGTCAGACAATGTCGCAAACCGTCCGCCCAAGGAAATAAAATGGGACTTGACGCGTGAGGACATCACCTCGAAATCGGATTCGCTGACGTGTTTTCCCGCGCCGACGGCGCTGTATTCGCGGGTGTCTTCCGCATCATCGTCTTCCTCGGCCCACCTCATCCTCAGCTTACCGCACCGTGATCCATGTCGGCGCGTGGTCGCTCGAATGCTCCCAGGCCCGCATCTCGGGCATAGGCATTTCGAAAGTAATCCCAGAACGTATAGATGCGTTCGTCGGGATGCACGGTTCGAAGGGCGTCTGTCCAACCTTGCGCGACGAGGTCTTTGAACGCAGTTCTTGACCTCCGGTCGAAACAGCGCATCGTTGACCCAACGCTCCGGCTTGTAGACATCGAGTTCGGTCGGCATGACGTTATAGTCCCCGGCGAGAACCACGGGCACGCCGAGTTCGAGAAGGTCGGCGGCGTATTCCGTCAGGCGCTCGAACCATCTGAGTTTATAGTCGAACTTGGGACCCGGAGCGGGATTGCCGTTCGGCAAATACAGGCAGCTGATGATCATGCCGCCGACCGCCGCTTCGATATACCGACTATGGCTGTCGTCGGGATCACCCGGCAAGCCGCGTCGGGTTTCCAACGGCTGCCCTCCTCTCGCGAGGATCGCCACGCCATTCCAGCTCTTCTGGCCATGCCATATCGCGCTGTAACCAGCTTTCTCGATATCGGCGATTGGAAACTTCTCCCGAGGCGCTTTCAGCTCCTGCAGACAGACCACATCCGGTTTTGCCTCTTCGAGCCATCGCACAAGCACGGGAAGACGACCGTTGACGCCGTTCACGTTGTAGGTCGCGATCCTCATGCTGCCTCCTTGAACATGTCCACCGAGCATGAACGCGCCGAAGCCGATAAAGATGCGAATTGGATCGCGCGGCCAGGAACAAAGGTGACGACATCCCGTTGAATCGCTTTGATTACGAGGAATCCGCAATGGCACCGCGTGCGCAGTGGAAAGGCTTTCTGAAATTTGGCGAAGTGACCTGCCCCATAGCGTTGTTCACGGCCGCGTCGACTTCCGAGCGCATTGCATTTCACACGCTCAATCGCGCCACCGGCAACCGCGTCCGTAGAGAATTTGTGGACAGTGAGACCGGCAAGCCGGTCGAGCGGGATGATCAGGTTAAGGGATACGAAGCCAGCAACGGCAAATATGTCGTCCTGGAGCCCGAGGAGGTTGCAGCCGCAGTTCCCCACAGCGACAAAATCCTCGATGTCCGAGCGTTTCTCGATTGCGACGACATCGATGACGTCTACTTTGACAAGCCCTATTATATCGCACCCGTCGACAAAACCGGCGAGGAAGCATTTGCGTTGCTGCGCGACAGCATGGAAAAGAAGAAGGTCGCGGCAATCGCCCAGACCGTTCTGTTCCGTCGTCTCCGAACGCTTTTGATCCATCCACACGGCAAGGGCCTCGTGGCGACAACTCTCAATTTCGATTATGAGGTGCGGGATTCAAAAGACGCCTTTGATGAAATTCCGAAAATGGAAATCAAGGGCGAGATGTTGGACCTCGCCAAGCACATCATAGACACCAAGAAGGGCACATTTGACGCAAGCGCCTTTGACGACCGCTACGAGTCAGCACTTGCCGATTTGGTGAAAGCAAAGCTCGAAGGCAAACCCCTCCCGGTCCGCAAGGAGCAAAAGCCCGCGAAGGTTACGGACCTCATGGAGGCTCTGCGACAGAGCGCTGGGTTCGGGTCAGGCAAAAAGCCAGCCAAGACCGCCGGAAAGACCAAATCAGCCCCGAAGAAATCACGGGCCAAAACCAAGCCATCGCCCGCTCCGCAGCGAAAGGCAAGCTGAACCATGGCGCTCGAAAAATATCGAACCAAGCGGGATTTCGCCAAAACATCGGAACCAGAGGGCGGAAAGCCGACCGCAGCTGGAAATAGCTTTGTAATTCAGAAACATGCGGCCCGCCGACTGCATTATGATTTCAGGCTTGAATTGGACGGCGTTCTCAAATCCTGGGCAGTTGCCAAAGGCCCGAGCCTGGTTGCCGGGGAGAAACGGTTGGCCGTGCACGTCGAAGACCATCCGCTCGACTACGGCGATTTTGAGGGTACGATCCCGAAAGGCGAGTATGGCGGTGGTACTGTCATCGTTTGGGACCGGGGCACCTGGACACCGGATAAGGACCCGGCAAAAGCTTATGCCAAGGGGCACCTGGATTTCGAACTTCATGGCGAGAAGCTGGGCGGGAAATGGCATCTGGTCCGGATGGGCAAGAGGGCCGGAGACAAGAACGAGAACTGGCTGCTGATCAAAAGTGACGACGACGCTGCACGACCCGAAGGTGCTGATGATATTCTTGAGGAACGTCCCGAGTCCGTGAAAACCGGCCGTACCCTGGACGAAGTCGCCGGAGAGGCTCCAGGTTGGTCGTCAAAGACAGGCAAGATTGAAAAGCCGAAACACGCAAGAGTGAAAGCGCCTGCGACGGTCCAGAAGGTCGTTGACGTCCCATCTGAGCCTTTAGCGCCAAAGGTCGCGAGCGTTGAGCCCGCTTCGCTCAAGGGGGCGAAGAAAGGCTCCCTGCCGACCTTCATCGATCCAGCCCTTGCGACGCTGGTGACGAAGCCGCCTGCGGGCGAGCGCTGGATTCACGAAATCAAATTCGACGGCTATCGGCTGCAGGTCAGGATCGAGGCCGGTCGCGTAAAACTGCTGACACGAAGCGGGTTGGACTGGACGGCGAAATTCGGAAACGAGATCGTTTCCGCCTTCAAGCAATTGCCGCTTGGCACGGCGCTGATCGATGGTGAGCTTGTGGTGGAGTCGGGAGCTGGAGCCTCGGATTTCTCGGCTTTGCAATCCGATCTCAGTGACGGCCGCACAGACCGCTTCATCTTCTACGCCTTCGACCTTCTTTATCTCGACGGGTACGATTTGCGTGCCGCTCCACTGATACAGCGCAAGGACCTGCTTGGTCGGATTGTCGGAACCGACATGGGGAAAATTCGGTTCAGCGGTCATTTCGATGCCAACGGTGACCTGATCCTCAAGCATGCGTGCCGTCTTAGCCTCGAAGGCATTGTCTCCAAGATTACCAGTGATCCCTATCGCTCCGGTCGCGGCAAGGGATGGGTGAAATCAAAATGTTCGTCGCGACAGGAGATGGTGGTTGGCGGTTTTGTGCCCTCCTCGACGTCCAAAAATGCCGTCGGCTCGCTTGTTCTTGGCGTTTACAACGACGGCAAGCTTGAACACGTTGGCCGCGTCGGCACCGGGTTCACCAACACCGTCGCGGAAGCCATTTTCAAGCAATTGGATCGCATCAAGACGGGGGAAAGCCCGTTTGCGGCACGTCTGTCGTCAGAGGATGCGAGGCTTGTGCAATATGTAAGACCGGAACTGGTCGCGGAAATCGAATTCCGTGCCTGGACCGGCGATGGCCATCTGCGCCATGCATCCTTCCGAGGCATTCGCGAAGACAAGGACCCCACTGAAATTGTTCGCGAGACGCCAAAGCAATCTCCCGTCAGCACTGAGCCCAAGTCACCGAAGCGAACAGTCACTCTCACCCATCCCGACCGGGTATACTGGCCCGACGAGGGTGTAACCAAAGAGGGTCTCGCCGATTATTACACCGAGGTGTGGCGGCATATCGCGCCCCATATTGTCGGGCGACCGCTTTCCCTTCTGCGATGCCCCAATGGCATCAACGGGCAGCAATTCTTTCAAAAGCACGCATGGAAAGGATTGAACAAGTCTATCGTGCTCGTCCGCGACCCGCAGGACGCAGATGGAGAACCGCTGATCAGTGTCAACGATCTTGATGGGCTGCTCGGCCTGGTACAGGCGTCGGTGCTGGAGATTCACCCGTGGGGTTCGATGGTCGGCAACTGGGAGAAGCCGGATATGATCATCATGGACCTCGACCCCGGACCAGGTGTGACCTGGCCGCAGATTATCGCGGCCGCAGAAGAAACGCGGCAACGCTTGGCGCAAGCAGGGCTGGCTTCCTACGTAAAGACATCGGGCGGCAAAGGTTTGCACGTTGTTGCGCCATTGAAACCCAAGGCCGAATGGCCAGCGGTCAAGGCGTTTACAAAGGCGATGGCCGATCAGATGGCTGCTGACAGTCCAGAGCGGTTTGTTTCAACCGTCGCCAAGGCAAAGCGGCCCGGCAAAATCTTGGTGGACTATTTGCGAAACGGTCGCGGCCAAACCGCCGTTGCCGCCTACTCGACCCGTGCCCGGCCAGGAGCTTCGGTTTCAATGCCGCTCGCGTGGGAAGAATTGAGCCCGGGTGTGGGACCCGCCTACTTTACCACGGCCAATGCCCCGACGCGGCTGGCGACCTTGGCTTCCGATCCTTGGGCGGAGTTCAAGGCAGCGGCAGTGCCGTTGGAAGCGCCTAAACCAAGAAGAGGTAAGGCAGCCTAACGCTTGCTCTGGCGGTCGGATTTAATGCTGTTGCGCAGTGCGTCCATGATGTTGATGACGTTGCTCGGCGGGGCCTCGGTCTCTGGTGCCGCCTTGGTCGGACGCTTGTCGCCCTTCTTCTTTTTCGAGGCGATGATGTCGAGCAACTTATCTTGCACCGGATCGGTGACCATGGACGGGTCCCAGGGCTTCGTGCGCTCATCGATAAGTTTGTTGACCAGCGCGACCATCGCTGGGTCGATTGTTTTGGCCTTGATGCCCTCGAAATAGTCGCTCTCGTCGCGGACCTCATCACCGTATCGGAGCGTCCAAAGTACGATCCCCTCACCTCTCGGTTCAAGCATCACCGCACGCTCGCGGCGATACAGCACCACGCGTGAAATCCCAACCATATCGGTGGCTCTCATCGCTTCGCGGATCACTGAAAATGCTTCCTCGCCGACCTTTTCGTTTGGGACGAGATAGTGCGGCATATCCAGCCAAATCCATCCGATGCTGGCACGCGGCGTGAACACCTCAATGTCTATGGTGCGGGTACTTTCCAGCGCGACGGATTCCAATTCGTCGTCTTCGAGCATGACATATTCGTTCTCGCCTCGCTGATAGCCTTTGACCTCGTCTTCGTCGTCAACTTCCTTGCCGGTGACGGTGTCGACGAAGCGGCTGACGACGCGGTTGTTCGTCGCTCGATTAAGAGTGTGGAACCGGACTTTCTCAGTGTCTGAGGTCGCAGGTGTCATTGCGACGGGGCAAGTCACCAGTGACAGCTTTAAGTAGCCCTTCCAAAAGGAACGCGGTGCCATGTCGATCTCCGTGGGACGAGATGGAACGGCGATATCGCAAATTGGTTCCCCTGGACTATGATCCGAACCCAAATCGCAAAGGGAGCGCTTATCATGGGTCAGCGCAGTGCCGGGCTTTTGATCTATCGACATATAAATAATGTCCTGGAAGTCCTGCTGGTTCACCCCGGCGGGCCATACTGGGCGAAAAAGGATGACGGTGCTTGGTCGATCCCAAAGGGCCTCGTGAACGATGCTGAGGACGAATTATCGGCCGCCAGGCGCGAAGCGTTCGAAGAGCTTGGAGCCGACATTAACGGCGAGTTTGCTGCGCTCGGCGAATATCGTCAGCGCAGTGGTAAGACCGTTGTGGCATGGGCCGTCCAAGCGGATTTCGACGCTGACGCCATCGTCAGCAATTCGTTTGAGATCGAATGGCCGCCACACTCCGGCAATAAGCGGACGTTCCCCGAAATTGATCGCGCCCGGTGGCTTCCCATCGCTGAAGCCGAACGCAAAATTCTCAAGGGACAACTTCCGATCCTCGCTTCGCTCTTGAGGCTGATTGATTCGTGACCGTACTCCGGAAAGGGCTATCCTCTGTCGACGGATGCCCGTCCGTGGACCATTGGCGAAGACTGGCTCGAAAGCTCCATGGCATTCCGATCATGCCAATCGCACGACGATACCGAACGTTGACGTTTCGACCCCGGGCGCTACGTCCCATGGTAAGATTCAGTCCAAGTCCTTTGACCTGCACTGAATTTCGACAAGGAAAGGGATATCGATGGGAACGATCTTGCTCATTGTGCTCATACTTATAATCTTGGGTGGCGGTGGCGGGTACTACGCCCATGGCCGATACGGCGGTCGGGGACTGGGCGGGGTCCTCGGCCTGGTTCTCATTATTCTTATTGTGTTGTGGTTGCTCGGTGGGCTTCATGGCTTCCCGAGCGGAGCCGCCGTTTAACGAACTATCGCGACTTTGCATTCGAGCGCCCCAAATAGTCCGGGGCAGCCCTTCTTTTGCATCGCAATGCTCGGTTGGATTGATCGCAACGACCGCTCATGGCCCATTCCGGTCGTTGGCTCTGTCGGCCTGTCTTACTGCTTGTTCAATGCGTAAGAGTCGAGGTAACCGCATGCAATACAACGAAACGTAGTGACGTCATAAACTACCTTGCCTTTAAGGCTCAATCCAGAAAGCCAGCTTTTCTCGGGCTTACCTGCAACCCAAGTCTCGGCTGATAAGACAGGGCCATCCCCTTTCTCAAGCAAAAAACCCTCTTCCATGTCCGAGTTACATTTACTGCATTGGTAGGACATATCCTTGACCTTCTAAACGTGATTTGCAGTGCCGCTTGTCGGCGAACGGCTGCTTGTGGCGCGATCCGGAAGCCTACGCGCTTCCGGATTCTCGGCTTCGATAGAAACATTTCGGATTTGTCGAGCTGAGTGTCGTCCCTTTTGGCATGGCCGCTTCGGTCGGAAATTTGGTCAGAGGCGGTTCGATCCGGCAGGCCTTCAAGTCGGTGAAGCTTTCCTCTAAGTGAATGCTGATGTCAAAGATTGCTCATGCCACCATCGATGATCAGCTCGCTTCCGACAATATATCTCGCCTCGTCGGAAGCCAGGAAGAGGACTGTCTTTGCGACTTCACTAACATCGCCGAAGCGGCCAACCGGAATCTGACTTTGTATCTGGGTGGCCATCGCCTTTGAGTCGGCCTCAGACATTCCCAGCTTGCCATAGAGCGGCGTCATGATTGGCCCCGGACTTACCGCATTTACGCGGATGCCACGGCCGATCAGTTCACCCGACAGCGTCTTTGCGAGTGTTAGCAGTGCGCCCTTCGTGAGCGAATAAACAGTGGAATTAGGCATGCCAATGTGGGCGTTGATCGAGGTATTGAGGACAATCGAGGCGTTCTTTGAAAAGATCGGGAGCAACGCCTGGATCAGGAAGAACGGGCCTTTGACATTGATGGCGATGGATTTGTCGAAGCCAGCCTCGGTCCAACCCTCAAGCGGACCGAACTCGGCAACCCCGGCATTGACGAATAAGATATCGAGTGCACCGAGTTCATTCCTTACCGCCTCGGCCACAGTTGCCTGCACTGCCAAATTGCCCGCGTCGGCTTCAATAACGAATGCGCTTGCGTCAAGCTCGGCACGGGCGAACTCCACGCTTTTCGCGCTGCTCCCGGTAACCGCCACGCGAGCGCCTTCGGCGATGAATTGTTTCGCGGTTTCGAGACCTATCCCGCTTGTGCCACCGGTAATTAGCGCTGTCTTGTTTACTAGACGTGACATGATGTTTTTCTTTCCAAAGTTGTCTATTGGCATCTAATGTAACAAGACTGGCTTGTCCATATTAGTCGGCAAATGGAGGAGTTGGAATTCGGAAACGCCGAACGGTCGCGAAGACGAGCTATGGCAGCCAGCTCCTGCGCCGTCGACTTATTCTCAACTATCGAACGTTGCTTGGCACACTGAGATAATCCGAGTGCCCGAATGCGGAAGCACGCTGGAGACGGCTTTCGGGAATCATCGTCGCGATAAGGTACGCTACCCGGCCACATGAACGTCAACGACCGTGCGAAGGTCGGTCTGTCCTTCTTGGGGCCATTTGGCGACGGGTCCGCCGAAAAGGGTGCTAATGCTGCGCTGGATGTCAGATTTTAACACCACACACTGCTCGGTGAATGTTCGCGATGCACCCGTCGCTCAGCAAGCGTCCGCTAATGGCGCAAACGCGAAGCTGATCAGAGGCAGCCACCGGCCCGAAGCAGTCGCTGGACAAGTGCGCTGCTAAGGGGCAGTTTGGTCTGTACAAAGCGCTCTTGATAGGTTCGGACACGATGTGATGATCATTTTGGATGTTGTTGCAGACGTTCGGTGAGAGCATTTCACACGACTTCTCGATGAGCTTGCCGACGGTGCCGACAGCGTTGGCTTTGTTATTCAAGGAAAAGCCGTTTCCGAAGTGGTTCAAAATCTTTTGGATCAACTCGACGGTGACAAGCTGAGAGATAATTTAAGCGGTGAGTGGCCGGGAACCTACGCTGAGCGAAGGTAAAGCTCGGGTTTTGGAATTTTGCCCGAATAAGCGGGTGTTGCAGACATTGGTGAGCTTTGCAGGCAGCCTGTTCGACTGGTCAACGCCTTCGCTACCTGAAGACCTCTTCATCATGGCGGCTGGTGTTGCAGTTCTAGAAACAGTCGGCCATGAACGATTTGCGTTCATTCGGACGAACACAATGTCTCGTTTCTTGCGCACGCTTGTAGAGGGTGCTCTGGTCACCGTTTCCGCCTAGCACTCTTTCGTTCTCGGCCCTTTGCAGCCATCGCAGTGAATCCCAATCTGAGGTAGTGCGGCCTCGAATGGGTCTAGTGGCCCGTTTGGTTTGATGGCCCGAAGCGTTCCCCTCTTCGCTGCTCGCGCGACGGATTATGAGGTCGAACGTTGACAATCCGATCACAACGATAAGCCTTACCGAGATCAGACACGACTTCGATCTCGCATAATGCCTTCGCTGGACCAATAATAGAAAACGTGACGTAAGCGTCGGCGAACCAGTTTCGCGGCATCGCGTTTGCGTCCATCAACCGAAAAATCGCTCCTCGATAGTAGGCAGCGGAAGCGCCGAACCCTGCGTTGTCGGGTAACGTGATGGCGCTCCGTAAGTTGAACTGAATTTGACGCTCATTGCAGTCTACGAGGAAACCGAGGTATTGGCCCAAAGCCCAGTACCCATCGAGATCGTTATACCTGCTGATAAATGTCTCAAGAATATCGTGGCAGATACCCTTGAACTGTTTTCTTCTGGCCATTGGAGAGCTAACCTCGGCGCTGCCCGGTAATCTGATATCTCACGGCAAAAATAGCGGCTTACATTGCGATAGCAACAGCTACAAGAGTTTGATCGGAACTTGGTTTTGTCGCCCTCCGGCCGCGTACAACGGTCACTGACCTATGGTTCACTATGTTCCGACGAAGGCGGTGGCTGCGAGCAACATACCCGTGAGAATGTTCCCTAGAAACAGGCGATAATTTACATCGGGGCGCGAAAGGTCGATGCGCCAAGTCTGCCAACTAAGATGCGCAACGATCATCAGCATTCCGATGAAGTAGGACAGTGACATCCCAATCATCCATCCTCCAACCGACCATGCCGCGACCGTCAGGATGTAGAATGTGCCGATGAATACCCTGCCGCGTTCACCGAAAAGGATCGCTGTCGATTTCAAACCCAAGCGAGCGTCGTCTTGCATATCGACGTAAGCATAAACGGTATCATAGCCGATCTGCCATGTGACGGCTCCGAGCCACATCAGGACTGCACCGGTCGGAATCTCTCCTGCAACCTCCGACCATGCCATGAGCATTCCCCAATTGAATGCCGCGCCAAGAACGGCTTGCGGCCAATGCGTGAAACGCTTGCAGAGGGGGTAGATGAAGACGAGCGGCAGAACGCAGATTGCGACCAGGCGCGTATAGGGCGTCAGGAAGAACAAAAGCGAAGCGGCCAGTACAAGCTCCGCCACCAGGAAGAGAACGGCCTGTGGGACATTGATTTGCCCGCTCGCCAAGGGTCGAAATCGGGTGCGCTCTACGTGGCCGTCGAATTTTCGATCTGCGATGTCGTTGACCGTGGAACCGGCACTTCTCATCAGCAGTGCGCCGAGGGAAAAGACGATGAGGTGGCGAAGTTCTGGAATACCGTGCGATGCTTGGACGAGCGCGGCCCAGCAGGGGAAAAGCGTGAGCCATATGCCGACAGGGCGGTCCAGCCGTGCGAGCCTTGTGTAGGGTCGCCATGCCAGAGGCAAACGCCGATCTACCCAGTCTCCTCGTTTAATATCGCTCAGGTCTGGGTGGCTTAAAGTGTTCATCTTCTCAATCCGGCAGCTATATCGAGTGGGCAAAATAGAGAGTTTTGAAGATGCGGCAATGGCTGGTATTGGCGGCGCATTCCTGTCCCCGTTTTCCGCCTCCGACCGTAGCGACGCTACGCCTGTCGCTAGCGCAGGGACAGTTTTCGCTCTATTGGAGCTTTATCAGTCCTGCTGTTGTTGGTCCGAAGCCGCAGCCGCGATAGAATTCTTCGAGGTGAGGTTCGAAGTCGACGTGCAGCCATCGAGCGCCGCGTAGTCGTGCAAGGCTCTCGGCCTCACGTACAAGACGGGTGGCGATTCCTTGTCTACGGAAACCTGGATGAACGCAGGTATCCAAGATAAATGCGTGGACGCCTCCGTCCCATGCAACATTCACGAACCCGATGATTTTCGTTCCTTCATATGCTCCCACATGACCAAGGCTACGAGATAGAATGTCTGCGAAGCGAGGTGGCACAGGATTTCCCCAAACCGCCAACCAAAATGGACTGATGTCAAGATTGGAAGGAAAGGGGTCTACCTTAATTTCCAAATGCTGCTCCTCATGTGGATTGGTCGGGTTAGTCAGATTGAAGCGAAATTTGCAATCGTTTCCGCAGGCCCAATGCGGTCAACCAGCACCCGCTGAAGAACGATTGATGGCCTCGCCGGTTTCTCGGGCTGACGTCTGTAACCGAGGAATTGAAGAAAAAGGCGTATGAACTATTCTCACTTAATCGAGTGTTCCAATCAGTTGTACAAGCTCGCCGAGGTTATTAATTCTCCGGAACCGAGGCGTTGAAATGGATGTCTCGAAATGCTCCACCACCCATGTTATTGGCTGGGGCACATGCACTCCCCAGTAGCCCGCCTCAAGGGCAGGTATCACATCGGATTTCAAGGAGTTCCCAACCATCATCGCTCGCCCCGCCCGCATGCCGTGCCTCTCCGATATCCGGCGATAGGTCTCCACATTCTTGTCCGAAACGATTTCCACGGCCTCAAAAAATTTTCTCAGTCCCGATTCCTCTAGTTTCCTCTCTTGATCAAAGAGATCGCCCCGCGTGATAAGCACCAATCTATAGATACCGGACAGCTCAGCGAGAGTTTCAGCGACATGCGGGAGCAATTCAATTGGGTGCTTCAACAGTTCGTGCCCACTTGAAATGATGCTCTTAATCAAGCTGAGAGGTGCTCTGCCTCCGGTTAGTTCAATGGTGGTTTCTATCATGGATAGCGTAAAGCCTTTTACGCCAAAGCCGTAAAGCGGTAGGTTGCGGAGTTCCACCTCCCGCAATTTTTTCGTGATTTCGGCGTCGTCGCCAAATCCGGCGAGTAGATTGATCAGCCGTTGTTCAGCTTGCCTGTAGAAATCAGCGTGCTCCCAAAGGGTGTCATCGGCATCAAAACCGATCAAGGAGAATTTTCCATCAACGGACATAGGTCAGCTCCCTCTATTTTATTGCCTGCTTGCATGATTTGAAATCCAGTGAACGTTCATTGACATCTGCCCGTTGCGTAATGGCTCGCTCTTTGCGTGTCCTCTTTGCGAGGCCAGGTTACGGCACCGCGCCGCTGCGTGGCACGAATTTCTGTCTTCAAGGGGATCAACGTGTCGCCGAACCTCCATCGCGAAGGACCCGCCGCGAGCGTGACATCAAGCGTGACAGGGTGTTTTCTGCTCATTCTTTGCGCAGACTGCGCGTTGATACAATTCCCGCAATTGGTATGCTGCTAACAGCAACTGTCAATGCGTCTGGGGATAGCATGTACAAGCAAAGATTGGAGAGATTCTATCGGGACCACCCGAGAGGATTGGCTAACAGTCCGCAGAAAACGACGGAAGTTTTCACAGCCCACGCGTCAGCAACCAGACATGAGACTGACACATTGGACGAAAAGAAGCACATTCAGGACCCGGAGGAGGTCGGCGTTAGCGTTTTGAGATTGCCGACGGCCCTTGTCGCCGAACCCAAGACAATGCATGAAGAGCGCAGTTGCACGGGGGATTAGAAACCCTTCTGTCCAAGCCCATCAGGAGCTGACCCTGGCGCACATCCTCACACAAACAGAACGAAACAGCGCGTCGGGAAGCGGCCGCATGCCAGAAGGCGGGTTCAACCGGCTGGTGCCGGAACTGGACGTCGCGGACATAGACGCGAGCCTCAAATTCTGGTGCGACTGTCTTGGATTTCGCGTCGCTTACGACCGTCCAGCAGCACACTTTGCCTATTGCGAGCGGGAGGGTGTGCAGGTGATGCTCTGCCAAATAAACGGCGAATGGCTCACCGGTCCTTTGGAGCGGCCCTTCGGGCGAGGAATTAATTTCCAGATCACTGTTTCCGATATCGAACCGCTGCTTGCCAGGCTGAAACGGGCAGATTGGCCCCTCTTCCGCGACGTCAAGGAAAGCTGGTATCGCATTGGTGACGAGGAGCAAGGATCGCTGGAATTCCTGGTGCTTGATCCGGACGGCTATCTTGTCCGCTTCTCGCAGGCCCTCGGTTCAAGGGCTCCGCCATCCCCGAGGCTTTGAGCCGGAAATCCCTTAATTATGCGATGACTGGCGGCTTTTGGCGAATTTCGGAAGCTGCCCATCTTCCGCGAACCCTAAGCTGCCATCGGTGTTGCGCCCACGAGAACGAGATTATGAACCGGAGCGAAAATATGAGGGTCGGGAAATCAATATCGCGCAGTCGGACCTTTGTCGTGCTAGCCGCTTGCTGTCTGGCGTCGAGCCTTTGGGCAACCACGCCCGTCCAGTGCCAGACCATCTCCACTCCGGCAGGAGAGCTACGTGTCGGAATGACCGAAGTGGCTGTGACGCGCCTTTTCCAAAAGCCCGTATATGAGGAAAAGGCGGACGATGGCAGAGTTCTTAGCCGCTCTCTTAGTTTCTCCTCTGGCCGTCACTGGTTCGCGGTCAAATTGACAGGCAAGGGCGTCGTTTATTACATTGCCTCCGGACAGTCGTCTTCGGAAGGTTCTATCGGTCAGCAGTCCGCAGAGCAGATGTTTCGACAATACCTTCGCGATTACGGTGCGCCCGAAAGGCCGGTCAATCGCATGGCCGACAGCGGAATAACGTTGAGAGGCTGGGAGACAAGTCAAGGTCTGACAATCGTGATCGGGCTTCATTGCGACGAAACGATGCTGGGAGTTGAAGTCGCGAATTACCAGCGCCAATTCACTGACGACGGCATTCGGGACGACAGGCAGCAGAGGATGGGCATGGGGATCGACACATGGTGTTTTTAAACTGAGGAGCAACTATCGCCTCACCGGTCTCGGCGGCGGGTTCAATAGCAGCCTGCCGGGAATTTAATCAACTACGCCCGGGGTCAGGACGTACATATTGGTTGGTGCACCGAGTAGCATCACCTCCCGCTCGAAACAAAATCCGCATTTTTCAAGGACCCGTTTGGAGGCGGCATTGGCAGTGCGAACCAATCCAATCACCCTGATCGCCTGCAGGTCGTTGAAGGAGAAAGCCAAAGCGGTGTTCACCAATTCGGTGGCATAGCCATGGCCCCAGCTTTCGGGGTGCAGGTGATATGACAGGTTCAGGCCTTCAAAATCCTTCGAAACGGTGACGCCGCCAAAACCGATGAGCTTTCCGTCAACCTCAACCGCCCAACGGCCAAATCCATGATCGTTCCAGTGGCCTATGTCACGTGCCAGCCGGGCAGCACTTTCTTCAGGGGAGTCCGGTCTCGGGTCGGGGCGATGCGCAACCAGCTCTAGGTGAGAAAACAGGTCCGTCAGGAACTGGCGATCTTCCTCTGCGGGAGGCCTCAGTAGCAATCTACCTGTGCGCAGTGCTTCGGATAACCGTCTTCCATTGACGTTGTTTGCAAACATGGGCTGGATTTGCTCGAAATTGAATTGAGAGGCATTTTGTCGATCACCTGACCAGCTTTAGAACCGGATCGGGAGGTGGCCATATTTCCTACAGTTCGGCGTTCAATGCCACCATCAATTGGGAGAATCACATTGGCCGTCATTGGAATGGATCATATTCAGTTGGCGATGCCGGTCGGATGGGAGGACCCCGCTCGCGGGTTCTATGAGGGGCTGCTTGGCCTGAGCGAAGTCGCAAAGCCACCGCATCTCGCCGCCAGGGGTGGATGTTGGTTCGAGGCCAATGGCGTCAGAATTCATTTAGGGGTTGAGGATGATTTTTCGCCTGCAAGGAAGGCCCATCCGGGTCTCATCGTCAGTGACCTCCGCTCCCTCGTGGCTATGCTGGATGGTGCCGGGTTTCCGACATCGCCAGACCAGCCGCTAGAGGGATATGACCGAAGATACGTCAGCGACCCTTTCGGCAATCGAATCGAGCTGATGCAGCTCAAATGAAATTACAGATGACTATTTCGAGAACGGAACCTTGGGAAGACGATGGCCATACCAGTGACAACCTATTCACAGATCAACCTGACCGGAGAGATACAGGGCGTTCTGCTGGTGCCGGACAGCTCGAACGAATGGGGCATCGTCGTCCTCAGCGGATCAAGCGGGCGCGTCGATGTTCAGCGTGCTTCCCTCTTCGCCAGCCTCGGAATCACGGCGCTGGCATTGCGATGGTTCGGCGGTGAAGGCCAAACTCCCGGACTCTGTGAAGTCCCGCTGAAGACTTTCGTCAGCGCCATCGACGAGCTTTGCCACCGTGGCTGCAAGCACATCGCAATCATCGGAACATGCAAGGGCGCGGAAGCAGCTCTGCTTATAGCTGCCCGTGACCACCGCGTCGAAATGGTCATTGCGATCAGTCCGACCTCCGTCGTTTGGGGCAATATCGGACCGGGGCATGACGGCATCGCCTGGCCAGAGCGGTCCTCTTGGACGTGGAGGAACGAGCCCCTCGCTTTCGTGCCCGCCGATCCTTCCTGGGTTAAAGAGTACAAGGACGGCCTTGTTTCCTATCGCGGAMTGTTCGAGCACTGCCTGACGCGATTTGCCTCTTATGTTCCAGCCGCCACCATCCCGGTGGAGCAAATTGATGCCAAGGTCGTTCTCATCGCTGGCGGGAGCGATGCGCTCTGGCMGTCGGAGGCATTTGCGYGTTCCATTCTTCAGCAGCGGCAAATGTTCGGGAAAGACGCCGAATTGGTCTGCGACGCCGACGCCGGACATCGGCTTTTGCTCCCTGGAGAGACAACGCCAAGGTCTTCGCTACATGCGCATGGCGGCAGCGATGAAGCGGACGCAAGACTTGGCCGATCCGCCTGGGCGGCCATTATCCAAGCGCTCGGCCTGGAAAGCAGATGAGACAGCAACGCCAATTAACCTGCGGTAATTGGGGGGCAGCTGTCAAATGACATCGGCGAGCGCCCGTTCGCTCACCTGGCTGACTGAACCATTGCGAATCCAAAGCGGTTCCCCGATGCATTCGATTTTATCTCTCGTGACTATCACTCCTTCGCCATCGGCACATGCGATGATCGGTCTGGACGTAGAGGCACTATAGCGTAGCAAGTCGGCGAGATAAGTTGGCATCGCTTGCAGATGTGGGAAGAACTCAAACGGCACCAGACTGAGCGCAGTCGCGCCTCGTACATCTTCAGGGCGGCCACCGGAAAATAGAGCATCCGTGGCAATCGTCGGTGTCATCAAGATCGCGCCCGCGCTGGTGCCGATCAACACGCCGCCCTCTGCTGCCCAATCATGCAACATATGGATTGTCGAACTGCGCTTCATCCGCTTAAGGAACGCGCCAGTATGGCCTCCTGACAAATGAATAGCATCGCAACTTAAAAGCGCTTCCACGTCCTCGTGGCTATGAGGCTGGTCGAGATCAAAAAACACGGAAAGCTGAACACCAATCCTAGCATAATACGCCTTGCGCTCTTGGAAAAAGCGACGACCAACTTCGGGGCCGGACGGAATGTATCCGATACGTCGGCCACGTCCTTCGTCCGCCAGCATCTTCAACAGACGGACATCAATTTTTGAATTCTCCGGAATAACCTGATCACTGTAGAGCGCCAGATTTACCATTCTGTTTCCCCCAAATTGCGTTGCCCTGACAGAGCCCGCGTTTTCAAAACGGAGGTCGGCGGCCACGAAACAAAGTCGATCCGGTCAAACGTGATCTTGAACGGCTCGATTGGCCTCGCCGCGAAAGCCAACGCAGCCTGTCGCCGTTCGCTGCTGATTGCCGTTGCCACTGTCAAATGCGGTCGCCAAAGGTCAGGGCTGTAGTGCGGATCGCACAAACCGGGGTCCGCGAATGATTGCACCCTCTCGTGAAGTTCGAGGAGGCGTTGATCATGTTTTGGGGATAGCCACAGCACGAGCGGATCGGTATCGAACGCGGATATCTTGTCAAATGTCAGCTCGAACGCCCCCTCACCCGCGAGGGTATCGATTTTCGCGCCGATATCATCGACAACAATCGCAGCATACCGACTGAGCGTGATGTGGGGTACGTAGCCTAAGGTGCGGATTGATGGCGAGCTTTCGAAAGCCGAAGCCTTGTCGACCAACGCCCAAAACGGCTGCGCTGTAGATTGTGTGGATAGCGTAACGCCAAACATGGCAGAAACCTCGCGACAAACTTCGATATTGCCCCTAACCATAAGCCTCGATCATTGCCTTTAAATCAAAGCCACATCGGCTGCACCCAAGTGCCGGTCATCGATCAGCAGAGGATGGCGCGGGCCTCAGTGCAACGGACGATAGCCCCTAGTGATTTGCCGAAGAGAATATTCGTGCCAGACACTTTACCTGTTTTGTTAATGCTGAACTGCTCTGCCAGGTTATTTGCCTGGCAGATTCCGTCAATCCGGACGACACGCTCGGTCTATGTGGCGGATCACACGGTTGGCGATACGATTGAGGAAATAGCACGGCATATCCTGCGGACTGCGCCCGCTCGCTTTGCGATGGCCGGATTTTCCATGGGAGGTTACATCGCGTTTGAGATAATGCGGCAGGCCGCCGACCGCGTTGAACGACTGGCGCTCCTCAGTACGAGTGCGGAAGCTGAGAGCGCAGAGCAACGAAAGACGCGGGAAGAGCGTATCGCACGCATTGCTACAGGTGAGGTTGGCAGTTGGATCGAAGAGCGGTTCAAGCAGCTTGTTCACCCCTGCCGCGCCGATGACCAGGGCCTTTTAGCGATTTACCGGCAGATGGCGCTCTTTGATAACGGCCGAGATGCTGCCCTCCGGCATCTCAAGGCCGCCTCTGATCGCGCGAATTCGATCAGTACCTTGTCGATGATTACCTGCCCTACTCTCGTTGCGGTTGGAGATTCAGATCATGTCGCGCCAGTGGCCTCGGCGCGAAAAATGGCTGACGGCATTCTGAATGCTGATCTTGTCGTCATTCCAGAATGTGGACATCTGTCGCCGCTAGAGCAGCCGGACGGCGTCTGGACTGCCTGTCAACATGGCTCAAATTGGAAGCCTCGTCCGAGAACTAATACAAACCCACCAGAGATAGCAGTATCCGTGGGTCACACACACTTGGCACCCCGCAACGAAAGGCGTCCGTGGTCTGCGAGTTCATCCGCCCGCTCGTTGCCATTAATGCCGGAATGGCCTTTGCACCAGGCGACGGTCACCAGGTGGCTGTGGGATAACTGAAGGTCGATTGCTTTCCAAAGCTCCGGGTTGGCTATCGTTCGGCTTCGGACATTCGCATTCGGGCCTTTTTTCCTCCAGCCGTTGTTCTTCCAAATATGTCGCCAGCTGTTGCAGCCTCTAACCGCATAGACGGAATCGGACCAGATGACGGCAGCTTCGCCTGCTGCGTTACTATTGATCCAGGTGGCCGCCTTGAGCAGGGCGATCAGTTCCGTCGAATTGTTGGCGGAATCTCGGACGCCGCCGAAGTCAGACGCGATTTCCACCCCATCGCGGTAGGCGACAAATGCCCACCCTCCCTGCCCGGAATCGGGTTCATAGCAACCGTCCGCGAAGACGTGAAGGCCGCGTTGAGTACGCGGTATTCCTGCTGTATTCGCAGGGGAGCGGGGCTTGTCAGAAATGTCGGTCATGCGTGGTACGGGACGTTGAGAGCAGTCGGAATGCGGGTCATCGGCGAGAGACAGAGTTGGAACTTCCGGATAGTTTATTCTGAAGGCGGACTGAAGACCGGATTTCAAGGAACGAAACGACGTACCCCGGAACTTTGCACCAGGTCGACTAAATGCAGGTATACAGAGATGATCATCAAACGCCAACGCCGGTCCGCCTGGCAATTCCTTTTGCTACCCTTGCGGCTCGTCATAGCAGTGCTTGTTATAATCAGCGAAATCGCCCGACCGGTGTATCGACCGCTCGTAAACTGGTTCTCCTCGCTTTCTGTCGTAAAACACTTCGGCGAGTTTGTCGGTTCGTTGCCGCGAGCCGTCATTCTCGTTCTGTTTGTTGTGCCGATTGCGATTGCCGAGCCCCTGAAGGTTTACGCTTTATTCGTTATTGCCAGGGGCCATGTAATTTCCGGGCTCGTAATTATCGCATTGGCTCACCTGATGAGCTTCCTCTTGGTTGAACGTCTTTTTCACGCTGGCCGCGAGAAGCTACTAACTTACGGCTGGCTCAAATGGACAATGGATCGCGTTGAGACCATTCGAAACTGGGTTACCGAGATGAAAGAGAGCACCATGGCGACGGTGCGCGGTTGGCTTGAATCGCGTCAGAGGCCTTAGGCGACGCAGAATTCTTCGAATTTATTCACGTTGTCTCCTTCCCAATGCTGCCGATTTAGGAAGGAACATGCCTGCCCTCCCATGGCTATCTATGGGTTCGGCGTGCATCGGGAGTGTACCTATCGCAATCAGCGGTAGTTTGGTGTCCCACATCACCGCCAAGCTTTCATCAGAGTGAATTATTGGCTAATTTCCCGACGCACCGCAGAACTCCCAGCTTACCTTAACCAACACCGGTATCCTTTCGTCCGTTGATATTACTGACGTAAGACTTCGCACACGCCCGTCCTTACTCCCCTGCTTGAGGACGCCAAGCTCTCTCAAAGGATACTGAGCCAGTTGCAGACCTGATCGGTCTGTCATTAAGAACGTGCGCTGGTGGGGAATCATGCGTAAAATCAGCAGATGACAGCCGATGGCGCATTTGAGCCGTAACCGCAGTCGGCAAACTGAGGTCTTACAACCTTGAGCATTCGATGAGACGACAATCAGTATCGCCCTCCCATCGAATTTTTGGCCTTTGTTAGAACGTATGGCGGTCTTCGCTTCGGGGGTCGCTGTTAATCTGATGAGGGGTGTAAAGATCGGCGCGAGCTTTTCTCCTCCATGGTCGGGCCAGATTTTTCGGATCGGACCTGACGTCTGCAATAGCAATTGAAGGCTGACCATTTCCTTCGCATTGCGCTGCCCATCGACCGTCCGGCCCCGCTATCCCTGACGGGTTAGTGACACTTTGCGGCGAGTGGGCGGAATAACTGACCCAATAGCTGTTGCTGGCCGCGTGGCCGAGCGCTTCTGCTGAAAAGGACGACGCTGGCGCATTCTCTGAGATTTCGCCCGTCGTGGAGAATAGAACGCATTCGACACTAAGGCGCTCGTATTCAATGAAAATCTCCGGATAATGCGCCTCCATGCCGAGCGAGCACCCGAAGCGAATACCATCAACATCGAAGGTCACCGGGACTTTCCCAGGCGAGTACATGAATGAGATTTTCGTATGCGAAAGCATTCGCTCATCATAGCGGTCAATAAGTTCCCCGTGATCGGAGAGCACATAGAGGCTGTTATGCGGCCGATGTGGCGGGGTGAGCCTGTGCACGGAACCGACTATCGTCCATAACCGAAGCTCCCTCGCAAGTTTGCTGATTGCGTCAAGCTCTTCGCTTAGATCATCCCATTCAAAGCGATTCCAATCCGCTGAACCGATTTCTCTTGGCCCGTTCGCGGACATTATACGTTTGTTGGGCGAACACGTTGCGCCCTCAGGGAAGTGTATAACTCTCGCCCCGGCTCCATGTGCCTCACGCATTAGGCTTCGAATTTCCAGCCCGCTGGCGCGAAGCGCTTGGATATTCCGGGGGTCGTTATAAAATGTCGTTTGTGCCACCGCCACCCGGACAGACTTGATGTCGTCTTTGTCGCTCTCCGGCGACGGCGACGGCTTGCGAACATTGCTCAGCGCTGCAGTATAGGATTCGCCCGTTTTGGCGGCTCGGGCGCGTACACGACGTTTGAGATTTCCATTTTGGGTCATTGTCAGGCCTCTCACATTCGAACGTAAGTTCCCCAGCAACGACGCCCGAAGCAATTGGACCAAGATAGCGACCCGAGACTGAAGTCCCTTTGCCTCCTTTTATGGCCGTGCTGGGGACGGCCTCGGGAGGTTAGGCGCTGATCACGCCAACGCAAAGATGGCTGCCCTGATGGTGATTCGTCAACCTATTTTGAGTGCCGGACGGGAGTGCCTGCAGGACGCTGCGGTGACCTCTGTTGCGGCGATCTGACCAACTGCAGTCTTCCACTGTCGGCACGAAGACGGGCGTCAGCCAGAGGACGCTTGCGTCAGGAACTCCGTTTCCAGAAGTCCCATCATCACATCGTCGTGCCACACATCGTTCACGAACGCAGCTTCGCGCTCCAGGCCTTCAACTACGAAGCCGCATTTCTCGTAGGCCCGGATCGCGCGTGTATTGTACTGCCGCGCTTGTGGCGCGAACCGGAAGCACTCGATCCTCCGACGTTGGCCCAGCGGGATATCACGGCAGGTGACAGTACAAGTTTCTATGTGCAGATTGCGGGTTCACTATTCGGAGGTTGCTTTGGCGGAAATTGCATGTGCTGCCTTTGTCAGGGATGGCTTGGTTCTTCTGGTAAAGCGAGCGTCGCACAAAACTTGGTACCCAAATCATTGGGACCTGGTGGGGGGTCATGTCGAGCCTGGCGAGAGCGTCGAGGCTGCCTTGGTACGTGAGGCACAGGAAGAGGTCGGCCTTACCCCCGTACGGTTTCGCTGGATAGCCGAGCTTTCAGAACTGCAGACAAGCGACGATTTCCGTACCCGCTATCATGTCTACGCGGTGACTGCTTGGGAGGGTGGAGAGCCAACGTTGCTGGGCGACGAACACACGGCTATGCAGTGGGTCACAGCGTCGGAAGCCTCAACTCTTGAAGGCATCGCTCATCCACAGTATTTGCATGTTTTCCGCGAATTGAGCCAGTCAATTGCATCGGCGGCATTTCGACCAGGCGGAAATACAGGGTAAAAAACATGCTCGCGGATGAGACGGCCCCATGCGTTAATCGGTTTGACCGCGATGGACGGGGTAGTGGCGAACGCGGCGCTGCCAAGCGGCTTGTCGTGCCCCAATGCACCGCTTACGTGTCTGCGTTACCCATTGAATTTGCTCTCCGGGCGGGAATCGATCTGCCCGTAAGACGCGTGACAAGTTCCTGATGGATATTTGGCGAGGAGAACACGACTGCGTCCCCGCAAAGATCGACGGGGACATGATCGGGGACTGCGACAAGATTGCTTCGAACTGCTCCTGCCTCGGTAGCAATGAGCCCCGCCGCAGCCACATCCCAGGGAAACAGCGTTTCGGTATGAGCATCAAGCCGACCGGCTGCGACATAGGCAATATCTAAGACGGGCGACGAACTACGGCGAATATCCTGGCAGTTTTGAAGAAGCGTCCTGAAACGGTCTACCAGCGGCCCGACATCGTTCTTTTCGTGCGGGAATCCTGTGCTGACGACCGCGTCGGCAAGGCTAATTGGACGCGAGGTCCGAATTGCCTTGCCATTCAGAAAAGCCCCACGATCCCTTACCGCAGTGAAAGTCTCCCTCAAAGCAGGGGCGTGTACGCAACCAACCTGCACAACTCCGCCAACCGCGAAGGCAATGGATACCGCGAAGTAAGGGTGCCCTCTGACGTAGTTCGCTGTTCCGTCGATTGGATCAACGATCCACAACGGGCCTGAATAGTCGAAACTATGGCTACCCTCATCTTCTTCGGAAAGGATACGGTGGGCGGGAAATGCGGACCGGATGTAAGTTGCGATAATGTCGTTCGCCAATAGATCGGCGGCGGTCACCGTCTCACTCTTACCCTTGTAGCGTACGTCCAGGCGGCAAGATTCCCATTGATCGAGAACCGCTTCTCCAGCCGTCACGGCGGCTGTTTGTACCAACGAGAGTATTTGGTCGTTATCGATCATCCGAACCCCTGGGGCGGCGACTACTGAGCGGTAAGGACGCGGCCGCTTTCGTCGAACAAAAGCGCCATACTGATCGCGTCGATAAACCGACCATCGATGCACGCCGCACGTCGAACTATTCCTTCCCGCATGAACCCCACATTTTCGTAGAGGGCGATTGCTCGGGTGTTATCTTCGTAAACGTCGAGCTCAACCCGAACAATATCGCTTTCTCGTGCGGCCGTTAATGCCGCCTCAATTAGCCTTCGCCCTAAACCTCTGCCCCGATAGGTAGGAATGATACCCATTCCGAGGCTCCCACGATGGGCGTGTGATGGAAAGAAGTGTCGACGAATGTCACACCAGCCGACGACTTCCTCCCCAACCATAGCAACAAATTGCGGGTTTCCTTTTTCGATCATGCCCATCACGAAGTCACGCGTCTCAGGCAATGGAGTTGCCTCCAGCATCGTCAGATATTTTCTCTCCCGCGCAACGGAGTCGAGGGCACGGTGAAAGCTGTCAATATGTCCAGGAGCTATTGGCCGAACGCTGACGTTTGAAGTGTCTGACAATGGCCCGGTTTCCACTTCGCTCCCCTTCTGCGGAACCATCGCCGCACCGCTCGCGTCCACTTACACCAC
>NZ_JBFRFF010000022.1:0-101050 GCF_052114685.1 Rhizobium sp. 2YAF20 | reverse complement strand
TCATCACGCTGTGCCAGAGGATGTCGATTACCGCAGCGAACGCGGTCTCGATCGGGCGCTGTTCATGAAACTGATCGGCGGCGACTGGATCGATGCTCACGACAATCTCGCAATCTGCGGGTCGTCCGGCGTCGGCAAGAGCTGGCTGGCTTGTGCACTTGGGCATAAAGCCTGCCGGGATGATCGGTCTGTTCTCTATCAGCGTGTGCCGCGCTTGTTCGCCAATCTCGCTCTCGCCCGCGGCGATGGCCGGTATGCCAGGCTTCAGCGCACCCTCGGTCACGTCCAGCTCTTGATCCTGGACGATTGGGGTCTTGAGCCGCTCAATGACCAGGCGCGTCATGATCTCCTGGAAATCCTCGAAGACCGCTACGGCCGCCGCTCCACTATTATCACAAGCCAGCTCCCCGTTTCGGCTTGGCACGAAGTGATCGGCAATCCGACTTACGCCGATGCCATCCTCGACCGCCTCGTTCACAATGCGCATCGCATCGACCTGTCCGGCGAAAGCTTGCGGCGAAATCAGCGCCGGAAATCTTGACTCGCTACCCGAATGAACTGACAACAATCACAGCCAGCAGGACCCCAGCCTCAAGGGGGCGAGATCATCCCGGAATCCGGGGGCGCAATCATCTCGGAACAAAGGGGCGGCTTCATCGGAATCGGCACCTCATAGACTTTTTCGCGTTTCTTACCCACGGCGATCGACCCCCGTTTGAACCGGAGTGCAATATTCGTCATCAAAGTGTCATAAACAAGCCAAAAAGCCGTTCTGCCGGGTCGATGGCTAGCTGCCAAGCGCCCCCAGAATGCTCGCGAGCGGCGGATCGGAACAAAGGTTTTGCGACGTCACCGACAAAACAATACGGGCTTCCCGAGCGATCGAGGTCGTGTTCGACGGTGCGCATGTTCCATTCAATCTCGCGGCCGTCATGCGTGACCTCAACCGGCAGCCAGAATTCAAAGGTCCTTGTGTGGCCATCGTCGCACTCGCCTCTGACAAGGATGCGGCAGGCTTTCTATCCGTGCTGTCTGGCCATGCTGCCACAATCATATTCACCGAGCTTTCGACCTCGGGCCGAAGCAATTCGGCCAAGGACCTGCAGGCGATTGCGGCATCTGGGGGATCAAGAGCGAAGCCGCGCCGGATCCATAGCGGGTTTTCGAGCGAGCTGTTGTACTTGCGTCGGAAAGCAAAGCTTGGATGCTCGCTACTGGGTCACTTTATCTCGTCGGCGCATTGCGCGGACGAGCAGACGTGACGCTTGACGGAGAGATTTCTCAAATGTCCTGCAGACCGTCTGAAAACTCGCCATGTTGATCGCTATGCAGCAGAATTTTCAGGCTGGCCGAGCACCGGCTTGGACGAAAGGCTAGTTTGTCAGAGGCGGCAGACAACTCACTTGCGATGTGAGAAGGCCGCCGAGCGGTTTGGCATAAGTGCGGCGAGCCCCGTTCGGTGGCCAAAAGCAGATGAGCTAGACCGGAAGCGTGAACCCGCGACAAGCTGGGCGGCGGCGACGCTCAATTGCTCTGGTCGAAATGGATATCAGCGACAGCCGGCGAGCGAGGCAAATCGGATTCGGCTGCGTTGGCAAGCGATGTTACCAGGCGCAAAACCGATTGACGAACGCCCCCATCGGTAATCGTCATGAAGGCTTTGTTCAAACCCAAGCCTTCCTTCGAGGCCAGAAACTCGGAGAGATCCTCGAGCCCCGCAAGATGACCCAGCCGCTCCGTTGTCAAAGGTTGGGAGGCGTCTTGCTGAAAGAAGAAGCTGACCGGAATGGCAAGCGCCGTGGCGATGGTCTGCAGACGGCTTGCACCGATGCGGTTCGCGCCCGTCTCATATTTCTGAACCTGCTGAAAGGTCACGCCGATCTGGTCGGCAAGCCGCTCTTGGCTCATGCCCAGCATGAGGCGACGCATCCGGACACGGGAACCTACATAGACGTCGATCGGGTTTGGTGACTTAACACTCAATATGCGCTCTCCTCATGCAAAAACAGCGCCGCCATCCGCCAGACGCCCAGGGAGGAGGCAAGTAACGAGTCCCCAATTTGCCCCTATAATGTGTATTTGTTTACAAATGATTTCAACCAAAGTGGTGAAGGCGATGCCGCCATAGCGCCATAGCCGATATGAGGCACAAGATTGGCCAATTTTTTGGCCCGCCGATCATCAATATCCCATGCGAAGGACAAAAACGGCCGCGAATACGCGGCCGGTTTTTAGAGTTCGAATTCTGCAGTGGCAGGTTTAGGCTGCGGCAGCCTTGACGACGGCCGTCGATTTGGCGATCGGCGCTTCGTAGGGCTTGTGGATATTCTTGGCGAGGTCGGCATACATTTCGGCGATCTTCGTGGCTTCGTCGACATAGTTTCCGTAGGCGGACGTCACGAAGCCGGTCTGCAGTTCGAAAGCAGCTTCGACGCTCTTGACGCTGCTGATCTTCTCGATATGGGCTACTCCGTCTTCAAAAGCCTTCTTGGAGTAGTTGGCAACTTCGGTGGCAATTGCCTGAGACGCCTTCGTCAGCGACGCATAGCTCTTCAGAATCGTGTCCATGTTCTCTTTGTTTTTTTTGTTCGCATCTTCGAAATTGAACATCAGGCTGCTCCTTTTTTGACTGCGGGTGACAAAGACAATTTATGCGGGCCGCACAAAAAAGTCAATGTATACGTGCAGTTCAATAATACACCATCATCGCAACAGCTTGATGAACGCTGCGAAAACGGCCTGCATTTGCGATAAAAGGTATGATTTTATTAAAAAACCAGGCCTGAATATCCAAGTCGGGTCAAATCCACACATTCAACTTAAAATGGTTCTTAGCATTACCTACTCCAATGCTGTGCCCTTGAGCTGTGGAGATTTACCACCAATGGACCGCTCTGACCGTGGCAACGATGGTCGCCAACGCGGCGATGGACAGACAGACGTACTTTTTCAGCAGAAAGGACGGCAGCCGACCCCTGATTGCGGGATGCAGCGCACGGGAGCGGAAGGCCAGATAGGCGAACAGCGTGGCGGCGATGATCCAGCCGATCAAGTCGTAGAGAGGTCCAAAGACACGAGAGCCCAGCGTCTGTTCCTCTTGGCCGGCCACGACCGATAGCGGCTGATCTGGCTGGGACGACTGTTCGTAGACCGACGCCTCGCTCAGTGCGAGCATGGATTTTGCCGGAGCGTAGTTCAGCTCGGCCTCCTTAGCCAACCAGAAAAGTCCCTGTTGCCTGTCCAGGGGAACGGTCTTTGCGCTCGACATTCCTAGATAGACCGCCCCCAATTCATATTGAGATGCGGCGTGTCCCTGTTCGGCGGCTTTGCGGAACCAGTACATGGCTTGCTTCCAGTCCGCGGGAATACCTCGCCTTCCTTGTGCATCGTCCAAAGCGCGTATTGAGCATGTAGGTCCCCTTGCTCGGCCAAGGGCTTCCAATCAGCCAGAGCACTGGCGTAGTCGTGGGTCTGATAGGCGGCATATCCCTCGTCATATCCAGCCGGAGCCGCACGAGCTACGCAGAGGGAGCAAAAGAGGCTCAGGAACAGTAGGAAAGCGGAAGGACCGAGTTTCATATTCTTTTCAAATTCTAGTGTTAACCGCCGCGAGCGCCTCAGCCTCATAGGCGCGCTCCAATGCCCGCGCGCGCCAGCATCAAATGATCGGTGTTTGATCATCGACCGTACTCAAGCCGAACGGTTGCAATCGGGCGGGGGGCCTATATGACATGGCGATCCCCTTTTGGGCCCCACCATTTGCCGGTTTCCGTGACAATGCGCATACATGGCGACAAAATTGGATCTTGGTGTCGATGAAAAAAATGTTTCAAGAAATGCAACCCTCAGAAAAAACCGGCGAGCCCGCCGGCATCAACGGCTGGCCCCTAGTGCTCTTTTGCTATCTTACGGTCCAATCGATTGTTTATGCGGTAAAATTGTCGATCCCACTTTACGTGGCTCTCACGGTTCCTCGTTTGGATTTCCTTCCCCAACTTCCCACACAAGATTTTCAGCTCATCGAGATGATTGCCAATCTGTTGATGCTGGCAGCGATCTTGCTCTGCATGGCCGTTTTTCTCGCGCGAAGGAAGAGCTTTCGCACAATCTGCGTCTACGTCCTGTTTGCTTCGTTCATTCTCTCGCCCGCGATGTTCTTGTATCATCAAACTGCCCTTGGATTGCCTGTCGTCGCGGCCACATTGTCCCAGGCTTTCATCAGCATACCAAACATTGAAAACTTCGCAGCGTTTACAGCAGCGAGTTGGTATCTTGCCAGATCTCGGCGCGTGGCGAACGCCTTTGTCCGTTGAGGCGTTGGGTGCCGGATGAAGCGCAACGTTTTTGATAAGGCGGACGAAGAGATTTCTGAGAGGTCGTGACAACGCCGGCATGGCATGTGCCGCAATTTTCGCTGGCGACGATACGGTTGTGGCTGCGACGGAAAGTCATGACTGCATCAACTCAGCCTTCAGCAAAATCTCAGAAGTTGCTGCTGGGGCGCAGTTTGACGCCGGTGCAGGATCTCTACGATTATTCAGTTGAATCAAGGAAATCTGCCAGCGTTGCGAGACACATGTCCCACGCTTGCCCTCTGCTGGCATAGAAGTCATGGCCGGCGTGAGGAATGATGTGCGTTTTTACGCTTGAGCGAACAGCCCAGGAACTGGGCGGGCGATTTTCGTCACGCTCGCCAAAGACGGCCAAGGCAGGAATTGGGATGGACTGGGCCGTTATCTGCCGCAGGCGTGTCGACGATATGCAGATCAGGCGGTCAACCGACAGACCAAGAAGGACGCTTTGCCACAAGACCATTCCACCGGCACTGTAGCCCAACGCGACATCGGCGCCATCCACGAGGTCGACAAGACATTCGGCCGCTCGTGCAAATCCATCGCTTTCAACGAGATGCCTATGAAGAGCCTTGCCCACGAGGTCAGTGTTGAGCAGCTCGGATAAACTAACGGTGCGAACGGACGATTGTGCCCAACGGGGTATGAAGCGCGACAGACAACCGCTTGTGCTCGGTTTGCCGTGAATATCAGTCAGGACCAGTATGTTCATCATTTTCCGAGTTGATGGTGGATGTCGCGAAAGTTCTATTGGGCAATCCAGGGTCAATGCTCAGCTAACCTTCTAGACGTCCGCTGATCAGCCAAGTAAGAAGCTCTCTCTGCCGTATTAGTCCCTCCGGCGTTCTGATTTGAGCTCCTAGCTCTTTTAGCGTTGTTTAGTGGGAAACCAACGCTATGCCCTCCACTTGGCCAGATCGAGCCGTCGAGCGTAAAGCACGCCCTGGTACTTTTGACGGGGTGCAATCCTCAGGTGAGGCTTCCCTGCTAGCTATTGAACGCAACAAGGCTGACGCTATTGCCACTGCCTTGGCACCATACTTCGCGTCGGAGAGTGCCTTCAGGCTCAAACGGCATTTGCAGATCTGGGGCTAGTTCCGGTGAAATACTGGCGTTCAAGCGCCAGCGCCAAAACACTCGCGACGATATCGACCAACGCATCTGGGGCCGAGGGACGGCGGTCGGGGTCGAATGCCAGTCCGATAACGGCACGCTGGCCCACCGCCGTCGTCACGGGCCAAAAGTCAAAGCGCGAGGCCAAAGTCGGGTAGATCCCGGCGCGTGCGACGGCTCTCGTCGCCAACGAGGTTCGCGCCGCATCGTAATCGGCCTCCTGCGGCTCCATGTCGCCTACTTTGTTGACTGAAACCACATCGCCCTCGGTGACAAGCATCACGACGACGGGAACCTGGAAGAGCGCTGCTAGAGCTTGGGAGGTGGTCGAGACGATCGCGCTCGCCTTGTCGGCCGCCACGACGTCGCGGCTGTAACCTTGCAGCACGGTCGCCTGCCTTCTAAGGAGCGCCGCATCGGTGGCTCTGCGCCTAGACGTGTAGGCAACGCCACTGACGATAAGCCCGACGAGAAAAAGCAGTCCGATCGCCCAGATGTCCGCGGGGTCATTGACGTCCAGCGTGTAGCGAGGCTCAGTCAGGAAGAAATTGTAGGCAAGAGCACCCAGCACGGCCGAGCAGAGGGAGGCTCCCAACCCGAAAGCAAGGCCCGCGATGATCACCGGCACTACAAATATGAGGGAGAGGTTTGGGATCGACACACTTCTGTCAATCCCGACAGCCACGACCGTCGCGACAGCAGTCATTGCAAACGAAGCAAGGTAGCGCACCACAGTCGAAGCCCCCGATGGTACAGAGCCCGAAAGCAGATCGGTATCCGACATCGGTATTACATCCCGCCGAAGCTTCTCGACAACACCGGCCATTGGTACAACTCCTGCAAAAGTACCATACCGTCCTCCCGCCGGGGGCGGCGGTCAAGGCGGCGACAAGTAAACCGATTATACACCAGCTACATTCGTGCGTGAGTCAAAAGAAGTGCAAATTCCGTGGTATAGGCTTCGACTATTCAAAGTGTCGTCGCCACCGGCGATTTGATCCCGCCCATGCCTGCGGTTTATCCGGTCGGGCGGCCGCCTGGAGCTGCTGGACTACCTGCTGATAAAGCGATTGGCGGCCTGTCCGTCAGGATCGTCTGTCGACGGCGCAACAGGATGCCTAAGCTGCGCAATCGCCGCTACGTCACCAAGGCACGGGTATCCGTCCAGTCGACCCTCAATTTGCGTTCGGAAAACAGCCATTCTCCGCCCACTTTGGCGAATTGATCAAGGTAGCGGATGGACGCCAGCATCAGCGTGTGATTTTCGCCATCGACGGTCAGATGGTGGGCGATACAGTAGGTCTCTCCGGTTGCCTGGTCACCATGCAGATCGGCCGTGCTCTGGCCGTTGAAATGCGTGGTCGTCTGGTATTGGTTGAGAGCGGCAAAGACCGGTGCAAGCGCGTTGCGCCCGTACAGAACGTAGGTTGCTTCGTTTGCGCGGCTGTTCATGAACACATGGAAAACCGTATCCTCAGTGAAGAGCGCCATTTGTAATTTGGCGTCACGCCGCATAAGCATCGATCAAGGTTCGGATTGCCAGTCGATCAGCAGCTTCCTGCGGGTTCATTGTCGGGGTCATGATCAGTCCTTACCGGCTTACCTTTTTGGAATGTAAATCATTCCGCCTTGCTGTCCTTGCTAAGTCCGGCAATCATGATGTCTACAAGTCGCGTGGCTGCGACCTTCCAATGCGGACCGGCGCTAACGTTTGCGACACCAGCCACCGCGCGCAGCAGGTCGAGAGGGTCTATTTCCAACCGAATGTCGTGGTTTGCCACGGCCCGCGCGGTCAGCAGCTCGATCGCGTCGCTTATCTGCTTACCCGATTTCGCATAAAGATCAGACGTGCCATCGGTGAGCGAGTTGAGTGCTGCATACATGCCATGTTTCGTGGCGATATAGTCGATGAACAAGAACATCCACTCTCGCAGCGCCTCGACAGGAGGATGAGTTTCGGCCAGCTGTTTCGCCGCCCGGGCGAGCTGTTCTGTTTCGTTGCGGTAGACTGCCGCGATTAGCGCGTCACGATTTGGGAAGTGACGATAAAGGGTCCCGATCCCGACCCCAGCCGATTGCGCAATCTCCTCCAGGCTTACGTCAGAGCCTTTCTTGGCAAAGGCTGCCTTTGCCGTATCGAGAAGGCGCAGTCGATTGCGTTCAGCATCGGCGCGCGGCTTGCGGGGAGCGAGCAATTCATCTTTTTTCGTCAAATCACAAAATGCCCATTGATAAACGGAGGCGCCCTCCGTATTTAATCCGGAGGCACCCTCCTGTTATTCTATTCGAGCGCGGTGGACAATGGGTTCATCGCACTGGTGTCATTGCTTCTACAGCACAAGGAGACTTTTCATGACTGGATTATTTGGCGCAAACTCCACCACGGACGAAGTGCTGGCGGGGGTGGACCTCCGTGGCAAACGAGTGTTGGTCACCGGCGTCTCGGCGGGCCTCGGCGTTGAGACGGCACGCGCTCTGGCCGCGCATGGGGCCGAAGTCGTCGGTGCAGCTCGCGATCTGGCCAAGGCAGAGACCGCGACGGCGTCGGTCCGAGCACAGGCCGCAAATGGCGGCAGCCTAGAACTGGTCCGGCTTGACCTCGCCTCACTTGAAAGCGTTCGCGCCTGCGCCTACGCGTTGCTGGCGGACAAGCGGCCGTTCGATCTTGTGATTGCCAATGCAGGCGTTATGGCCGCACCCTTCAGTCATACGGCCAATGGTTTCGAGACACAGTTCGGAACCAACCATCTCGGCCACTTCGCCTTCGTCAATCGCATCGCATCACTGATCGCATCGGGCGGGCGGCTCGTAGACCTTGCTTCGTCAGGTCATCGCTTCGCCGATGTCGATCTCGATGACCCGAACTTCGAGCACACCCCCTACGACCCCTGGATTGCCTATGGCCGCTCGAAGACTGCTAACATCCTGTTCGCCGTCGAATTCGACCGGCGGCACAAGGCTCGCGGCGTGCGTGCGACGGCCGTACATCCAGGCGGCATCCGCACCGAACTTGTGCGCCATCTTGATGCCGGAACACTGGAGGCAATGATTGAGCAGATCAATGCCGATCACGCCGCCGAGGGCAAGCCGCCATACCAACTGAAGACGATCCCGCAGGGTGCCGCCACTTCGGTTTGGGCGGGTGTGGTTGCCGCAGCCGACGAAGTCGCCGGCCGATACTGCGAGAACTGCCACGTCGCTACATTGGTGGAGGGCGGTATCAGCCGGGTGAGCGAGGGGGTTCGCCCCTACGCGCTAGATCCGGATCGTGCGAAGGCGCTCTGGGCCAAAAGCGAAGAGATGATCGGCGAACGATTCTAATCGCGGTTTCATCCGTCCTCCCGGCTGCGGTGTCGACAAGGCACCGCAGCCGGGAGGACGGTCACACGGATTGTTGGTTTCGGCCGGGCATTGTCAGGCCGCAGAACAGGCTTGGGCGGCGATGTAGTGCCACTCGACCTCACGATCCTTCGACCAAGCAAGGATGGCATTCGAGGAAAGCTCAGTACTGTACGAAAATCTCAACGTGCTCCCCCAGCATTAGGCGGCCTTGAAGACATCCTTCGAGACACAGTCGCTCATGTTGCCATGGCTTGACGAGCAAGTGGTTCGCCCCGGCGCCGGGCGATAAATTCCCTATTCCTCCTACTTTCGGAAAATTCTCCCAACTAGGGCAACTACCGGCAAAAAATATAATCTATTAAATTTATGTATTTTATCGCAACCTTATGCGTGGCGCCATCGGAACCCGATCTGTCGAGCGGGGCGGCCAAGAACCTGCAATGTGGAGAAGAACCCATGACAAGGCAAATCAAGCTTGGCGCATTCCTCCCCGGCGGCGGCCAGCATATCGCTTCCTGGCGCCATCCGGACCAGCCTGCCGACGGGGCGGTCAATCTCGAGTTCCACATTGAGCTCGCGCAGGCGGCCGAACGCGGCCTCTTCGATGCCTACTTCCTGGCGGACGGGCTTGCGGTCGCCTTCGGTGGCGGCATTGAGGGCGGCAATGCAAGGGTTGTCGGCTTCGAGCCGGTCACGCTGTTTTCAGCATTGGCGCCGCTCACCAAGCACCTCGGCTTCATCGCGACGTCGTCCACGACCTATGAGGAGCCTTACTCCGTTGCGCGCAAGTTCGCCTCGCTCGACCTGATCTCCGGCGGCCGGGCCGGCTGGAACGTCGTGACGACCGCAACCGAAGCCGCCGCGCGGAATTTCAATCTCGAGCGGCAGCAGCCCCACGCCACCCGCTACAGGAGGGCGGCAGAGCACGTCGACGTCGTCAAAAAGCTATGGGAAAGTTTTGAAGACGATGCCTTCATTCGCGATCGCGAAAGCGGCATCTATTTCGATGTGAACAAGGTGCATCGTACCAATCATTGCGGCGAACATTTCCAGGTCGAAGGGCCATTGAACGTCCCCCGCTCGCCTCAGGGTCATCCCGTCATCGTGCAGGCCGGCCAATCGGATGATGGGCGGGGACTTGCCGCGGCCACCGCGGAGGTGATCTTCACAGCGCATCAAAAGCTCGAGACTGCGCAAGAATTCTACCGCGATATCAAAACGCGCGCGCGCGGCTTCGGTCGCGATCCGTCGCATGTGCTTATCATGCCGGGCGTCTCCCCGTTTGTCGGGCGCACAGAGGCCGAAGCGCGCGAGAAATACGAGCGGCTCACAAGTCTGATCATCGAAGAGGATGGGCTCGCGTTGATCAACGCGCTTACCGGCGGTGAGCTGGATCTTAAAGGCTGCGATCTCGACGGCCCGCTGCCTCCAGCGCCGCCGACAGAGGGCATGAAAAGCCGCCAGGAGCTGATCAGGCGCATTGCGGACGAAAACAACTTCTCCATTCGGCAGCTTTACCAGTGGATCGCTTCCGCGCGCGGCCATTTCACCATCGTCGGATCCGCGGTCCAGGTCGCGGATACCCTACAGGAATGGTTCGAAAACGAAGGCGCCGATGGCTTCAACATCCTGCCGCCATGGCTGCCTACCGGTCTCAATGATTTCGTGGAACTGGTCATTCCCGAGCTGCAGCGCCGCGGTCTGTTCCGCACAGCCTATGAAGGCAAAACCTTGCGTGAAAACCTAGGCCTGCCTTTCCCAAAGAGACGGTTAACCGACGTCTACTCCGAAGCCGCCGAGTAAAACTGACACTGGGATAGAGGGCAAGGTCCATGGCGCTTGAAACCGAACAGCAGGGCATCCTGCAGACCTATCGCGAAACATATTTCTGGCAGAGCGGGCTGGCGAGGGACGCGGGCGCGCTGTTGCGCAGCTTGGCGTCGCGCTATGGGCTGCTCATCGCCTTTGCCGCCCTCTGGCAAATTGCACCGGCGCTTGGCTGGATCAACGCTGCAGTTCTGCCTCCACCAGATGCGATCTTGCGGGCGCTCTGGAATGGCATAAGCAGCGGTCGGCTGCTGGGCGACATCGCCATCAGCCTTGAGCGCGCCGGTGTTGCATTTGTCGCGGCGGTCGTCGTGGGCATCCCGCTCGGGCTATTCATGGGGCAGATCCGAATTGTCGAGCGCAGCCTCGACCCGATCCTGCAATTATTTCGGCAGACATCCGCACTCGCGCTCTATCCTGTTTTTATTTTGCTGCTGGGCCTTGGAGAGGCTTCGAAAATCTTCGTGATCTTCTGGGCGACTTTGTTCCCGATACTTCTTGCCACCATCGGCGGCGTTAAACAGGTGGATCCAAAGCTTGTGGAAATGGCGCGCGTCTACGGCGCCAGGCCGATGACTGTGTTTCGCCGCGTGGTGCTTCCGGCGGCCTTGCCGCAGATCTTTGTCGGCTTGCGGCTGAGTTCCACGACTGCACTCCTGCTGCTCATCGCTGCAGAAATGATCGGCGCCAATTCCGGTGTCGGATTTCAGGTGATGAACGCCCAGTATAATTTCCAGATCCCGCTGATGTTCGCGGCAATATTGCTGCTCGCCATTCTGGGACTGTCGGCCAACTTCATCCTCGAAACATTGCAGGCTCGGCTCTGCCGTTGGGCCAACCCCAAGGACTGAAAGCCGGGACGAGACGCATCGTATTTTCATCCTATCCAATGGAGTCCAGAATGCAGATTTCCCGTCGTTCTCTAGGGCGTTTGGCCGCGCTCGCAGCCGGCATGCTGCTGGCGGTCCAGGCGAGCACCGCCGTGGCTGCCGATCAAGTCACCATCCGCTATCTCTCAAGCCAGGGCGGCCTGGCACCCCATGAACTCGCCGATGCGCTCGGCTATTTCAAGGACACGGGTATCACATTGCAGAATGTCGGTTATGCCCAGGGTGGCCCGGCATCGCTCTTCGCGCTGGCGTCGGGCAATGTCGAACTCGGCGGTGCCGCTACCGCCTCGGTGCTCAATTCGATTGCCGGCGGCAACGATTTCGTTGCAGCCTATCCCTCGAACGGTATCGACAAGACGACCGAGAGCGTCTTCTATTCGCTTGACGGCAGCCCGATCAAATCGATCAAGGATCTGGCCGGCAAGACGATTGCCGTCAATACGCTTGGTGCCCATCTCGATTATACCGTGCGCGAGGCGCTCCATTCGGTCGGCCTGCCGGAAAATGCGGCCAAGCTCGTTGTCGTCCCGGGTCCGCAACTCGAACAGGTTCTGCGTTCCAAGCAGGTCGACGTGTCTGCCTTCGGCTACTGGCAGAAGACCTATGAAGGCGTAGCGCTGAAAAACGGTGGTCTCCAGAAGATCGTCGGCGACACCGACGTGCTCGGCGAAATCGCCGGCGGCTTTACGGTGCTACGCCGCGATTGGATCAGGCAACACCCGCAGGCGGCCAAGATCTTCGTCGAAAAGTCGCAAGCCGCGCTCGAATATGCCCGTCTCCACCCCGAGGAGACCAAGGCTCTGATCGCCAAGGTGCTCGCCTCGCGCGGTGAAAACGCCGAAATTGCGCAATATTTCACTGGCTATGGCGTGCGTGAAGGCGGCAAGGCCGTGAACCGTGATCTGCAATTCTGGATCGACATCTTGGCCCGCGACGGCGTCCTCAAGCCGGGACAGCTCAAGGCGGGGGACATTCTCTACGATCCGGCGAATTTCGCCGTCGCCGGCAACTGAGGAGCGGGTCGATGGCTGTTGCTGAATTGACCTTACGTGGAGAGGTGACGATCAAGAACCTCTCCAAGTCCTACTCGATCAACGGCCGCCATCTCAATGTGCTCCAAGGGGTCAGCAACCACATCCGCGCCGGCGAGAGCCTGGCGATCGTGGGAGCCTCGGGGTCTGGCAAGACCACCCTGCTCAGAGTTCTCGCGGGGCTCGAAGATGCGGATAGAGGGGACGTGCTGATCGATGGTCATCCCGTTCACGGCGTCGGCACGGATCGCGCCGTGATTTTCCAGGAGCCAAGGCTTCTGCCCTGGCTTACCGTACTTGATAACGTTGCCTTCCCGCTCGACAATCGCGGTCTGAAGAAGGCCGAGGCGAGGGCCCGTGCACGCCACTATATCCAGCTCGTCGGCCTCGGCGATTTCGCCGATGCCCTGCCGTCGCAGCTTTCGGGCGGTATGGCCCAGCGCGTCGGCATTGCCAGGGCGCTGGTCGTCAGGCCCGAGATCCTCCTGCTCGATGAGCCGTTCGGCGCACTCGACGCCATGACCAAGATCACCATGCAGGAAGAGCTCGCCCGTATCTGGCGGGAGGAGAAGGTGACGATGATCCTCGTGACGCACGATCTCGAGGAGGCAGTCTATCTCGCAGACCGGGTGCTCATCCTTTCCAAGGAAAAGGGTGGGCGCACCCGCGAGATCGATATCGACCTTCCGCGGCCGCGCAACCGTAGCGAGCCGCGCTTCGTCAAATTCCGCGAACAACTGTTGAACGCGTTCGGGCTGCACTGATTTTCAGCTGAGCAATTTTTGAGAAGGAGAATGAAATGGCCAAACGTGACGGTCAGTTGAGCCTCGGCGCTTTCCTTTTGTACACCGGCCACCATGTTGCCGCGTGGCGTCATCCAGGCGCCTCCGACAGCACGGGCTTCGCGGATTTCGCGCATTTTGCCCGTATCGCGGAGAATGCCAAGTTCGATGCGGTGTTTCTCGCCGACGGGGTGAACACGCGCCTGCAGAATGTCGAGGCGGCAAGCCGCAAGGCGCATTCCGGATTCTATCCGTTCGAGCCGATCACGCTGCTTTCGGCGCTTGTGGCGGTTACGAGCCGGATCGGTCTAGTGGCGACAGCCTCCACGAGCTTCTCCGATCCCTATAATCTTGCACGGCAGTTCGCCTCGCTTGATCATCTCTCCGCCGGTCGCGCCGGCTGGAACCTGGTCACTTCAGCCGACGCCAGCTCTGCCTACAATTTCAGCCGCGATGCGATCATCGCGCATGCCGACCGTTACAAGCGGGCGGAAGAGTTCGTCGATGTCGTCACCGGTCTCTGGGACACGTCAGACGACGACGCCTTCCTGCGAGACAGGGAAAGCGGCGTCTACTTTCATCCTGAGAAGGTTCGTCACCTCAATCATCGCGGCGCATTTTTCCAGGTTCGTGGGCCGCTGAATATTCCACGTCCGCCGCAGGGCCATCCGGTCGTGGTTCAAGCCGGCTCTTCTGAACCCGGCAAGGAACTCGCGGCCAGAACGGCCGAGGCGGTCTTCACCGCCCAGCAGACGCTGAAGAGTTCCATCGCCTTCTATAGCGACCTCAAGGGGCGCCTCGCCAAATATGGCCGCGCGGCAGACGACGTGAAGATCCTGCCGGGCGTCTTCCCCGTCGTGGGCAGGACGCGGCAGGAGGCTGAAGACAAATTCGAGCAGTTGCAGGCCCTGCTCGAACCTTCCGTGGGCCTCGACATGCTGGCCGAGCTCGCCGGCGTGGACGAAGTCAGGATGCTGCCGATCGACGCGCTTATCTCGGAACTGCCGGAAACCGAAGGCGGCAAGAGCCGCCGAGCGCTGTTCCTTGAGCTTGCTGCCCGGGAAAATCTGACCTTGCGTCAACTCTACCAGCGAGTTGCAGGCGCCCGCGGGCACTGGCAGGTCGTCGGCACTGCTCAGGAGATAGCCGATGAGCTGGAGGAGCGTTTTGTCAACTTCGGTGCGGACGGCTTCAATATCATGTCGCCGGTCCTGCCATGGGGCCTGTCCGATTTCGTAGAGCTCGTCGTACCCGAACTACGTCGTCGCGGTCTGTTCCGCGATGAATATCGCGGATCGACGCTGAGAGAACATCTGGGCCTCAAACGTCCGTCTTCTCAGAATGCCGAGTCCGCAGCTGTGGCAGCCGAGTGATCCCGATCCTGTTCCTCGTGACGAGCGACGTGTACCGATGGACGGCGTTGGATGTGCAGATCGACGACCAGCGCATTGCTCTGGCCGTCGTAGCTGCATTTGCGGCCGGGCTTGCGCGCGGCTTCTCGGGATTTGGCGTTGGATTGGTGTTTATGCCGTTGGGTGCGGCAGTGCTCGGACCGAAGCTCGCAGTCGCCTCTCTGCTGATCTTTGATCTGATCGTCGCGGCTCCGACAACCCTGCGCGGCGTTCGCTTCGAGGGTCTAAAGCCACTTTTGCCGATATGGGCTGGGCTCTCTGCGGCAACCCCTATCGGGGCGCTGGCCGCAACCCACCTCGAGCCCGGTGAGGTGCGTTGGTTCGTGAGCGTTTTCATTGCCTGCGCGCTAATATTCCTGACTTCGGGCTGGCGCCCGCAGCTGGAGAATCGTCCAAAGTCATCCTTTGTAGCCGGTGTAGCAGGGGGCTTTATGGGGGGTCTGGCCGCATTGAACGGGATCGTGGTTGTCACGTACTGGATGGCAACTGGCATGGAACCACGAAATCTACGAACCAACCTAATGACGCTCTTCTGCCTGAGTTCGCTAGGCTCGGTCGTCGCGTTCATCTGGGCCGGCATGCTGACGCCGCAAGCCCTGTGCATCGCTGCCATTCTTGTACTTCCTTATGCAACAGGTTCGCTTCTGGGTGCCACTCTTTTTCCGCATGCCTCGCCGCAGACGTTCCGCCGGATTGTTTATGGAATGATTGCAGGCTCCATGGTGATCGGCTCCCCGTTCCTTGATCCGGTGCTTCGATAACATCCAGTGGATATCAAGCCGATCCACAGAACCGAACGCAATTGCGATGGTTGGTTCAATTCCCCTCACATCAGGATCGATCGAAGGCCGATTGGCACATCAACCCGACATTGGCGTCCCCACCATCTCACTCCCGGGAGCGGACGATGGCGTTGATCCTCTAAAGCCAATGACATTGACGCCCAATACTTCACAGGTGCTTAGGAGCGAAGGACTATTACCGGTGCGGGGCACAATTTGTTGCAGGAAGCGCCTGCGGCCTTTGCCGTGCTTGCCACCACGGCTGTTGTGGCTTCGATGCGACGCGCATCTACCCCAAGCCGAATTTGCCACCGAGGCTTCTGAGTCCCGGATTTTTACCATTTGCCATTTTCCCAATTGACCTGACGTGGATCGCTGACGGAACGACCGTTCCTCTTTTCGCGTCCGCATCCGCCCGTCGTTTTGACCTTCGAGAGGACCCGGTTGCTTGATTGCGCCGGGACAGGAAATCATGCGTAATGTACAATCTATAGCTTTCAAGGTGGGGAGGCGCGCGTAGCGTGCCTTTCCCGGTCCGACGAAGTCGTACGCCGGAATCCGGAGGCTCGGAAGGAGAACGCTCTGCTGACGTTTCGATTGTTGACTGATTTTTCGCAACAATTTGGAAAGCCGGTGGCCCCCCAACTGGCCCGATCATGTCAGTGTTCTAAACCGGATGGAACGAACTCGGCCGTCCGCAATGCAAGCGCGTTGCATGAATAATGCCGTGGCTAGAACTATCTCGCCCAAACTCTGATCCGTGCAACATCGCCGTGGCGGCACTAGCAATCCAAGATAACCCAAGTGGGGCCCAAATCCTTGACCGTTCCTGAGCGGGAGAGATCGGTTCTTTGCCGAGGATGACGAGGCTAGGGTAAAGCTGCCAATGCTGCAGGAGCGGATGCGGAGGTTCACGCTTGAACTTTTTTCGGAGTGTTCCACAATTTTAGCTGTTCGAAACGGGGGAGATGAAATGCTGAGGATGCTAAACGCTCATCGCAATGCCATACCGCCGCTTCCCTTGTCGACGCCGGTGGTTTTTGTTGTTGATGACGATATTTCAACGCGCGAGTCGCTGGAAGCGCTGATCCTTTCCGGCGGATGGGCCGCAGAGACGTTCGCGTGTGCGCGGTCATTTCTGTCGCGGCCGAGGGCACGTGTAGCGAACTGCCTGATTTTGGACTTTAACTTGCCAGATCTGAGTGGACTCGATTTGCAAAGACTGATTTCTGCCCAGCGATCCGAAACGCCGATCATCTTTGTCACCGGCTGTAGCGATGTACCCATCGCTGTCAAAGCGATGAAGGCAGGTGCTTGCGAATTCATGATCAAGCCGTTTCGCAGCGACTTGCTGCTAGTTGCAATTGAGAACTGTATCGAGCGAAGTAAAGCCGAACTGTTGCGCCGCTCGCAAATTGAAGCGATGAAGGATCGCTACCGATCGCTGAGCCATCGCGAGCGTGAGGTCATGTCTCTGGTGGCTGCGGGTCTTTTGAACAAGCAAGTGGGCTTTGAGCTCGGGATCAGCGAAATTACTGTCAAAGCTCATCGTGGCAGAGTTATGCGCAAGATGAACGCACGTTCGCTCCCCGATCTCGTCGTAGCGGCCGCGCGCCTCGGCCTTTTGAGCCTGTATTGACTACGACGGCTAAAGCACCGATCTCAGTTCGCGATAGTGTTCCGTCAATCTCGCCAGGTTAAAGGCCCTATTGAGCCCGCTTGGATTTGGAAGCACCCAGACTGAAGCGCCCGCGAATTCGTCGGATTGCCTGCCCCATTCGACTTGGGCTCGAAGACTGATGGCCGCGTATGCCGCCTTTCCCAGAAAGGCCAAATTCGCTGGTCCAAACTCTCCGATCTTGCTTTCCAGTGCCGGAGCCGCGCTGACATAATCATGATGCTTAAGCTCACTGGCGCTTTTCGTCGGACGTGAGACTGCCGATGTCAGGCCCAATCCATATTTTAGTATCTCGCGCTCCTCTTCCGCCCGCAACAGGCGGGGTGTAAATCCGGCAAGGTGCAATACCTGCCAAAAGCGGTTGCTTCGGTTTGAGAAGTTATGGCCATCTCTGGCAGCGGACAGGGCCGGATTCAATCCGCAGAAAACCACGCAAAGGCCGGGCGCAAGGATTTCCGACAGGCCGCTCGCCGGCATTGCGGCGTCGATCGGACCAGGGATGCGGGTCTTTGTGGAGTTATCTTGCATGTCAAATTTCGCTGCGCGAACGGAGGCAAGGACGACGCAGTGCGTTCAGTGCTCTGACCAAAATCTGCCGTATGATGGGGTTCGGCGTCGTTGTCATGCATCAGGCGTAGATCAATTCCATGCTCCCGATCAACAAGCAAGAGATCGGATGCATCCACACCAGCATATTGGCCTGCTTCGCAGATGAGCAATCGCTGCATCTGTTGCTCTACGATCGAAGAGATCGGAACGATGCGCGAAGCTCTTCAGTGAATGCGGCCGGCTGCTCCCAGGCTGCGAAGTGCCCGCCCTTTGGAAGCCGGTTGTAGTGAATGAGCTTTGGATAGGCCCGCTCCGTCCAGCTCTGCGGCGCGGCATAGATTTCGTCGGGGAAGACGCTGACGGCCACTGGAATCTTGATGCCCTTGACGGCGAAGAAGGCGAGCTTGTTCTCCCAATAGAGACGGGCCGAGGATGCGGCCGTATTCGTCAGCCAATAAAGCGTGACGTTGTCGAGGATATCGTCGCGGCTGAGGCCCTCATGCCCTCCGTCGAAGACACGGGCAATCAGCTCATAGCTGCGGATGTCGTGGTCGATCATCCAGGATGCGAGACCTACGGGCGAATCCACAACGCCGTAGATCGACTGCGGACGGTTCGCCATTTCGATGGCGTACCCCAGTCCGTGTTTGTAGAAATCGTCGAGCTGCTCGTAGGCGTGCTTCTCGTCGTCGGAAAGGCCGCTCGGCATCGTGCCACCGGGCTGCAACGCTTTGGCAATGTCGTCGGGAACTGTCGCCGGCATATTGACATGTATGCCGGCCAGCTCGGGAGGCGCCAGCAGCGCCATCTGCTCCGACACGGCGTCGCCCCAGTCGCCCCCTTGAGCGACATAATGCGTGTATCCAAGCCGTTTCATCAGCTCGATCCAGGCGTTGGCGATGCGTATGGGATCCCAGCCCGTCGTGGTCGGCTTGCCTGAGAAGCCATATCCGGGCATCGATGGGATGACGAGGTTGAAGGCATCCGACGCGGCGCCGCCATGTGCCGTCGGATCAGTCAGCGGCGCGATGATCTTCATTTGCTCAATGATCGAGCCCGGCCATCCATGCGTGATGATGGCCGGCAGCGCATTTTCATGCTTGGACTTCACATGAATGAAGTGGATGTCGAGACCGTCGATATTGGTGACGAATTGCGGCAGGGCATTCAGCCGCGCCTCGACATTTCGCCAGTTATAGTCGCGTGCCCAGTAGTCAGCGAGTTTCTTGATCGTCGCGAGCTGGACGCCTTGCGAGCTATCCTTCACCGTCTCCTGCTCAGGCCAGCGGGTCGCCAAGACACGTTTGCGCAAATCGGCAAGCTGCTTGTCGGTCGCTGAAAAATGGAAGGGCCTTATTGCTTCGTCGCTCTTTGCGAAGGATCGCCCATTTGGCAAGACGCTGATCGCGGCAGCCGCTGCCGCGGTGGCCAACAGGCGACGACGAGTGATGGATAATGAGAAGGATGACATGACGATCTCCTGCGCCTTCGAATTTTTGGTCCCGATCGGAAGTCCGCATCCTGTCAGGTCGGCAACGGGTGGCCGGCCTGTTCGTTGACGACATATTCGGCGTACCAGTCTGGCCAATTTTCGTCATGCCGACCGCCGTTCCGTTTCTCGTGTTCGCCATGGGCGGCAGCGGCCCGCCGGAGCGCGCCCGCGAGTTCCTTCGACGAGCGAAAGTTCGTGCCTTGCGTTTCCACGCGCCCGGGCAGTCGCGCTGTGACCTCCTGGAAAAGCCAGCCGTTGCCATCCGGGTCATTGAACGACGCGAACGATGAGTAGCTGCTCCGTGCCGGATGCAGACCGGGAAGACGGCCGTTTTGGTCGCTGTGATGAAATAGGCCGCCAACATCGTGAAACACTCCGCTCATCGCAGCGCCCCGAGCGGCGAGCGATGCGCGAGCCTGCTCGATGTCGGAGACGATCAGATGCAGCCCCTGCGCTGAGCCAGGCATCGCCGAGCTGACGCCGCTGCCGAAGATCACGGAGCACGGCGAGCCCGGCGGGGTGACCTGTATGACACGAAAGCCGTCTTTTCCAGAGACGTCGGCGTCCAGTCTCCATCCAAGACCCGTGTAGAAGCGCTTGGAGCGATCGACGTCGGAAACAGGAATAACGACGACCTCAAGCTTCATGTCCATGTCCGCCTGCGCCTTCTGGGCGGTGGCTTCGCTACGCTCTGAGATGATGGTCATTTCAACCTCCCTCGAATGATCAGACTTTCGCGGGCACAGACCTCGCGGCGCGATGAACGATGCGCCGCCCGAATGGACAAGTCTATTGTGCCATGGTGTCGGTTCTGACCCGACAAGCGCGGAATAATCGACACCATCGTACAATACGATTTGCTCGCGAATTGTAGGAAGGTAGTTCCATCAGCTCCTGGCTTCGCTCGCTCGCTGTGCCGTGCTGTTCCGACTAAGGAGGGGCAACGATCCATGCGTTTCCAGGGTCATGAAATATGGGAGATCTCCAATGAACTCGAAAATCCTTATGGTGCTGACGTCACATGATCGGCTGGGCAACACCGGTCGGAAAACCGGCTTCTGGCTCGAGGAATTCGCAGCGCCCTACTATGTCTTCAAGGACGCTGGGGCGCAGATTGTCGTTGCCTCGCCCAAGGGCGGTCAGCCCCCGATCGATCCCAAGAGCGACGAACCGGCAAATCAGACACCGGCAATGACCCGGTTCAAGTCGGACAAGGCCGCCCAGGCCGTGCTGGCCAATACCGTGATGCTTGCAGACGTGGATGCCAAGCAATTCGACACAGTCTTCTATTCCGGTGGTCATGGACCGATGTGGGACCTGGCGGAAGACAAGAAGTCCATTTCTCTTATCGAGGAATTCTACAATTCGGAAAAGCCTGTCGCGGCGGTATGTCACGCACCGGGCGTCCTTCATCACGCGATGTATCGCGGCCAGCCTTTGGTGAAAGGAAAACGCGTGACCGGCTTTGCAAACAGCGAAGAAGAGGCCGTCCATTTGACCAATGTGGTTCCGTTCCTCGTCGAGGACGAGTTAAAGCGCCTTGGCGGAAAATATGAAAAGGTCTCGGATTGGGAGAGCTTTGCCATCACCGATGGACGCCTTATTACCGGCCAGAACCCTGCATCGTCGACTGCTGCCGCTCAAGCTCTGTTGAGGTTGCTTTGACTAGGAAAATGTCGACATCGTTTCCAATCCTGTGGAGGCTCGCATGATGGAGAGGTTCGACGTCGCTGTCATCGGCGCGGGGCAGGCCGGTCCATCGATTGCTTCCAGCTTCGCTGCAGTCGGACGGAAGGTCGTGCTGATCGAGCGTGCGCTCGTTGGCGGGACCTGTGTCAACACCGGATGCATGCCGACAAAAACCATGGTGGCGTCCGCGCGCGTGGCGCATATGGCGAGGCGAGGCGCGGACTTCGGCGTCAGATTTCAAAGCGCAATCGAAGTCGATATGGCACGCGTGAGCGAGCGTGCGCATTTAGTCACGACAAATGCCAGAAACGGTCTTGAGCAATGGATTCAATCGACCAAAAACATCGAACTGGTCCGTGGCCATGCGAGATTCGTGGGGCCGCACGAAGTGGAGGTTGGAAGCCGTGTTTTCGCTGCGCCGCAGATATTCATCAACGTCGGCGGCCGGGCCCGGTTTCCCGACATGCCCGGACTGTCCGAGATCGAATGTCTCACCAATACGTCAATGCTCTCGCTAAGCAGGGTGCCCCGACACCTGATCGTCGTCGGTGGAAGCTATATCGGTCTCGAATTCGCGCAGATGTTCCGCCGCTTCGGCTCGGAGGTGACGGTTGTCGAGCAGGGACCGGCCCTGGTATCGCGCGAGGACGAGGACGTCTCCTCGGCAATTAAGGACATTCTCGAGCGGGAAGGAATAGGCTGCCGATTGAACGCGTGTTGTGTTTCGTTTTCGGCCCATTCCGCGGGCGTGCAGGTCAATCTTGAGTGCCTAAGCGGTGCGCCGCACATCGCTGGGTCCGACGTTCTGCTCGCCGTCGGCAGAGTTCCAAACACAGATGACCTTGGTCTCGACAAGGCCGGCATCGCCACCGACCAACGCGGTTACATCGTCGTGGACGAGGCTCTTTCGACGAATGTCGAGGGCGTCTGGGCGGTCGGCGACTGCAATGGAAAAGGTGCCTTCACCCACACGGCCTACAATGACTTCGAGATCGTAACCGCCAACCTTCTTGACGGTGAGAGCCGCAAAGTCAGCGATCGTATCCCCGGATATGCCTTGTACATCGATCCTCCGCTGGGGCGCGCGGGAATGACCGAGAAGGAAGCGCGCAAGACCGGAGAACCGCTTCTCATCTCGACGCGCCCAATGACAAGGGTCGGCAGAGCCGTCGAGCGGGACGAGACGCTCGGCTTCATGAAAGTGGTCGCAAACGCGCAAACCAAGCAGGTGCTGGGTGCGGCTTTTCTGGGTCTCAATGGAGACGAGGCAGTCCATGGCATTCTCGACATCATGAGCGCTGGAGTTCCTTATCCCGTTCTTGAATGGGCCGTGCCGATCCATCCGACGGTCTCGGAGCTGATTCCGACGCTGCTTCGTGGATTGAAGGCAGCGCCGTGACGAGGGGAGAGCATTCGAATCCAAGCAGTACTTCGGCCTTGAGGAGAATAGGAATGACAGAGCCCGACATGCTTCGCTTCAGCAGGATTCCTCTCAACAACGGATCAGGCGCGATCCCCGTCGTCGGGTTTGGCACGCTGATACCCGATCCACACGCGACCAGACAGGCGACTGAGACAGCTCTGCAGATCGGGTTCAGGCATCTCGATTGCGCGGAGCGATATCGCAATGAAGAAGCGGTTGGTGACGCGATGCAGGCTGTGTTCAAAGCAGGCACGGTTCAGCGGCAGGATGTCTTCGTTACCACCAAGCTGTGGAACACCAATCATCGTCCCGAGCGGGTGAAACCCGCCTTTGAGGGAAGTCTTCAGCGACTGCAAGTCGACTATATCGATTGCTATCTCATCCATACGCCCTTCGCCTTTCAACCCGGAGACGAGCAGGACCCAAGGGACGAGCAGGGTCACGTAATCTATGATGCCGGAGTGACGTTGATCGATACGTGGCGAGCGCTTGAGGGTCTCGTGGACGATGGGCAATGCAAGTCGATCGGGCTGTCGGATATAACCCTGGAGAAGCTCAAGGAGATCGTCGCGCAAGCGCGGATCAAGCCCGCGGTGGCGCAAGTCGAATCCCATCCATATCTGCCGGAATGGGAGCTGCTCGAGTTCTGCCAGAAACATGGGATTGTACTGCTCGCCTTCGCAGCCTTGGGACACGGAATGGAACCTAAGGTATTGGAAGATCCCGTCATCACAGCCATCGCGCAGCGCGTCGGCAAGACGCCAGCTCAAGTTGCTTTGGCCTGGGCTGTGCAGCGTGGCACCGCCTTCCTGACCACTTCGATCACGCCTCGTCGTATTGCAGAAAACTTCGAAATTTCCGCCCTCCCTGAAGACGCAATGCGGGAGTTTCGAGATAGGATAACGACCAACATCCGGTTCAATAGTGTGGTTGGAACCGGTGTGCCGGGCTTTATTCCACGGGTCAAATGAGTGTAGAGCCGCCGGATCGGATGTCAGTTGCCCAAACCCTTTACGACCCGACACACAGGGCTTCTTGAAGACCCCGATATTCGGGTCTCAGCAAATCGGCACCAAAGTACATTCACAAATGACCAAAGGCTCCGATCTCCTAGTGGCCGCACTTGAGAACGAGGGTGTCGACCGCATCTTCGGCATTCCCGGTGAGGAGAACCTCGATGTCGTCGAGTCCATCCGAAAGTCGTCAATCCAGTTGGTGCTCAACAGGCACGAACAGGCGGCCGCGTTCATGGCCGCGACCTATGGGCGCCTGACTGGGAAGCCGGGCGTGTGCCTGACGACACTTGGGCCGGGTGCTCTGAACCTTTCGACGGGCGCTGCATATGCATTGCTCGGAGCAATGCCGATGGTGATGATCACCGGTCAGAAAGGGATCCTTTCGTCTCGCCAGGCCCGATTCCAAGTCGTCGACGTCGTGGCATCAATGAAACCGCTCACCAAGCTGGCGCGGCAGATCGTGTCGCCGCAGATGATCCCGACGATGGTCCGCGAGGCGTTCAGGATCGCTCAGGAGGAGAGGCCGGGACCGGTTCATCTCGAGCTTCCCGAAGACATCGCTGCCGAGGAATGCCAGGATATGCCTCTGATCGCGCCGCATCAGCTCGAACTGCCGACCGCAGGCGACGTAGCGCTCGACCACGCGGCTGCGCTCATCATTGCAGCCAAGCGCCCGCTGCTGATGTTCGGGGCTGCCGCCTCGCGTCCCCGTTCAACATCCGACATCGCGGAATTTGTGACACGCACGGGCATTCCGTTTTTCACGACGCAGATGGGGAAGGGAACGGTTCCGGGCGGAACGGAGCTTTATATGGGCACCGCGGCACTGTCGGAACGGGACTATGTACACGAGGCCATCGAACAGGCGGATCTCATCGTCACGATAGGCCACGACACCATAGAGAAGCCGCCATTCATCATGGGCAAGGGCGGCCCGAAGGTGGTCCATGTGGGATATCAGCCCGCGACCGTCGAGCAGGTCTATTTCCCCCAATCGGAAGTCATCGGCGATATCGGACCATCTCTGAAGACGCTGGCGGATCGGCTCGAGGGCAAGTTGCCGAACGCTTCGGCTCTCCTTCATTTGCGCGAACGAATTCTCGAACGCATCGCAGCGCGGGCGACGGAAGATCGCTTTACGCCTCAGCGCTTGGTCCACGATATTCGCGAGGTGATGCCGCACGATGGCATCCTCGCCCTCGACAACGGAATGTACAAAATCTGGTTTGCCCGGAACTACAGGACACGGATGGCAAACACGCTGCTTCTCGACAACGCGCTTGCAACGATGGGAGCCGGGCTGCCGTCGGCGATGGTCGCCTCAATGCTCTATCCTGGGCGACGTGTCATGGCGATTTGCGGCGATGGCGGCTTCATGATGAACTCGCAGGAACTCGAGACCGCCGTCCGTTTGAAACTCAACCTTGTCGTTCTCGTGATCGAAGACAATGCCTACGGAATGATCCGCTGGAAGCAGGCCGTGGACGAATTCCCGGACTTCGGGATGACGTTCGGCAATCCGGACTTTGTGAAATATGCCGAATCCTACGGTGCCAGGGGAACCAGGGTCGACGATATCGCAAAGTTCAAGAAGGCGCTCGAAGATGCATTTTCCGGCGGCGGAGTCCATCTGGTGAACGTGCCGATCGACTATTCGGAAAATGAACGTGTCCTTGTCAAAGAGCTGCGTGAACGGCTCCCCGCTATCCTGGAGGACTGAGATGCCGCTTGCCCTGAAAGTCTACCAGGCCTTCGATCGCGAATTGATTGCGGAAGTCCCAGCCGAGGATGCCGCTGCGCTCGACCACAAGCTCGGTGTCGCGGCCAAAGCCTTCGCCGACCGCGACGGCTGGCTGCCAGCCCATCAGAGGATGGCGGTCCTCAGAAGAGCGTCGGAGCTTCTGCAACAGAACCGTGATCGCTTTGCGCTGATGATCGCGCGGGAAGGAGGCAAACCTCTGACGGATGCGATCATCGAAGTGGCCCGCGCAATCGATGGTCTCGTCAACGCCGCGGACGAGCTTCGCAATTTCGGCGGCAAGGAAATCCCTATGGGCCTGACTGCCGCCAGCGCCAACCGGTGGGCCTTCACCACAAAGGAGCCGATCGGTGTGGTGGCGGCGATATCGGCGTTCAACCACCCGCTCAATCTCATCATCCACCAGATCGCGCCGGCAATCGCCGTCGGCTGCCCGGTGATCGTAAAGCCGGCGGCAACGACCCCAATTTCCTGCATCGAGATTGTCAAGCTGTTCTGGGAGGCGGGTCTCGAGGAACGCTGGTGCCAAACTCTCATTACGGACGACAATGCGCTTGCCGAAGCCTTGGCAACCGATCGCCGCGTCGCGTTTCTGAGCTTCATCGGCTCGGCAAAGGTCGGCTGGTACCTCAAGAGCAAGCTGCCGCCGGGCACCAGGTGCGCGCTGGAGCATGGGGGAGCGGCGCCCATCATCGTCGACCGTAGCGTAAATGTCGATGCGATTGTCGGTACCATTGCCAAAGGTGGGTATTATCATGCCGGGCAGGTCTGCGTGTCAGCACAACGTCTCTTCGTGCACGAGGATATTCTAACCGGGTTCACGGATGCTCTGGCTGCCAAGGTCGCAGCCCTGCATGTCGGTGATCCGATGCTCCGGGAAACAGAGGTGGGGCCGCTCATCCTCCCACGCGAGACCGAACGCGTCGCAAGCTGGATCAAGGAGGCGACCGATGCCGGGACGAAACAGATCGGAGGAGGGCGGATGTCGGAGACCACCCTCTTGCCTTCGGTTCTCATCAACCCACCCGCAGACGCCAAAGTGTCAATGCTCGAGGTCTTTGGTCCACTGACCTGCGTCTACGGCTACCGGAAACTCGACGAGGCAATCCGCATCGCCAATTCGCTACCCTATGGGTTCCAGGCGAGCATCTTTTCCGTAGACATATCGGTCGCCCTGAGGGCCGCAAAGCACCTGGACGCATCCACAGTTCTCGTGAACGACCACACGGCGTTTCGCACCGATTGGATGCCGTTTACGGGGCGTCGCCAGTCGGGCTATGGCGTCGGCGGCATTCCATGGACGATGGAAGAGATGGCCGACGACAAGATGGTGGTGTTCAACGGCGTCAGCTAGGCAATTTCTGCAGGTGAGCTGCAAAGCCCTCTGCAAAAACAGAGTGCTGAAAATGAAGCCAGGTGATGGGCGTCGGCAGTATGTCTGGACTCAGGATCACTGCTTTCACTCACCAATTCTCGCTGCGAAACCCGTTGAAGCTGGGCTGCGTGCCTTATACCTTCGGATTCGGGGCGCCAATTTCCTCATACGTCTGAACTCCCACCTTTGAAGTCAGGTGCCGACCACAAGCTCCATGTTGCCGAGACTTACATCACCAAGGGCGGACATGCGCGACGTCAAGGACGAGATCCTTGGCGCCGTGTCCGGCATCAAGGACGATCTCGGCCTGCTCAATGAGCGCATCGACCGCATGCATGAGGCGCATGCGTCAAAACCGCACAACTTTCGCGCTTGACGAATGTATATTCAGAGCGCCTAATATAAATGCACACTCAGATTGAAATTGTATCCCCCGTTTGACCCGTCACCCATAGTGGCGGGTCTTTTTTGTTTCCGCCGGTCGAACGAAGTTTGTCGAATATGTTACATGCAGTTGATCTATCCTTGCCGTCGAAGTGCTCGGCACCGTTTACCAATGCATTTGTTGAGTATCGCGGAGAAATTTGAACCTTTGCGTGTCGATGACCGTTATGGTCGCAGAGGTAAGATGATGAACTTTGTTAAATGGCACACATCCGTGGTTCTCGACTTGAGGACTAATTCCGATGAAATGCAGGCAATAACAAACACTTGCGAAGCGGCACATTGCCTGTTGGTGCACTGGCCGGACGAGCGCGGCCAAGCCTATCATAAGGCGATCCGAACGTGCGGGCTGGTGCTTCGCGGTTTAGTGACGCCGGAGGCTGCCCGCGAAACCTTTCTCGCGGCGGCCCGCGAGTCGTCGATCTCTGTTCTGTGCTAAGGCGCACTTCAGCAGACTTCAAAAGGCATCAAAACCCACCCCAGAAGCGCGGGGCGCAGCGGTGATGACTGGCTCTCGGTCATTGGCCTAGTTTATCTTCGGCGGCCTTTTGTTCTGGGCAAGTTCCATCACGTAGTCGTCGGCAATGTCTGCAACAACAAGCGCAACTTCAGCCTCTTCCCAGCCTGCCGAAATTGCCTGTTGCACGAACTCGCGAAACGCCCGTGCCATGGCTCTTTCGCAATCAAGCGAACGTTCCGGATAGTCATAAGGAAGCTGCGGCGATGAAATCTTTAGCATGGTCTCATCGTTGCACATCTATCGCCGAAGACAAGCGAATGATTAACGTAAGGTTAATTCGACTAGATTTCGTTATTGAGCTTTGCCGTTGCGAGTTCAAAGACGATCTATATTGGGACAGAATCTACACATTGTGGGTTGCTTGGAACAAAATGACACGAAAACATCAGACATTGAGTATGCAGGAATTCGGCGAGCGGTTTGTTGAGCGCATGGTTCAGCAAGCCGCCAGGATAACCTAGCGCAGCGGCAGAACCGTTCACGGATATGCCGAGACGGTTGCGCCGCGATATTGGGCAGATGCCCACCCCGACGGAGTGTCTCCGGAGTTGTGCGCGCACGAAGACATTTCCTATTGGGAAAAGGAGGAGTGATCGTCGCGCCGTCGGCCGACAAAATTGAAACCGTAGCCCAGCCGCTGCGAGTTCTGCAGGACTACGGTTTCCGGCCCCTCCAAGAATCGAGGTCGCGCTTAGCCGTGCAGAGTACTGCAGATCACAGCCTCACTAAAGGGCTTCATTGGGTGCTCGGTTAATGCTTTTGGCCGTCGGAACCTACCCCGACGCCATGGCGTTCCTGTGTTCGGGAGAAGCCAATGGCATACGAGCCTGACATGACAATCATTTTCGACTTCAATTCGAAAGGCGTTGCCGTGAGCTTCCGCGGCAAGGTGATTTATCTTCAAGGTCCATATCCTGACCGCAAGGCGGGTGTCGCTGCCGGCGAAGAGCTTTGTCGAAAGCTGGGCTGGTTGGACGTCTAGTCATTGACGAGAACCACACTACCTGCCTCATCATAGACCCTAGATGAGGGCGACGATTTCTCGCAAGTCATCACCCTCTAGGATGATGTCGCCGCCGACTGCAAGGATGCGGACATCGGTAACCGAGGTAGGTCGCTTTGACCTTGGCGAGCGCCGTGCGGAGATTATCCTTCGCTGTGATTTTTCTAGGAGACCCATCCCTCGGCCATAGCCAGATGACAGCCTCGGTGTCTGCACATTGCGCGAAGATCTTTGCCGCGTCGTATCTCTCGATCATCAATGGTTCCGATGTCGCATCCTGCCGGCCGTCTATGGTTGACTGGCAATAGATCAAATGACCGTCAGCCATGGCCGCGCCCGCGATAGGTGTTGGGGACACCAGCCGCCTCGTGGCATTGCGCCAACGTCTCAAGCCATGCAGCAAGTCCAGCGGGCACCTCAACGTTGCCGGCCTCCAGTCCTTCCACCCACGACAAATCACACTGTAGTGCGCTCGCCAGATTGATCGGCGTCCAACGGATGTGAAGCAGGCATTCGTTGAAGCGGGCAGGCGTCATATCGTTTTCACTCTCTCTTCATGGCTGCAGCGCGATCAACTGCTCATGCCCAAGGATGCCGGATTTCGCGTCTAAGTGCTACGCGGTGTGGCAAAAGAAAAAGGCCGGGACGCTACCGTTCCGACCTTCCTCGATCTGTCTCAACGCCGCTGCCAGTACATCCGTGGTCAGCATTGGAGACAAATTCAATGCCGACAGCATGACAGACGCTGCTTAAAGTTCAAGCAGTTAGTTCGAGCTAACCCATTGCCGGATTTTTCCGATGCCGCCGGCCGCAAGCGCCGAATAGCATATTTCTCCGCTTGATTTGCAACGGCGCTGGATCATTGTCAGCATCAGAGAAACAGTGGTGGAGAACCTATGCGCTTCGTCGCTCTTGCCGCATCTTTAACAATCCTTGCCTCTAGTGCCGTCGCACAAGACGTTCCCGAGACGGACCCAGTTAAATACTGCCAGTCCGTTTCCGCGCTTTATGCAGACGGTTCGATCAAAGAAATGGCGATAAAGACCTGCATGGACTTGGAGGTATCATCTGCTGAAAAGTTGAAGGCACGGTGGAGCATTGTGCCTGCGGAAGCACAGAAGTCTTGCGTCGCCTTGCTGAAATTCGGCGCTGCGGTGTCGAGCCAGGGATTGCTCGGCTGCGCTGCCCTATCAGTTGGGACAGCGTGTATGGATGGATCGATGACCTGCAAATAGGAGGTCATTGGGCTCATCGCCACTACCTGAGCGCCGGTAGGGGTCAATACACGTCGCGAACGCCGCCTGACAACACGCAGTCTCTCGGCTTCAAATGCCCCTCAATCAGTATCCGCGCCGTATCGAATACGCCGTTCTCATCATCGCCCTGGTCGGCATCAAGGATCGTCAGTGCCAACTCGTACAGCTGACGCTCGTCACTGTCGGGCAGGATGCCCTTCTTCTTCAATGTGATGACAAGACTGGCGACGGTTGCGGATGACAGCCTTCCCCAGCAACGTGATACTCGGGTACCCTTATCCGATCGGCACACTGCCCGAGCGCAACCGGCAGTCAAGACGACCTCTTGATGGTGGAAGCTTTGCGCTTCTTTCGTTACTTAATATCCGGGGATGCCCGCGCTGTCTGCGATTACCTATAGCGCGGCAAGGGAGACAGCAAAGCCGAGGCCCTGGTGCGTCTGTTTCGTCGCGTCATCGATCAGGCAGGGATTGGCGGCTGACCGCGCGTGATCGCGGCTATAATGCCATGCATTCCGTTCAAGTCATCAACCACCCATCGGCAGTATTGAAGAACTGCTGGTCAACATTGATTGCGAGCGCATTGTCTTCAGCCTGGGAGCGCCGGAACGTCTCTTCAAACAACGCGTTTACTTTTCCTTAATTATGAATGATAAACCGCCTTCAGCGTTGGGGCGTTTACACATGATTATTGCAGATATTCTGTACGCGGCTCTTGCTGTAGCGGCAGTTATTTTCCTTTGGAAGATTATCCGCACGAAAAGCAATGAAAAACGCGACAGAAATCCCGGAGATTGGTAGTTGCCTGACCTCGTGTGACAACAGGGCGGCCGTCGGCGAGCGAAGCTAGAAAGCGAGGCTATCGGGCGGCACGGTTCCTGACGGTTGAACAGCTGAACATTCCAACTCGCCACCACGGCAACAACACAAGACGTCGGCAAATGCTTTAGGGCAAACTTAGAGCTGATCCTTTTTGGGGCGCCAAGCGGCTGCTCGTCGACAAACTTGCCGCCGTGCTTTGACGGTGGGCGTCGGTGGCGAGATGTTCGGCGAGCCTGACGGCCAAGGCGACGGCGGGAAGCGTGGGGTTCGCTTGTCCGGATGTAGCGAAAACGGAGCTTCCGGCGATATGGAGGTTAGCGATGTCGATGACGCGACAGTTGTGGTTGACGATGGCGTGGTTGCGGTCCACGCCCATCCTGGTCAACCCGATCTGATGGTAGCCGTCCTTGGCTTGCGCGGCGATATGCTCTTCAAGATCTTCAGGGGCTGCGTCGAATATCAGCTTGCCTATCTTGCGCTCCTTGAGCCAGCGATCGAGGGCGAGATGCGCTTGGAGCGTCCCGCGAAAATCCTGAGGCAAATATCGGAACGAGACCTCGAGCTTGAACTGCCCGTCCGCATCTTGCTCTGACTTGAGGAAGGCGCGGCTTGAACTGCTTGGAATTTGCTCACCGTGGTAGCGAAGGCCGTATCTCCTGTCAGGCCTGCGCAGCATAAGATATGGTTCGGCCAAGCTATATTTTTGGCGAAGCAGCCCCAGCGCCGAAGAGGTCGCGCCACGAGGATTGCGCAGTACATTATGCAGCACACTATAGTAACGGGATCGGTCGGCTTCACCCCATGTCGCCTTGTGGACGAAAGACTTCCGGCTGTTCCAGAGATATAGCAGCGAGAGCGCCGCGTCGGCCTCACCGAAAGCGGCCCTCCGGTTCGTCGGCCAGAAAGCGATGTTCGGCAGCTCGAGCGCCCGTTGCAATTGAGGGGCGGGTTGAAACCGGTTACACACGACGGTTCCGGTGGATGTGCGCTTAAAAAGATACCGTTCGGCATGCTCCTTGGTGGAAAATTCGATCTGCGCGATCTGCCCAGCGAGATGTCCCATGTAGAAGCGCCCGAGCGGCCCACCGCTTCCGCCGAACAATTGCGGAAACGCAAGCTGGAGGTTCAGCAGCAGCCGGGTATTGCCCCTGCCGTTACAGGCCAGCACATAGTGGTCGGCGCACACCTTGTACGAACCACCGCGGCAGGCAATCGACATGGAATGTACCCGCCCTTCCACCGGATCGAACGCCAGAGCTTTGACCCTCGCGTCTAGGACAACGAAGAGGTTCTTCGAAGAAGCGAGCTCAGCCCTGTTGGCTCTCGCCGTGTTGCGTATTCGTGTCCAGCTTTCCCGGGATGTTGGAAAATCAGTCTCCGATTCCGATTCCGACACCGATCGCTCGCCGCCGACATTGCTGCTCAAGAGAGCCCGCGCGCGCTGGTAGAAAGGTGAAATCTTTTCGTGAGCAATAGGCCAACCGGAGTGTGCAACATAGTCTCTTGCTTCGAAATCTATATCATCCAGCTCAACGCATTGCCCACCCCATCGTTCGGACGTGCCGCCAAGTCCGGTGGCCGAAGTAACTCGGTCCGCGGCGTGATAGAGACCGTCTCCTATGTCGAACCCTGTTTCGTTTGGTTGGGGTCGTTTCGATCGTTTCGGCCCGGCATCGATAAGCAGCGTTCGCATGCCGCGCCTGCTCAATTCCAGCGCGGCGGCAATACCGACTGGACCTGCGCCCACGACGCACACGTCAAACACCTGTTGAAAGACCTCAAAGTCCGCAAACATCCTCGCCCCCCGGCTTTCAAGCTAATGTCGTTTCGGCAGTGGCCGCAATCACCGTTCCCCTCCCTACGGCACTGCGGATCGGTCTTGGCGCGATCGCCAGCGGATTGAAGGTGGCGGCGCAGACCTAAGCGCGGCACGCTAATGTTTCACTATCCGCAGAACAACCTCGCATAAAGTAGAATGAAATCTGCTCGTCACCTCGGGCAAAAGGATTAGTGACGGGTAACGCCCGTCGGACTACGTCCCGCTTCGTTACACCCACCGCCGCCGAGTTTCATTTTGATGCGACGGAGTCCATCTTCAGCCGCAGCTCAGATCGTCGCCGAAGGTGAGTAATTCGTCCTCGCGCCGTACGCGGCGGAAAGGGGGGGTGAAAGCAGCGTTCACCTTCTCACCCCCACCTGCAGCTTCGCGCCAAGAGCGGCCCTTCTTATGGAGCCGCTCATGTTTGGCAGTCGATCATCAGTTGGCCTTGGATTGTGACAACTTCTGTATGACCTCGTCGAGGTTGAAGCTGGCGGGTTACTGCCTGATTGGAAACTCCTTGAAGCTCTCAAGCCACGTCGCGACGACTACCTGCGACGGAACGACGACGAACGCTCGGTCAAACATCCACTTTTCATACTCAATCGATTGATCGCCGCGCTCGAACGGGTCTGCACGTAGATTATACAACATCGGGACGCGCAGATCGTTATCACTACCTTCGAGGGTCTAAACGACTAGATGTCTCTTCGATGACGGGATAAGTAGGCTAACCTTGCATTTCTGCGCGGATCGAATGCGTAGAGACGTGAGTTTCGACCGTGACACGGCTAATTTCTGCCGGTATCGTGTCATGAATGTCAGCCCATCCCGCCCCCGGCGTCCCAAAAGAATCGCCCGGTCTCACCTTTCGCCAACGGCTTGCCAACCTTCGCAATCTCGGCCGGCTCATGGCCCAGATCTGGCGGACCAGTCGCTGGCTGACGATTGCAAGCGTTGGATTGCGGCTGGCCCGCGCTGTACAGCCGGTCCTGACACTGTATGTCAGCAAGCTCATTATCGACGAAGTGGTTCGGTTGGCTTCCTATCGTGCGAGCACGCCTGATATTTCCGAGTGGTGGGCGAGCGGAAGGCTGAGCGTCATCCTTCCGCTTCTTTGCCTCGAATTTGCTCTCGTCCTGGTTCTCGATCTTCTCACGAGGGCGACGACGCTTGCCGATTCCATTCTTGGCGAACTTCATTCCAACACGGTCAGCGTCGAACTAATGGAGCATGCCGCCAGATTGGATTTGCGGCATTTTGAAAGCCCGGAATATCAGGATCGCCTGGAGCGGGCGCGACGGCAGGCGGCGGGGCGAAACGCGTTGCTGCCGCAAATGCTTGGCCAGGCACAGGATATAATCACGGTCGTGACGCTGGCGGTCGGCCTCTTCGTCTACGCGCCCTGGCTCATCCTGCTGCTGGGATTGTCGTTCGTGCCGGCGGTCTGGGGCGAGGCTCGCTTCAACACCGCCTCTTACTATCTCAGCCGGGGACGAACGCCTGAACGGCGGCAGCTGGAATATATCCGGTTCATCGGCGCCGGCGCGGAAACCGCCAAGGAGATGAAGCTCTTCGGTCTCGGTCAATATCTGGTGCAACGGTTCAAATCGCTGGCCCAGACGATCTTTGCCGAGAACCGAAAGCTTTCGATTGATCGGGCGATCTGGGGTTCGCTGCTCGCCGCGATCAGCACGCTGACCTACTACGGCGCCTATGCCTATATTGTCTGGCAAACCATTGCTGGCCGGTTCAGCATCGGCGATCTTGCCTTTCTCGCCGGTGCGTTTCTCCGGCTGAACGGGCTCTTCCAGAAAATCCTGCTTGGTTTCACGCAGATCGCCGGCCAATCGCTCTACCTGGACGACCTGTTTTCGTTCTTCGAGATCGAACCCACGATCGTGCCGCCAGGCAATCCCAAGCCGTTCCCCCAGCCGATCCGCGACGGCATCATCTTCGACAATGTCGGCTTTCGCTATCCGGACACCGATATCTGGGCCGTGAGGGGCTTGAGTTTTACCCTCGTTGCAGGCGAGACGCTGGCGCTGGTCGGGGAAAACGGAGCAGGCAAGACCACCATCGTCAAGCTCCTCACCCGCCTTTACGATCCGGACGAGGGACGCATCACCATCGATGGCATAAACCTTCGAGAAATGGATATCGACGACATCCATAGCCATGTCGGGGTGATCTTCCAGGATTTCATCCGCTACAGCTTTACGGCCGCCGACAATATCGGGGTCGGCCGCGTCAAGGAAAGCACCGATGCCGGCCGGATAGAGCGGGCGGCAGAGCGCAGCCTTGCCGACGCGGTCATCCGCAGGCTTCCGCTGAAATACGATCAGCCACTGGGTCGTCTGTTCAACAAGGGCCGGGACCTGTCCGGTGGGGAATGGCAGAAGGTCGCGATCGCCCGTGCCTACATGCGAGACGCGGAATTGGTGATCCTGGATGAGCCGACGGCGGCCCTCGATGCGAAGTCGGAAGCGGAAGTGTTCGCCCGCTTCAAGAGCCTGGCTGCGGACAAGACGGCAGTGCTGATTTCGCACCGGTTCTCGACCGTGCGCATGGCAGATCGCATATTGGTGCTTGAAAACGGCGGAATACTGGAAGGCGGCACCCATGAGGAGCTTCTCGCAAAGGGTGGGCGCTATTCAGAACTGTTCGAGTTGCAGGCCGCCGGCTACCGCTGAGGCTGTCGAAAAGCTCCGTCGCTGGGCGAAGGAGTGGACAAAAAATTATCCTCCCATCTGTCTAGGAATTGCGGGAAAAGTGGACGCTATAGTCCATTTTCCGTCACGCCGAGGTCAGGGGCTCACAACCGGCTTGCGCTAAGAGGGGAAAAACCTCACCCGAAAAAGCAGACGAGATCGCGCGAGCTCTAGATCTTTTGTTGCACCTTGGGCTTTTCAAAACATCGAATTGGGACGTCGCTAGCGAAAATGCTATCCCGTTTGCGGAGGCTGAAGGTCGCCAAACTTCAATTTGAGGCCAATTTGCTCTGTTTCCAGCCGACCAAACCGGCAGGTGTTATCCCGGGCATTACCCCGCACACCGTATCGCGATTTTCTCAAACCGTAGTTGTCGCCGCAAGTCGTTGAATTTAAGTGGTGATCTCGACGCGATTCGAACGCGTGACCCCCAGATTAGGAATCTGGTGCTCTATCCTGCTGAGCTACGAGACCACTTGGCAGCATCCATACAAAAGCCGGAGCTTGAAGCCAAGCCCTTTTGCGTCGCGATGACAATAAGCCTTCAGGGCGCCAGACGCTGTTCGGCAAGGCGAACCCAGTAGGAAATACCGTGGGCTATGACCTCGTCGTTGAAGTCGTAGGCGGCGTTGTGAAGGCCGGCCGTTTGGCCGTTGCCGACGAAGATGAAGGCACCGGGGCGGGCGTTCAGCATGTAGGAAAAATCCTCGCCTCCCATCATCGGATCGACCTCCGCGTTGACATTGGCGTCGCCGGCGATCATGCGTGCGGCCGCGACGGCGTGGTCCGTTTCTGCGGCGTGATTGAAGGTGACCGGATAATTGCGGTGGTAATGGATTTCAGCTTCTGCGCCGTGCGTGGCAGCGATGCCGTTGACGATCTGCCGGAGCCGCTGTTCTGTCAGGTCGCGCACCTCAGGGTCGAGCGTGCGAACGGTGCCGGCAAGCTTTGCTTCGTCGGGGATGACATTATGGGCGAAGCCTGCATTGAATTTGGTGACCGATACAACCACCGAGCGCAGCGGATCGACGGTCCGCGATGCAATGAGCTGAAGGTTTGCGACCACCTGCGCGCCGATGGCGATGGGGTCGATGGTCTTGTGCGGCATTGCCGCATGACCGCCGCTACCTTTGATCGTGATGCTGAATTCATCAGTCGCGGCCATGATCGCACCCTTGCGGATTGCGAAATGGCCGACTGGAAGGCCCGGCAGATTGTGCATGCCATAGACTTCCTCGATGGCGAAACGCTCCATCATACCGTCCTTGACCATGAGATTGCCGCCGCCACCGCCTTCTTCGGCCGGCTGGAAGATCACCGCCACATTGCCGTTGAAATTGCGCGTCTCCGCCAGATATTTTGCAGCGCCGAGCAGCATCGCGGTGTGGCCGTCATGGCCGCAGGCGTGCATCTTGCCGGCGGTCGTGGAGGCCCAGGGCTTTCCTGAGATTTCGGTGATCGGAAGCGCATCCATGTCGGCGCGCAGGCCGACCGTGCGGCCGTCGCCCTTGCCGCGGATCAGGCCGACGACGCCGGTGCGGCCGATGCCGGTGACGATTTCATCGACGCCGAAATCCCGAAGTTTTGCTTCAACGAAGGCTGCCGTGTTTTCCACGGAGAACATCAGTTCCGGCCGGGCATGAATGAAACGGCGCCATTCGGTCACTTCGTCCTGCAGTTCCGCGGCTCTGTTCAAGATAGGCATGCTGGACTTTCCTGCTGCTCAATATTTGCGTCATGTTTAGCGATATTGGATCACAAGCTTGTGAGGCTAATGAAATAAACTGACCAATCGCCTTTGCCATCTCATAGCCATATAGGTTAAATAAGTGCGGCTTTCGAGAAAAATCCGGACATTGAAGGACAAGCCGTGGAAGGAACGACCGTGCCGACGAAGCAGTTCAGTCAGTTAGCCCGCATGCGGCTTATCCCTCTTGGCGCGGCGGCAACAGCGCTTTTCCTGTCGGTGGCGCCGGTCGCGCATGCCAATCCGCATATTCTCGTCGATGTCAGCACTGGACGTGTCCTTGAGCATGAAGAAGCGTTCCGCAAGTGGTATCCCGCCTCGCTGACCAAACTGATGACGGTCTATACGACGTTCCGGGCGATCCAGGCAGGTCAGGTTACGCTGGACACTCCCGTCGTCATGTCCAAGCACGCGACCGCCCAGCCGCCGGCGAAAATGGGCTTTAAGCCCGGCCAGAAGCTGACGCTCGACAATGCGTTGAAGATGATGCTGGTCAAATCCGCCAACGACCTTGCCATGGCGATCGCCGAGACGGTCGGCGGCTCCGAGCCGGGGTTCGTGGGGCGGATGAATTCTGAGGCGGCCCGTCTCGGCATGACGTCGTCGCATTTCATCAATCCAAACGGTCTGCCAGGCAAGGGTCAATATACCACTGCCCATGATCTTGCCGTCGTCGCCGTCGCGCTGCGGCGCGAGTTTCCGCAATATGCCAGCTATTTCGCCCTGGAAGGCTTTACCAACGGCGTCAAGGAGGTTCCGAACATCAATCTCCTGATCGGCCGCTTTGATGGCGCCGACGGCATGAAGACGGGCTTCATCTGCGCCTCCGGGTTCAATCAGATCGCGTCTGCTACCCGCAACGGCCGGACGCTGATTTCGGTCTACCTGGGCACGGATAGCTTGGCGGCGCGCGCCGACGATAGCGCCAATCTGCTGGAAAAGGGATTTACGTCGCAATTCCCCGGAAATGATACCTTGCAGACCCTGAAGCCCTATGGCCCTGGCCAGGATCAGGTCGCCGATATCACCGCCGACATCTGCAGCGCCAAGGGCGCGCATGCGCGCAGCGAGACACGTGACGAAACCGGTCGCATGAAGGTGCTTTCCCCCTATATTCACGAAATGACGCACACGCCGAATTTTGTCTATGCCAACCTGATCGGCGGCCAGGACCCGGCGACGGCCGCCGGTGACAAGCTTGCAGCCACTGCCGGCAGCACGCCCGACGCATCGGGCGACGTCGCCGACGTGCCGATCCCCCTTCCTCGCCCGACCTATTGATCGGATTAGCCTGATGAGCAAGTTGCCGGAGAAAGTGCCGGTCACGATCCTGACCGGCTTCCTCGGAGCGGGAAAGTCGACACTACTCAACCGGATCCTCAAGGATCCGGACATGCGAGATGCAGCTGTCATCATCAACGAATTCGGCGATGTCGGCATCGATCATCTGCTTGTCGAAAGTTCGGGCGATTCGATCATCGAGCTTTCGGACGGATGCCTTTGCTGTACGGTGCGCGGCGAGCTGGTCGATACGCTGGCGATGCTGATGGACAGCATGCAGACGGGTCGCATCAGGCCGCTGAAACGTGTCGTCATCGAGACGACAGGACTGGCAGACCCGGCGCCTGTCATGCAGGCGATCATGGGTAATCCCGTTATCGCCACCAATTTCGATCTCGACGGCATGGTGACGGTGATCGATGCGGTCAACGGCCTGCAGACGCTCGACAACCATGAGGAAGCACGCAAACAGGTGGCGGTGGCAGATCGGCTGATCATTTCCAAATCGGAAATGGACGGCGCTGTGCCGGCTGCAGCGCTCGAGGCGCGACTACGATCGCTCAACCCGCGTGCGCCGATACTGGATGCGGGCAGGCAAGAGGCCGGGAAGGCATCGATCCTGGTCAACGGGCTCTACGATCCAAACTCGAAAATCGCCGATGTGGGGCGCTGGTTGCGCGACGAGTTGGCGCTCGATGCTCATCATCATGAACACGACGAGTATGGGCATCATGAAGATCATCATGGCCACCACCACCATGTGCATGACGTCAACCGTCATGACGGATCGATCCGCTCTTTCTCAATCGTCGAGAGCCAGCCGATCGATCCAATGGCATTGGAGATGTTCATCGACTTGCTGCGCTCGGCGCATGGCGAACAGCTTTTGCGGATGAAGGCGATCGTGGCTCTGTCCGACAAACCGGATCAGCCGGTGGTGCTGCATGGCGTCCAGAACATCTTCCATGCGCCAGTGCGACTGCCGGCTTGGCCGGACCCTGCCGATCGCCGGACACGGATGGTCGTCATCTCCAAGGACCTGCCGGAAAGCTTTGTGAAGGATCTGTTCGATGCCTTCCTTGGAAAGCCGAGGGTGGATACGCCTGACAGGGCAGCGCTCGAAAACAATCCGCTTGCCATTCCCGGCATGCGGCTGTGAACCTCACACCTTGTGGATGACAAAGCGATGGCCGCGTTCGGTCTTTGCGCTTTCAATCAGCTCGTGACCGTTTTCCCGGCAGAAATGTGGAATGTCGATCACGGCAAGCGGATCGGTGGTCTCGACGATCAGCGTGGCTCCGCTTGACAGGGAAGCGAGATATTTTCGTGTTTTCAAAACGGGAAGCGGGCACTTCAATCCGCTGAGGTCGTAGACCTTGGCGTCGAGCCGGGTCATTATTCCTTGGCCCAGAATTTCCAAAATGGCGGCTTCTTCGGCGGCATGTTCTGCGCGGTCTCGACCGGCGCCTGGGCGTAGGCGAGCGGATTTTCGGTCGGAACGGGAACAACGGCAGGTATCGCGGCGGCAAGCGTCGGTGCATCGGCGGCGGCAGTGGGGCTAGCCGTCTGCGTGCCGATACTGCCCCTGCCTGTGCGGATGGTGCCTGTCATGCCCGCCATCGCGGTCGGTGACGCCATCGGCGATGTCGATTGCCGCGCCATCAGCGTTTCGAGCTCGGTTACCTTCATCATCTTGCCGGCTGCCAATGCCGTGCCGGTCGGCGCATAGGCGATGTCGTGGCCGGCGCGCTGCTTGGCGACAACGGCCTTGCGCTCAGCCTCGGTCGGGTCGTACCAGGCCATGCCGTCATATTTCTTCGCGGCCTTGTCGTAGTCGGCCTGGTAGGTCTTGTCGTATGATGCCAAGGCCACTGCCAGAGCCGGAGGCGTCGTCATGGCAGGGCATTTGCCGGTCGGATTGAACGCTCCGTCGGCCTGCTGGTTGAAGACGTATTTCTTCTCGCAGACCTCAACTTCCGGCGGCCGCTTGGTCACTTCGAAATTGTCGTAGCCGACCTTCAGCATCTTCCAGAAATCATAATTCGAGCTGAGGCGATGGCGGACCATGTTTTCAGCCGTCATCCGGAAGGGAAAGGCTTCAAGCTCGATGGTCTTCTGGCCGCCCTTGAAGGCGTCGCGGGCGAAGGCATAGATTTCAAGAACCTGCTGGTCGGTCATGGAATAGCAGCCGGACGACGAGCACGCACCGTGGATCATCAGGTTGGCGCCGCTGCGACCGTTTGCTGCGTCATAGCGGTTCGGAAAGCCGGTGTTGATGGCGAGATAATATTTGGAATTCGGGTTCAGGTTGGCCGGCGTCAGGTTGTAGAAACCCTCCGGGGCCTGTCGGTCGCCTTCCTTTACCTTCGGGCCAAGTCGGCCCGACCAGGCGCAAATCTTGTACTCGGCAATCTTGTCGAAACGGTTGTCGGTCTTTGCCTTCCAGATCTCCATCACGCCCTCTTCCTTGAGGATGCGGATCATGATCGGCGAATTGCGATCCATGCCCTTGGCGGACATATCGGCAAGGATGTGGCTTGGAAGCGGCTGCTCTACCTTGTTCTTGACCTTGGAGAGATCGACCGAGGTCGCCGAATCAAGCGTGTCGTTGCAGCCGGCAAGTGCCAGCGCCATCAGCGAAACATAGGCAAGGTGACGGAAGCGCATTGCGACTAAGCCCATAATAGACAGGAAATCGGCCACGAAACCCTCTCCGCGACCCTATCATAACGAAACAGAATCATAGGCGGCTTATACTTGATAAATCCTTACCAGCCTATGCCGCGCGTGCAGCACGCCTGCAAGCATTTCTTTGTCACAGAGCCCTTGGATAACATCATTGTGGCCAAGATTTGGCCTCAATGGCGCTTTCGAGCTCGCGTTTTGCTGAAAAAGACATCGTATGCGTGCGCGTCGACCGCTAGAGACTACGTCCCATGGCAAGGAATTTCTGGCGTCGATCGTTGCGAATCTGATCGCGCGAGCGGCCGGAAAATTCGCCAAGTGCATTGGCAATGACGTCGCCGGTCGCAGCAATGACGCTGTCGGGATCGCGGTGCGCGCCGCCCAGCGGCTCGGGGATGATGCCGTCGATGATGCCCAGCGATTTCAAATCCTCGGCGGTGATCTTCATGTTTGTCGCCGCTTCCTTGGCGCGGGTCGGATCGCGCCAGAGGATCGAGGCAGCACCTTCCGGAGAGATGACGCTGTAGATCGAATGTTCGAGCATGTAAACGCGATTGCCGGTGGCAATGGCGATCGCGCCGCCCGATCCGCCTTCTCCGACCACCACCGAAATGATCGGCACCCGGAGATTGAGGCACATTTCAGTGGAGCGGGCGATGGCCTCGGCCTGGCCACGTTCCTCAGCGCCAACGCCTGGGTAGGCGCCGGCAGTGTCGATCAGGGTGATGACAGGCAGATCGAAGCGATCGGCCATTTCAAGCACGCGAATGGCCTTGCGGTAGCCTTCCGGCCGGGCGCTGCCGAAGTTGTGCTTGAGCCGCGTCTTGGTGTCGTTGCCCTTTTCCTGGCCGATGACCGCGACCGGCAGACCGCGAAACCGCGCAAGCCCCGCCTGGATTGCCGCGTCTTCGGAAAACTTGCGATCGCCGGCAAGCGGGGTGAATTCCTCGAAGAGAGCTGCGGAATAATCGACGAAATGCGGTCGCTGTGGATGGCGCGCCACCTGGGTCTTCTGCCAGGCATTCAATTTCGAGTAGATATCGAGCATGGCCTCGCGAACACGGACCTCCAGCCTGCCAACTTCGTCCGAAGTATCGATGCTCTCGTCTTCGAGGGCGAGCTTCTTCAGCTCATGAATCTTGCCCTCGAGATCCGAGATTGGTTTTTCGAAATCGAGATAGTTGTGCATGAGGTGCGTTTCCGATCCTTTTGCGCGGGCAGACTTGAGAGCTCCTGCCTTTGTTGCCGGTCCTAATCGTGTTTTTTGGCCTGTTTGGCAAGGGGGTGATGCGTTTGCACCAACTGGTGAAGGCGTTCTTCGAGCACATGCGTGTAGATTTGTGTCGTCGAAATGTCCGAATGGCCAAGCAGTTCCTGCACGACGCGCAGATCCGCGCCGTTCTGGAGAAGGTGGCTGGCGAAGGCGTGGCGCATCACATGCGGCGAAATCAGCGACGGCGTCAGCCCGGCGCGGATGGCAAGATCCTTCAGATCGCGGGCAAAGACCTGGCGCGGCAGGTAGCCTTCCCTCGACGACGAGGGAAAGAGCCACGGGCTTTCGGGCGGCGGCTCTTTTGCTGCTGCACGTTCGAGTGCCTGCATTCGGCCGTAAGCCTTGATGGCGGCGATTGCCGAATGCGATAGCGGCACGAGGCGCTCCTTGTTGCCCTTGCCGCGGATCATCAGGAAGCGTCCCTCCTGATCCAGCACCTTGGCAGGCAGTGAAACAAGCTCGCTGACACGCATGCCGGTGGCGTAGAGCAGTTCGAGCAGGGCAAGCATCCTTGCGCGTGGCAACTGCCCCGCGCCTGTAAGCTTCGCCTCCTGCTCGGCTTGGGTCAGAAGCCGCGTCACCTCGTCGACGCCCATGATCTTCGGCAGGGAACGTCCCTTTTTCGGGGCGTCGAGAATGCCCGTCGGGTCGTCGGTGCGCAGCCCCTCGGCGTAAAGGAACTTGTAGAACTGGCGCATTGCCGACAGGCGCCTGGCCTGTGAAGATGCCGCAAACCCCTGGCGAGCAAGCCCGGAAAGATAGGCAACGAGGTCTGTCGAAACAGCTTCGGTGATGCGGACGCTTCGTTCGCTCAGAAAGCCGTGCAGGTCGTCCAGGTCTCGCTCATAGGATTGCAGCGTGTTGACCGCGGCACCTCGCTCAGCGCTCATCATCTCGAGAAAGGCTTCCATATGAGCGCGACCGAGATCTCTCATCGATTGTTTCCCGTCACTTCTTGACAGTGCCGGTCGGCTGCGAATTGACGCGCTCGGACGGAAGCCTGATCGTCACGTCGCGCTGCTTGGGCTCGACGAAGGTGGCAAGTGCCCACATTGCCCCATAGATCGATCCGGCGATGACCGCGCAGACGACAAGGAAGCGAAACAGGGTGGGCATTCATTGGTCTCCTCGGGCTGGCTATGTCGGTTCAACGTAGCATTAAACGGTAGAAACAAGCCTTAGTCTAAGGATATTGCAGTCCCGTTTACGCAGCGGCGACTTGACGCTCCCGGTGCATTTGACGATACCGTTTGCAAACAAATTGTGAATGGACCGATGAGTGAAACTGCCCTGACCCTTGGAGGGAGCCTGAGAAACCAAGCACGCGCAGCACTTGGGTCGCGCAATCTCGTTTTTGTCGGGCTTATGGGCGCTGGAAAATCCTCGGTCGGCCGGTTGGTCGCCCTTCAGCTTGGCGTACCGTTCGTCGATACGGATGCCGAGATCGAGCGGGTATCGCGGATGTCAGTGCCGGAGCTGTTTGCCGCCTATGGTGAGCAGGAGTTCCGCTCGCTGGAGAAAAGGGTGATCAAGCGCCTCTTAAAGGGCGGGCCGCGCGTCGTGTCAACTGGCGGGGGCGCTTTCATCAACGAGAACACGCGCCGTCATATCAAGCGCCGCGGCTTTTCCGTCTGGCTGAAGGCTGACCTCGACGTATTGTGGGAACGCGTCAACAAGCGCGATACACGCCCGCTCCTTAAGACAGACAACCCGAAGCAGACGCTCGAAAACCTGATGAACGCGCGCTACCCGATCTACCAAGAGGCCGATCTGACGGTGATCTCGCGCGATGTGAACAAGGAGACGATGGCAAAGGAAGTTCTTGCCGCCGTCATCGATGCATTGAAAGAGAGTAAAGCCTGATGACTGCGATCGTTTCTGCTCCGACCGACCGTGTCGTGCATGTGCCGCTCGGCGAGCGAGCCTACGACATCCTGATCGGCTCCGGCCTGATCGAACGGGCAGGCCTCGAGATTGCCGCGCGGCTGAAGGGCCGGAAGGCTGCAATCATCACCGACGAGAATGTCGCGCCGCTCTATCTTAGCTCGCTGGTCGCAAGCCTTAAGGGGGCAGGCATCCGGTCTGCAAGCGTGGTTCTGCCGGCGGGCGAAAAGACCAAGAGCTTCGAACAGCTGATGACGGTCTGCGATGCCGTGCTTGACGCTCGCATCGAGCGCAACGACATGGTCATCGCGCTTGGCGGCGGCGTCATCGGCGATTTGACTGGCTTTGCAGCGGGGATCGTGCGGCGTGGCGTTCGTTTCATCCAGGTGCCGACCTCGCTTTTGAGTCAGGTGGATTCCTCCGTCGGCGGAAAGACCGGCATCAACACCCGCCACGGCAAGAACCTCGTCGGTGTGTTTCACCAGCCCGATCTGGTGCTTGCGGATACGGATGTGCTCAATACGCTCAGCCAACGGGAGTTCCGCGCCGGCTATGCCGAGGTTGCGAAATACGGTTTGATCGACAAGCCTGAATTCTTCGGTTGGCTCGAGGCCAACTGGCAACAGGTCTTTGCCGGTGGCGTCGAACGCGTCGAGGCGATCGCAGCCAGCTGCCAGGCGAAGTCCGATGTGGTCGTTGCCGACGAGCACGAGAACGGGCAGCGCGCGTTGCTCAATCTCGGTCATACCTTCGGTCATGCGCTCGAAGCCGCGACTGCCTATGACAGTCGCCGGCTGGTCCACGGCGAAGGTGTCGCAATCGGCATGGTGCTGGCGCATGAATTCTCCGCTCGGCTCAACCTTGCAAGCCCTGACGACGCAAAGCGGGTCGAGGCGCACCTGAAGACCGTGGGGCTGCCGACGCGAATGAGTGACATTCCAGGGGAGTTGCCGTCTTCCGAAGTCCTGATGGATGCGATCGGCCAGGACAAGAAGGTCAAGAGCGGTAAGCTGACGTTCATCCTCACCCATGGCATCGGCCAATCCTTCGTGGCCGATGACGTCCCGTCTTCCGAAGTCCTCGGTTTCCTCAAGGAAAAGCACCCGCGATGACGCTTGAAGGCACGCTCGCCACCCTGTTTACCTATTGGCCTGAGATCCTATCCATCGCAGCCCTGGTCCTGTGTTCGGCCTTCTTTTCCGGCTCGGAAACAGCGCTGACGGCCGCTTCGCGCAGCCGGATGCACACGCTGGAGGCCAATGGCGAGGAGCGGGCCGGTATCGTGCGGGCGCTGATTGAGCGACGCGACCGGCTGATCGGCGCGCTCTTGATCGGCAACAACCTTGCCAACATCCTGTCGTCGTCAATCGCGACCAGCCTGTTCCTCGGGCTGTTCGGCAATTCCGGCGTGGCGCTGGCGACCTTGGCAATGACCGTCATCCTGGTCATCTTTGCCGAAGTGCTGCCGAAGAGCTGGGCGATCTCGGCGCCGGATCGCTTTGCGCTCAACGTTGCGCCGTGGGTGCGGATATTCGTCGCGGTCGTCGGTCCGCTGTCCAGTTTCGTCAACGCCATCGTCCGCCGCATCCTCGCGCTTTTCGGCGTCAACCTTTCGAAGGAAGTCTCAATGCTGTCGGCGCATGAAGAGTTGCGCGGCGCTGTCGATTTCCTTCATCGAGAAGGCTCCGTGGTCAAGGCCGACCGCGATCGGCTGGGCGGCCTGCTTGACCTTGGCGAGCTCGAGCTTTCCGACATCATGGTCCATCGCACGGCGATGCGTGCCATCAATGCCGACGATCTGCCGGAGGTCGTGGTGCGCAATATGCTTGAGAGCCCCTACACGCGAATGCCGCTCTGGCGCGGCACCATCGACAATATCATCGGCGTCGTGCACGCCAAGGATCTGCTGAGGGCCCTTGCCGAGCGTAACGTCGAGCCGGAAAATCTCGATATCGTCAAGATCGCGCAGAAGCCATGGTTCGTGCCCGACAGCACCAGCCTCGAAGACCAGCTCAATGCCTTCCTCCGCCGCAAGCAGCATTTCGCCGTCGTCGTCGACGAGTACGGCGAAGTGCAAGGGATCGTGACGCTGGAGGACATATTGGAAGAGATCGTCGGCGATATCGCCGACGAGCACGATCTGGATATTTCCGGCGTCCGGCAAGAGGCGGACGGGTCTATCGTCGTCGATGGCGTCGTGCCGATCCGCGACTTGAATAGGGCGCTCGACTGGAACCTGCCGGACGAGGAGGCAACCACGATCGCCGGCCTCGTCATCCACGAATCCATGACCATCCCCGAGGAGCGACAGGCATTCACCTTCTACGGCAAGCGCTTCACGGTCCTGAAACGCGAGAAGAACCGGATTACCAAATTGCGCATCCGCCCGGCTGATTCCGAGGACAGCAAGCCGGAATAGTGCTTTCCCGCTACCAGCGGGTGGCTTCTCCGGGTGCTGCTGGCTCGATGGCGAGCGCATGCAGGCCGGCATCCAGTTCCGGCTTCAACAGTTCCGTAATTGCGCGGTGCCTTGCAAGCCTCGGCATGCCGGCAAATTTTTCCGATACGATCCTGATGCGCATATGCGTTTCGCCGGTGCCGGTCATGTCGGGCTGATGGCCGGCGTGCAGCTGGCTCTCGTTGATGACCATGAGCCGCTCCGGCGCAAACGCCTTTGCGAGCTTTTCTTCTATGCTTGATTGAACCGACATTTCCTGGATCCCGTCGTCGTCTTCATCGTGAGAAACGGATCACAAAGCCTGCAACAATCTTGTTTGTCAATTCTTGTTGTCGGTGTCCGTCAGCCCCATAATTAGGCGCATGGGACTTGATTCAAAATTCTTCGATGGCATTCGCACCCGTCGCAAGAGACCGGTGGAACCGGAGCATTCGGATCCGACCTGCCAGTGGGACGGCTGCGACAAAACGGGCCTGCATCGCGCTCCAGTCGGGCGCAATGCCGAGGGCCAGTTCTTCCTGTTCTGCTTCGAGCACGTCAAGGAATACAACAAGGGCTACAATTATTTTTCCGGCCTGTCGGATGGCGAGATCGCCCGCTATCAGAAGGAAGCGATTACCGGCCACCGCCCGACATGGACAGTCGGTGTCAACAAGGCGGCACGCAACAGCCCGCTACAGTCGGACATTCGCTCCGGCGCCCATTCGCGCTTTCGCGATCCTTTTGGCTTCGTGGCAGAGGGGCGCGGCAAAGGGCCGCGCTTCGAGACGCAGGCTCCGAAGCTAAAGTCGCTGGAGGCAAAAGCCTTCGCAACGATGTCGCTGGCGGCCAATGCGACCCCCAAGGAGATCAAAAGCCGCTACAAGGAGCTGGTCAAGAAGCACCACCCGGACGCCAACGGCGGCGACCGCGGCTCGGAAGAGCGGTTTCGCGAAGTGGTCCAGGCCTATCAATTGTTGAAGCAGAACGGTTTTTGTTAGACGGTCTCCTTGAGTTCGGATTTGGATAAGGTATGGTCCGGATCGGCCGGGATTGCTGGGCGACCAAGGCGTCAGCTTGCGCATTTGTCGCTTGGATCCAGCGCCGACCTTCCGGACGCGACGTTTCTTGTCCGGGACTCTGTCTAGAATGCTCGCAGGCGCACCGCTTGGTCGCATCGAGGTTTTGCTTCAGTCCCGGAGAAGAATCGCCGACGTCCTGACGTATCTGGACGGGTGGTTGTCCTCCCGTCGCGATACGGTCGCGAAATGGACATGACAATGCGGCCGGGTGAGGATCACCCGCCTTGGAGACACGATGAGTAAGATTGATCTTGATTATTCCCAATTGCCGGACACAACCGTTTCCGTCCGGGAGGCCTTTGGCATCGATTCCGACATTCGCGTTCCGGCCTATAGCAAAGGCGACGCCTATGTTCCGGATTTCGATTCGGACTACCTTTTCGACCGTGATACCACGCTTGCGATCGTCGCCGGTTTCGCTCACAACCGCCGCGTCATGATCTCGGGCTATCACGGCACTGGCAAGTCCTCTCACATCGAGCAGGTTGCCGCCCGCCTCAACTGGCCTTGCGTTCGTATCAACCTTGATAGCCATGTCAGCCGTATCGACCTCGTCGGCAAGGATGCGATCGTCGTCAAGGACGGCATGCAGATCACCGAATTCAAGGACGGCATCCTGCCCTGGGCCTATCAGCACAATGTCGCGCTGGTATTCGACGAATATGATGCGGGCCGGCCCGACGTGATGTTCGTCATCCAGCGCGTGCTGGAATCGTCCGGTCGCCTGACCCTGCTCGACCAGAGCCGGGTCATTCGTCCGCATCCTGCCTTCCGCCTGTTTGCGACCGCCAATACCATCGGCCTTGGCGATACGACAGGGCTCTATCACGGTACGCAGCAGATCAACCAGGCGCAGATGGACCGCTGGTCGATCGTCACGACGCTCAACTACCTGCCGCATGAGAACGAAGTGAACATCGTGCTGGCTAAGGTCAAATCCTTCCGCACGACTTCGGGCCGCGACACGGTATCGAAGATGGTGCGTGTTGCCGACCTTACCCGCGCCGCCTTCATGAATGGCGACCTGTCAACCGTCATGAGCCCGCGTACCGTCATCACCTGGGCAGAAAACGCCGAGATCTTCGGCGATGTCGCATTTGCCTTTCGCGTCACCTTCCTCAACAAGTGCGACGAGCTGGAGCGCCCTCTGGTCGCTGAACACTACCAGCGCGCCTTCGGCGTCGAGCTGAAGGAAAGTGCTGCCAACATCGTGCTCGAAGCCTGAGAAAGACTGATCGGTCATGACAGGTCGTGGAGACAATTTGAAAGCGAAGCCGGGCGCTCCGATCGACATGGAGCCGTTGCGCCGGGCGATCAGCGGCTGCGTCCGCTCGATCGCCGGCGACGCCGAGGTGGAGGTGGCTTTCGCCAACGAGCGCCCTGGAATGACCGGCGAGCGCATTCGCCTGCCCGAGCTTTCAAAACGCCCAACCGCGCATGAATTGGCCGTGACCCGCGGGCTCGGCGATTCCATGGCGTTGCGGCTTGCCTGCCATGATGCCCGCCTGCATGCGACGATGTCGCCGCAGGGGGCTGACGCCCGCGCCATCTTCGATGCCGTCGAGCAGGCGCGCGTCGAATCCATCGGGGCGCTGCGGATGAGCGGCGTGGCCTCCAACATCAACTCGATGAACATCGAGAAATATGCCAAGGCGAATTTCGCCGGCATCGAGCGGCAAGAGGACGCGCCGCTCGGCGAGGCGATGGCGATGATCATCCGCGAGAAGCTAACAGGCCAGAAGCCACCGGCGACCGCCGGCAAGGTGCTGGACCTGTGGCGCCCCTTTATCGAGGACAAGACGTCGGGCGCGCTCGACGCTCTTCCGTCTGCCATCAACGACCAGCAAGCCTTCGCCAAGGCCATCCGCCACGTGCTTTCCGCCATGGAGATGGCCGAGGAGTACGGCGACGACGACATGGAGCCGGATTCCGAGGAGAACTCCGACGACGACCAGCAGCCCCAGGGCGAGGAGCAGCAGCAGGACGAGGTCGAGGACGACGCCGGCTCCGATGCGGCGCCCGCCGAAGACAGCGAGATGTCCGAGGAGCAGATGGAAGACGGCGAGATGGATGGCGCCGAGATTTCCGACGACGACATGACCGACGAGGGCGAGGACGATTCGGAGACGCCGGGCGAGACCCGCCGTCCGAACACACCTTTTGCCGACTTCAACGAGAAGGTCGACTATCGCGTCTTTACCGAAGAGTTCGACGAGATCGTCACCGCGCAGGAGCTCTGCGACACAGTGGAGCTCGAGCGATTGCGGGCCTTTCTCGACAAGCAGCTTGCCCATCTTCAGGGCGCGGTCGGGCGGCTTGCAAACCGCATGCAGCGGCGCTTGATGGCGCAGCAAAGCCGTTCCTGGGATTTCGATCTCGAGGAGGGCTATCTCGACAGCGCCCGTTTGACGCGGATGATCATCGACCCGATGCAGCCGCTGTCGTTCAAGATGGAACGCGATACCCAGTTCCGCGACACCGTCGTCACGTTGCTGATCGACAATTCCGGCTCGATGCGCGGCCGGCCGATCACCGTTGCTGCCACCTGCGCCGATATTCTGGCGCGGACGTTGGAGCGTTGCGGCGTCAAGGTCGAGATCCTCGGTTTCACCACCAAGGCCTGGAAGGGCGGGCAGGCGCGCGAGAAATGGCTCGCCGGCGGCAAACCACAGACGCCGGGCCGCCTCAACGATCTTCGCCATATCATCTACAAGTCCGCCGACGAGCCGCTGCGCCGGGCGCGCAGCAATCTCGGGCTGATGATGCGCGAGGGATTGCTGAAAGAGAACATCGACGGCGAGGCGCTGATCTGGGCGCATAACCGGCTGCTGGCCCGCAGCGAGCAGCGCCGGATCCTGATGATGATCTCGGATGGCGCGCCGGTCGACGACAGCACCCTGTCGGTCAATCCGGGCAATTATCTGGAACGGCATCTGCGCGCCGTTATCGAACAGATCGAAACGCGCTCGCCTGTCGAGTTGCTGGCGATCGGCATCGGCCACGACGTGACGCGTTATTATCGTCGCGCCGTCACCATCGTCGATGCCGACGAGTTGGCAGGTGCCATGACGGAGCAATTGGCCTCGCTTTTCGAGGACCAGTCGCAGCAACCGCGTGGCAGCCGCCGGCGCCGTGCCGGGTGACGATATTTCCGTGTCAACCGTCCGGTCGGCATACACCCCGAGAAATGCGATGAAGCGACTTTGCCGCGCATCCATGCTGGCAGTGCTCTTGACCGGCTGTGCGCCTGCAAAGGAGCCGGCAGATGGCGCGGCCTTCATGCGGGTGACGCAGATTTCGAGCTTTCACTTCGGGTCTGATCAGGCGAAATTCGGCGATCTCGAATTCCTCGGCGGCCTGCAGTTGAACTCCGGCAACGAGCTCTTTGGCGGAGCGTCGGCGATCCGCTTGCGGCCCGATCAGCGGCATTTCATATCGGTGCTCGATACCGGCCACTGGTGGACTGGCACGATCGAACGCGACGATGCAGGCAGGCTCAAGGGGATATCGGGCGCGCGGATCACACCGATGATCGATCGCTTCGGCATCTCGCATGAGGGCAAGGGCGCCATGGATGCGGAAGGGCTGGCGCTACGCGGCGACGACGTTCTCGTCAGCTATGAGCAGGACCATCGCGTCGATGTCTATCCGGATCCGGGTTTCGAGGCGGCAATGCCGATTGCATCTCTTCCAATCCTGATGCGCAGGTCCGAGCTCAGAAGCGATCAGAGCCTTGAAGCGCTGATGATCGGACCGGTAGGCAGTCCGCTTGCCGGCGCCGCCGTGCTCGTCACCGAACGTAGCCTCGATCGCGATGGAAATATGCTGGCGGCTATCCTCGATGGTCCCCTGAAGGGCCGGTTTGCCGTTCGCCACTACGACAATTTCGATGTGAGCGACGGCGTCTTCCTGCCGGATGGGGATTTGCTGTTGCTGGAGCGGCGCTTCGATCTCGCTCACGGGATCGGCATGCGGCTGCGCCGGATTGCCGGCGGCGATATCAAGCCCGGAGCCCTCGTCGACGGCAAGGTCATCTTCGAGGCCAGCGCCGATGATCAGATCGACAATATGGAGGGCATCGACGCCTTTCGCGCCGAAGACGGCACCATCCATCTGATCATGGTTTCAGACGACAACCATTCAATCCTGCAGCGCAGCCTGATGCTGGAATTTCGGTTGAACGGGTAAAAGCCCGGCGCCTCAGGACGCGCGGATCGGCTGCATCGGCTTCAGGACGTTCATCAGCGCGCCGTAGGGCAGGAGCATGACGAGGCCGACGATGAGCTTTACCGAGAAGTCGCCGATCGCCCAGGAAATCCAGCGCGGCGCTTCGGTCGCGAAGATGCCAAGAATCGGGGCCTGTTCGAGGGCGAAAGGCGTATTTGCACCAAGCAAGACGAAGAACGCCGCAAACGAGAGCGAGAAGAACATCAATGTATCGAGCAGCGAGCCGATCAACGAACCTACCAGCGGCGCGCGCCACCAGGCCTGACGGCGCAACCGATTGAAGAGCGCGATGTCGAGCAACTGGCCGGCGAGATAGGCCGAGCCGGAGGCGATGGCGATGCGCGGGACCGAGGTTACGAACGACAGCGTCACGCCGACGACGAAGCCGGCAAAGACCACCTTGCGCGCGGTCTGCGGGCCGAACTGGCGATTGGTGAGATCGGTGATCAGGAAGGCGACCGGATAGGTGAACGCGCCCCAGGTCAGGATATCGCCCAGCTGGATGCCGGCGATTTCGCCGTTCAAAGGGAACTGGACGAGAAAGTTCGAGGCGACGACGACAAGCGTCATTGCGGCAACGTAGATCAGTAGGTAGCGCGTCTTGAGCATTTTTTTATCCTGGGAGATGCCACCAGTTGCAGGGAACCGAGCACAAGGAAAAGGCTTGATCGGATATTATCCGTCAAGCCTTTCGAAGCTCGTATGATGTCAGGTCGCGAGAAGCTTATGCAGCTGCGACTGCAGTTTCTGCGGTCTTCTTGACGATCTGGCGACGCAGCAGACGCGCGCGCATGCTGAGGTTCGTTTCGCTTGCCTTCAAGAGGAAAGCGTCGAGGCCGCCACGATGCTCGACAGTGCGAAGGGCTGCAGCGGAAACGCGCAGACGATAGCGCTGGCCAAGAGCGTCGGAGATCAACGTCACCTTGCACAGGTTCGGCAGGAACTTGCGCTTGGTCTTGTTGTTGGCGTGGCTGACATTGTTACCCGTCAGGACGGCCTTGCCGGTCAATTCGCACATGCGGGACATGGTACACCTATTTTATTTTTGTCTGCCATTGGAAAGCCTTGCCGGCAAAGCCGAGCTTGCGATCCAACAGGCCATGATTGGAAAGTTGCGGTTCTATAGTCAGACAGACCGGCCGCGTCAAGTCAAACCTTGGCCAAACCTTGGGCTTTCCCGCAATTCGGTCAAAAAGCTCGTATTGTCTGCTGGTCGCGGGCAGCGCATAAAGTCCCTATATAAGCTGCCGGAATGATCACAAAGGCCCTTCATGTCGCATTTTGGAAAATGTCTTTTGGCTACGGCTTTGGCGATTGGCGCGCCCGTCCTTGGACATGCCGAGGAATTGCGGCACGAAACCGCCTATCGCGTCTCGCTTGCTGGTATTCCGATCGCCCGTGCCGATTTCCGCACCGATGTCGTCGACAAGCATTTCACCATCAAGGGCGAAGTCAATTCTTCAGGCCTTGCCGATCTTGTCACCACCATCTCGGCACACGCAGATATCTCCGGCCAGGTCGGGCCCAACCGCCTCGAAACGGATCGTTACACGCTGGATTACACCAGCGGTCACAAGCACCATGTCTATGACGTCGTCTACAAGGACGGCAATGTCACCTCGACCACGACGACGCCGGAGCCGAAGCGGCCGAACAATTGGATCCCGGTCAGCCCTGAAGATCTCCGTGCCGTCCTCGACCCGATTTCCGGTCTGATCTTTCCGGCTAACACCAACATCTGCGCCCAGACGCTGCCAATCTACGACGGCGAGACGCGGATGGACCTGAAGCTCTCGCCGAAGGGGTCGCATCCGTTTTCCACGGATGGGTTTCACGGGATCACCACCGTCTGCGGCGTGCATTTCACCGCCAAGGGCGGCTACAAGAAAACCCGTACGGATTTTGAATATCTGAGCAAGAGCAACGACATGGAGATCTGGTTTGCCAAGGCAGAGGTCATGAATGTATATGCTCCGGTCTATGTCCGCATCCCGACGAAATATGGGACGGTGACGATAACAGCGGTGAAATACGGCGGCTGATCGGGTAGGAGAATAGCGTGAAGTTGCGGGCGACCTTGACTGGATTTGCGGCCATCCTGATGTGGTCGTTTCTGGCGCTATTGACGGCCGCATCCGGCAAGATGCCGCCATTTCAGCTTTCCGCCATCTGCTTTGCCATCGGCAGCGTTCCGGGGATCGTGGTCCTCATTCTCAAGCCTGAGCGGCTGAAGCTGCTCCGCCAGCCTGCCAAGGTCTGGATCGTCGGTATTGCAGGGCTGTTCGGCTACCATTTCCTGTATTTTACCGCACTCAGGAACGCCCCGGCCGTCGAGGCCGGATTGATCGCCTATCTCTGGCCGTTGTTGATCGTGGTCGGCTCGGCGCTGCTGCCGGGCGAGCGGCTGCGCTGGTATCACGTTACCGGCGCCATTGCCGGACTTGCGGGCACGATCCTGATCGTCGGCCGCAATGGCTTTCATTTCGAAGGCGCCTATGCGATCGGCTATTGCGCGGCATTTCTTTGCGCCTTCACATGGTCAGGCTATTCGCTGCTTACCCGCCGCTTCGATGCCGTATCGACAGATGTCGTCACCGGTTTTTGCCTTGCGACCTCTGTTCTTTCTCTTGCATGCCATGTCGGGCTTGAGACGACGATCTGGCCGGAGACCATACTTCAATGGATTGCGGTTGTCGGCCTGGGACTGTTCCCGGTCGGCGCTGCCTTCTATGCTTGGGACTATGGCGTCAAGAATGGCGATATCCAGATCCTTGGGGCGGCCAGCTATGCCGCGCCGCTGCTTTCGACGCTCATCCTCACGCTGTTCGGCTTTGCCGAGCCGAGTTGGGGCATTGCCGGCGCCTGCCTGCTGGTGACCGGTGGCGCCGTCCTTGCCGCCCACAGGATGATCCTGAGGCGCCCGTCAGAACCTCAGGCGGCAATCGCCGAGTAAAGAGGTCTGGGAAATGTGGACAGTTATCTGATCCATAGGACGATTGCTATGATCACGAGAATGGTGGTTCAGACGACGATCTGGCTTTTGGCGATGGGGGTCGTCCTCTTCCTTGCAGCCGGCGACTGGGGCTGGCCGCAAGGTTGGGTTTTCCTGGGCGAGATTGCGGTATCGAGCTTCGCCGTGAGCTTCTGGCTGGCGCGGCACGATCCGGCCCTTCTCGCAGCACGCCTCTCCGCGCCTGTGCAACCGGACCAACAACCCTGGGACCGCGTCTTTATGGCCGCGGCGGCGCTCGTCTTCGTCAGTTGGTTGGTGTTGAGCGCTCTTGACGCTCGTCGCTTCGGGTGGTCGGTCGTTCCACTTTGGGCGGAGGCTCTGGGGGCCGTGCTGATCGCGCTGTGCATGCTTGTCGTTTGGCAGACGTTTCGCTTCAACACGTTTGCAGCCCCGCAGGTGCGCGTGCAGATCGATCGGCAGCAACGCGTGATCACCGACGGGCCCTACCGCATCGTTCGCCACCCGATGTATTCCGGCGCGCTACTAATGTTTGTGGGCACGCCCCTGCTGCTGGGCTCCTGGTGGGGCCTGCTGTTCGTTCCTCTCGCCGTCGTTGGCATCGGTTTTCGGGCGGTGGGCGAGGAGCAAATGCTGCGCGTCGAGCTGCCGGGTTACGACGACTACACCAGGGATGTAAGGTTTCGATTGTTTCCCGGCATTTGGTGAAAAACAGAGGTCTCACTCTCGCGAATGTCCGCCAGGCGATCTCGAAAGGCCGCAATGGGCTGTCTGTGGAATTGCCCTCAGGCGGGCATCCCTTACCCGGTTTCAACCGGCTGAGCCCGAGATGCTGGCGGTCAAGCGCCAGCGCTAAAACACTTTCGGCGCCCATGGGCGTTGATCGGGGTCGAATGCCAGTCCTATGACGGCACGCTGGCCAGCCGCCGTTGTCACGGGCCAAACGTCAAAGCGCGAGGCCAACGTCGGATAGATTCCGGCGCGCCCGACGGTCCCATCGCCAGCGACGATCGAGCCGCCTCGAAATCGGCCTGCTGCGGTTCTAGGTCGCCGGCTCTGTTGACGGAAACCACGTCGCCCTCTGCTACAAGCATCACGACTCGCTATCAGTCGGGCGAAGTAGACTATGATGGCCATATCTCCCGACGCGGAGACACGCATATACGTTCCCTTCTCTATGAAGCCGCGGTAGTGATCCTGACACGCAGCCAGGCCGACAGCGATCTGCGCAATTGGGGTATAAAACTACGCGAGAAGATTGGCTGCAAACGCTCCGCTGTCGCTGTCGCCCGCAAGCTCTGGAGAAGCTAACCCAAGTGCATCATGCATGCGATGCTTCGCTCCGGTGAAGTCTTCAACAGGGCGACAGCCACCAACTCTCGAGCTTTGCAGCGCCCATGGCGTGAAGTGGCGTCCCTGCCGAGACCGAGGCTGGTCCATTCCGTTAACACCGTTGCACCACGAGTTTGCTTGCAGCGTGCGAGACATACATTGGAAGGACCGTCCCGCGAAGCACCATAATGCGGCGACCTATGTCGACCGCGTAGACGACCATGCTCCCGGCAAATAACCTCCCGCACCTAAAAGGCGCTTGCAAAGCTCGCTATTAGACGACGGTCTAACTACTTGTTTTGACGCAATTCCGAGGGAAAACCGCTTCACACTTTTTCTGGAATTGCTCTATCCAGCCAATGGCTTCCATCCAGGCGGCGCCATTTCGAAGCTCGAAAACTCGAAACCGGGCGCAACCGTGCAGCCGACAAGGGTGAAATCACCGAGCGTTTCCGCCGCCTGCCACCAGTTGGCCGGGACGACCGCTTGCGGACGCTCGCCCTTTGCAAGGTCTGTGCCGAGAATGATCGTTTCGGTGGACTTGCCATCGTCCGACAGGTGCAGCGCCAGCGGCGCTCCGGCGTAATAGTGCCAAACCTCGGTAGCGTCGTGGACGCGGTGCCAGTGCGAATGCTCGCCTGCCTGGAGCATGTAGTAGATTGCCGTGGAATGGCCGCGGGTCTCGTCCGTGCTGTCTCGAAATGTCTGGACATACCAGCCACCCTCGGGGTGGGGCCGCATCGCAAGTTCGCGAATGATGTCTTCCGGTCGCATCAGAAATTGTCCTTGCGCTTTCGGATTTCGGCAAAGACTTCCTCGTTGCTACGGTTTTCCATCAAGAGGTTGCGGCGGATCGACGGATCGGCGGCGCGCAGGAAGGGATTGGTTTCCTTCTCCAACGCCAGCGTCGTCGGAATAGTGAATTTTCCTTCCGCTCGCAGCGCTTCGATATCGGCAGCGCGGGTCTTCAGGCGTTCGTTGTCGGGATCGATCGTCAACGCGAAACGGGCGTTTGCCAGCGTATATTCATGGCCGAAATAGATGGCTGTTTCGTCGGGAAGTGCCGCGAGCTTTTGCAGCGAGGCCCACATGTCGCTTGCCGGCCGCTCGAACAGCCGGCCGCAACCGAGTGCAAACAGCGTGTCGGCGGAAAACAGCAGCTTGTCGTCCTCGAAGTGGTAGCAGATGTGGCCGGCGGTATGACCTGGTGTTTCGATGACGTTGACGGTATGGCCGCCGAACTCGAAGCTGTCGCCATCGCCCACCGCGCGGTCGAGTCCTGGAATTGCCACTGCCTCGTTGATCGGGCCGATGATTTCGCAGCCGAACTGCTCCTTCAATGCCAGGTTGCCCTCGACATGGTCGGTGTGTTGGTGCGTCGTCAGAATATGCGTGATCTTCCAGCCGCGACGTGCGGCAGCGGCCAGCACCGACGCTGCCTCGGGCGCGTCGATCGACGCAGTCAGCCCGGCTTCCGGATCGTGGACCAGAACGCCGTAGTTGTCGGTCCGGCAGCTAAAAACTTCTATTTCCAAAGGCTTCATCGTCGAAAATGTCCTTAATCCCATGTCGTCAGGACCAAATGTAGAGGCTGCGGCCTTGAAGTCCAACCGCCTCCTGATAACATTTGTCGCAATGCACGCTGATATCGTCGATCTTCGCCAATTCTATCATTCCGAGCTCGGTCGCTTTGCGGAACAATCGATCGCGATGGCGCTGTCGTCGCTTTGGGCGCGGTTGCCAGAAGAGCGGCTTGTCGGCCTTGGTTATTCTGTCCCCTATCTCGACCGCTTTCGCCCCGACACCGAGCGCACCTTCGCCTTCATGCCAGCCGGGCAGGGGGCGGTGAACTGGCCGATGGGATCTGCCTCATCCACCGCGCTGATCTTCGACGAGGAGCTGCCGCTGCCGGATTCATCGATAGACCGGGTGCTGATGGTTCATTCGCTTGAATTTGCCGAAAGCCCGCGGGAGACGCTGAAGGAGCTATGGCGAATACTTGCGCCGGGCGGACGGCTGGTGATTGTCGTCCCGAACCGCACGGGCGTCTGGGCGCGGATGGAGCATACGCCGTTCGGCTCCGGCAGGCCCTATTCGCGCGGGCAGCTTACCGCTCTGCTGCGTGAGACAAATTTCACCCCTGGGGCCTCCGCCGAGGCCCTGTTCTTCCCACCGTCGAAGCTGCGTACCGTGCTGAAGCTGCGGCGCGCCTTCGAGCGGATCGGCCGCACGCTATGGCCGGCTTTTTCGGGCGTGATCATCGTCGAGGCGCAGAAGCGGCTCTACCAGGGGCTTCCGGTCGCCGTGCGCACCTCGCGCCGGGTTTTCGTTCCGGTTCTGGCACCACGCGGCGTTCCGACCGCCCGCAGGGAGACGAGCGTCGAGCGCTGAGGCGTGTGTCCGCCTCCGCCCTCGACAAAACCGTCTTTCCGCATTAATGCCACGGGGTGTCTCAAGCCGGAATTTTCCGGCCCGTTCCAAGGTCAGTCCAATGAGCATTGAAATCAGCAAGCCTGTTCCGCGCCCCGGTATTCTCGATATCGCAGCCTATGTGCCGGGCAAAGAACATGCACCGGGTGTTGCCCGCGTGTTCAAGCTGTCCTCGAACGAAACGCCGTTAGGCGCCAGCCCCAAGGCGATCGAGGCTTTTCGTGCCGCCGCCGGGCAGCTGGAGCGTTATCCCGATGGCCAGGCGAGCGAACTGCGCCAGGCGATTGCCGGGGTCTACGGGCTGAATGCTGCCAATATCCTATGCGGCAATGGCTCAGACGAACTGCTTGGCTTGCTCTGCCATGTCTATCTTGCCCCCGGCGACGAGGCCGTTATCACCGAACACGGCTTCCTCGTCTACAAGATCCAGATCATGGGTGCGGGCGCAACGCCGGTGACCGTCAAGGAAAAGGACTGTACGGTCGATGTCGACGCCATCCTTGCCGCCGTCACCGACAAAACGAAGATGGTCTTCATTGCCAATCCGGGCAATCCGACGGGCACCTATGTTCCGGTCAGCGAAATCCGGCGGCTGCAGGCGGCTCTGCCGAAGCATGTCATCCTCGTGCTCGACGCCGCCTATGCGGAATATGTCCGCCGCAACGACTATGAAGCCGGGATCGAGCTCGTCTCGTCGAACTCCAACGTCGTAATGACGCGCACCTTCTCGAAGGTCTACGGCCTTGCCGCCCTGCGCGTCGGCTGGATGTTCGGCCCTTTAGAGATCGTCGATGCGCTCAACCGTTTGCGCGGACCATTCAACATGAATGCCCCGGCGATTGCCGCCGGCGCTGCCGCCGTCCGCGATCAGGCCTTCGTCGAGACCGCTGTTGCCCACAATCTGCTCTGGATCGAGAGGCTGACCGGCGCGCTTGAGACCATTGGCCTCAAGGTGACGCCGTCGGTTGCCAATTTCGTTCTTATTCATTTCCCCGATGTCGACGGAAAACGCGCTGTTGACGCCGACGATTTCCTGACGAGCCGCGGGTACATCCTGCGGGCGGTGCGCGGCTATGGCTTTGCCAATTCTTTGCGCATGACCGTCGGCACGGAAGAAGCAAACCGCGGCGTCATCGAAACGCTCGGCGAGTTCATGGGGCGCAAGGCATGAGCAGTGTTCAGTTCGACCGAATCGCGCTGATCGGCATCGGGCTGATCGGCTCTTCGATCGCCTACGACATCAGGCGGCTCGGGCTTGCCAAGGAGATCGTCGTCAGCACGCGTAAACCCGAGACGCTGAAACGGGCCGAAGAGCTCGGGCTTGGCGATCGCTATACGATATCAGCAGCAGAGGCTGTCGTGGATGCTGATCTGGTCATCGTCTCGGTCCCGGTTGGCGCGTCGGGCAGCGTTGCCGAGGAGATTTCGGCGCATCTGAAGCCTGGCGCGATCGTCACGGACGTCGGATCGACCAAGGCATCCGTCATCGCGCAGATGCAGCCGCATATTCCTGCAGGCGTACATTTCATCCCTGGGCACCCTTTGGCGGGCACCGAAAAATCAGGTCCGGACGCCGGCTTCCCCGGCCTCTTCGACGGCCGCTGGTGCATCTTCACGCCGATCCCCGGAACCGATGAAGCGGCGATCCAGAAGCTGCGCCATTTCTGGGAGACGCTCGGTTCCCGCGTCGACGAAATGGATGCCGAGCATCACGACAAGGTGCTGGCGATCGTCTCTCATCTGCCGCACATCATCGCCTACAACATCGTCGGCACAGCCGATGACCTGGAGACAGTGACGGAATCGGAAGTCATCAAATATTCCGCGTCTGGCTTTCGAGACTTCACGCGTCTTGCCGCTTCCGATCCGACCATGTGGCGCGATGTCTGCCTGCACAACAGGGATGCGATCCTCGAGATGCTGGCGCGCTTTTCCGAGGATCTCGCATCGCTGCAGCGGGCGATCCGCTGGGGAGAGGGCGACAAGATATTCGAGCTGTTCACCCGCACGCGGGCGATCCGCCGCTCGATCATCCAGGCCGGACAGGATGTCGATGCGCCGGATTTCGGACGCCACGCGCTCGACAAGAAAAACTAGTTCAAATCGGCGGAATGGAGCCGAGGGGAATGAAACCGCTGAGCGTGACGTTGCCGTGATCGGCCGTCAGATCGACTGAAACATTGTCGCCGCCCGCAGCCATCGCCTTCAATAGTTTGGCGGCAAGGTCAATCGTGTGTTTGGCGGCCGGTATCGCGGTCTTGAGGCCGTCGCGCCATGGCCCGAGCTGGTCGATCTCGAGCTTGAACTGGCCGGAGACATAGCCTTGCTCATCGAAGGAAAAGGGGCCGGACAGCGTCATGACGCGACCGTCGCCGATATCAGCCACGACGCGGTGCAGAATGCCTGACGTAGCGTTCAGGCGCCCGTCCTTGTCGCTGCCATCGAGCAGACCCGCCTTGCCGCTGAGCGTAATGTCGGCATTTGCCGTCAGCGCGGGCAGGATCTGGGGGAAGTCCTTGATGACGGCGTTCGCGTTTTCGACGCCGATCGCGGTTTCGAGGTCATCGCCGTTCTGGCGAACGTGAATTTCGGTATGGCCGGCAGTCACGTTGATATCCTGCCCGTTGAAGGCGGAGACGATGCCGGCCTTGAGCCCTTCGATGGCCGTTGTTCCCTGTTCTATTCCCTTTCCCTTGGTGACAAGCGTCGATTGAAGGTCGGTCCATTCGGCCGAAATCGCCAGGCCGTTCGCATTTCGGATTTCGGCCGGCGACTTCAGCTGCCAGGCGATATGGCCGGGCTGATAGACCGCGGCGGAAGAAGTCAGCTTGTCAAATGAGGCCGAGATGCCATTGACATGATCGTCGACCATCACCTTGGAGCAGTACATGCCGATCTTGAAGGGGAAGCCACGGAAATCCAGGTCGGTGCATTCGGCAGATATTCCGGCGTTGTCGCGCTTGCCGAGCGCACGCAGGACATTGCCCTTCAGAGCCGAAACCGCATAGTACCAGCCGCCGACGTAAAGTGCCGCGACAACAACAACAAGCCCAACTCCGGCCAGCAACACTCGTTTGCCGATACCGGACGTGCCGGTTTGGCTTGACGCTGCCATGATGATCTCCAATGGTTGATCGCGACGCTCACACTGATTTGGCTTTGGATATGGACGAATTTTGGGTCTTTGGCTACGGATCGCTAATGTGGAATCCGGGTTTTGCCTATGAGGAAAAAGCCGACGCGCTGATCTTCGGATATCGCAGATCGCTTTGCGTCCTTTCCTGGGTCCACAGGGGAACGCAAGCCAGTCCAGGCCTGGTGCTGGGCCTTGATCGCGGTGGAGCCTGTCGAGGCACGGCATTCCGTGTCGCCGAGCATGAACGGGAGGACGTGCTCGCCTATCTGCGCGAGCGCGAGCTGGTGACCAACGTCTATCTGGAGAGGTTGTCGCCCATTCGCCTTTCAGACGGACGACGGGTCACTGCGGTCGCCTATGTCGTCGACCGCGATCACCGCCAATATGCGGGCTCGCTCGATGCCGTGTCCGCAGCCCACGTGGTCAACGGCGCCAGCGGCCATTCGGGGCCGAACGACGCCTATGTGTTCAACACGTTGGCGCATCTCAAGGAGCTCGGCATCCGGGATCATTGGCTCGAGCAGGTGACGGATGAGATCGAACGGATGCGCCAAGCCTCCTGATCAGGCCGACGCCGCGACGACCTTGGCGGCAGCAATCTCGGCCAGCCGCCGGGCCGCGGTCGGCGGTACCGGAAGGTTCGGATTGCGGGCGAACGTCTCGACCAGCAACTCGTCGCTTGCTTTTTCCGTTTCCGCAATCAGCCGCGCAAAGAAGGCATCCGGATCCATGCCTGCTTCGATGGGGGGCAGGATGCGCACTTTGAAATGGCCGGGGTAGCGCTGAAAGGTCCGCCGCGGCCAGAAAAGGCCGGGATGCATGGCAACAGGCACGACCGGCACACCAAGATCGCGGTACATGCGGGCGATGCCGTATTTGTAGAGCGGCTCGGCTCCAGGCGGGCGACGGGTGCCCTCGGGGTAAATGATCAGCTGGCGGCCCTTTGCCAGGACCTCGCGGGTGCGTTTCAACACATCCAGCATGACCTTGCCGCGCGCGCCGCGGTCGACGGGGATCATCTGCTGCTTGCCCGCATACCAGCCAAATAGCGGGATCCACATCAGCTCACGCTTGAGGATGTAGACCGGATCGTCGAGGTAGGGGAGAAGCGCGAAGGTATCCCAGAAAGACTGGTGCTTCGGCGCAAGGATATAGCCGCCGGCCGGAATATTCTCCAGTCCTTCGATCTCGAAGGTCGTGCCGACGATCTTTTCCATCAGCCATACGCTCGACCGCGCCCAGTTCTTTGGAATGGCATAGGCGGCCTTGCGCGGCATGAGGAAGTAGATCGGCGACAGAACGATCATCCGGATGATCAGGTTTGCATAGAAGCAGAGGTTGAACAGGATCGAGCGGACAATATTCATGGAGGCTTCCCTGGCCGGATGCTTGACGCGTCAACGACGGCCTACACGAAATCGCGGTCAATAAAAAGTCAGCTGATGCGGCGCCGTCGATTGGCTCGGGGGGGCATCCTTGCTGACGGTTTCTTCCGATACCTGCGAGCGAAGACCTGGCGGCCGGCCGAAGCCGGTCAGATTGCGGGCGCCGGCGAGCAGCACCTTGCCATATTCGATCAGCATGGTGCGCAGCGCGTTCGGATCGGTGAACCAATTGGCGCTTTTCAGATCCGTATTGACGACGGGATACGGGATGAAATCGGTGGCCGGATCGACATATTTCAGCTCTGCGATGCTGCGGGGCATATGATAGTTGTTGGTGACGACCAGCACGCTCTTATAGCCGTTGGAATGAATCCATTTGGCGGCTTCGCGCGCGTTGCCGATCGTGTCGACCGCGTCGTAGCCTATGTCGACGCAGCATGAAAACAGATTGGCGGGGCTCTGTGTCATCTTTCTAATCTGCGAGCGTGTGGTCGTCGGGTGAACCCCCGAGATCAGCAATCGGTTGCCGGCTCCCGTGCGTAGCAATTCGACGGCCTGATCGATGCGCTGATAGCCGCCGGTCAAAACAACGATCGCGTCCGCCTTGGGGTCGGCAGGAGGCTTCAGGGTGGTGATCGAATCGGCAAAACGCAAAAAGCCTCCGAAGACAACCGCCAGCAGAAAGATCAGAGAAAACCCGCCCCAGCGAAGCACGCGACGCAGCAGACTGCGACGCACCGAGCCGTCCGGGTTCAATCGCACCCGGCTCGTTCCCCAACCTAAGCTCTTGCGCGTCGTCATCAGGTCTATGCTCGAATCGTCAGTAATCGCACATTGCTTCACGGAACAGGCTGATTGATGGCAGGATAACGTCAATTCGCGATTGTATCGCTCCTGCTCGGATCGGATCTTATAAGGTCTATTTCGCAGATGGTCCGCATGACGGTAAAGCGTGCGGTGACGGTGGTCAGCAGCGCGATGATCACCATCGTCGCGAAGATGCCGACATAGCCAAGCGCGCCGACTGAAAAGGTGCCGAAGAGAGCAGTCGCCTGGTCGGTCTGTGGTGTCGCTATAGTGTGGCTCTGAAGGAAACCTGCGGCCGCAAAAAAGAGGGCCGCCAGAGCGCTTCCAATCGCCGAGCCTTTGAAGCTGATCTTCAGAAAATGCTTTTGAAACTCGGTGGCGACGAAACTCCCTTCGGCTCCGACGAAATGCAGCACCTCGACGATATGCCGGTTGCCCGAAAGCGCGCCGCGCGTTGCAAACACAACGGTTAGGACCATCGCGGTGAAGACGAGCAGCAGCACGCCCGTTCCGATCATGACCGTCGTGTGTGCCATCGAGACCAGCCGGTCGACCCAGGTGCGGTGGTCGTCGAGGGACGCTTGCGGGATCGAGTCCTTCAGCAGCGAGCGCATCCCGTCAAAATCGGGTGGATGAGTTTCGTCGATGGTGATGATCACAAGGCGCGGGACCGGCAATTCCTTCAGATCGAGGCCTGAGCCGAGCCAGGGCTCCAGCAATCGAGCGGTCGCGGCCTCGTCGACGATCTGGCCGGTCTTGGTGCCGACGAAGGTGAGCGCGATGTCGCGCGCCTGCACCAGCGCTTTGTCCATATCGAGATTGTCGTCCGGCTTGATCTGGATCGTCACCTCGCGGGAAATCTGGCTTTCCCAACTGGCCGCCGTCGCGCGTACCATGCTGACCGCGCCAAGCGTCAGGCAGGCAAGAAAGGCCATGATGGCAATGACGACAACAAGCGCATTGCCCTGGATATTCGAGGACGGCACGATCGGGCCTGTCGGCCGTACACGCATTTCCGGCCGCTTGCCAGGCACAGGGGCAGCTGGGCGGGGGCGTTTCTGGCGTGGCTGGGCGGGCTTAGTCATAGACGTCGAGATGCCCCCCGGAAAGGATCATGCGGCGGGCCTCCACCTGGTCCATCAGGGTCAGATCGTGCGTCGCGATGACGACCGCCGTGCCGAGCCTGTTCAGTTCGAGGAAGAGGTTCAAAAGCCGCCGCGCCATCGGCGGATCGACATTGCCCGTCGGCTCGTCGGCAAGCAGGATTTCCGGCCGGTCGATCAGCGCCCGAGCAATCGCTGCGCGCTGCTTCTCGCCGCCTGAAAGCACCGGCGGCAGTACGTTGATCCGTTCTCCAAGCCCGACCCACTTCAACAGTTCGAGCACGTCGGTGCGATACGAGCTCTCGTCCTTGCCGCGAACCCTTAAAGGCAGGGCCACGTTTTCGTAGGTGGTCAGGTGATCGAGAAGACGGAAATCCTGGAAAACGATGCCGACCCGTCGTCTGAGCAACGGCAGTTCGGCGCGCGGAATGACGGTGATATCCCGGCCGAACATGCGGATCAGACCGCGGGTCGGCTGCAGCGACATGAAAAGCAGGCGCAGCAATGTCGTCTTGCCGGCGCCCGATGGACCGGTCAGGAACTGGAACGACTTTTTCGGAATGTCGAAGGTCAAGTCCCGGAGAATCTCCGGGCCCATGCCGTAGCGCAAACCGACGTTTTCAAAGTGAATCAACGGGCAGCCCAGTCTTCCGGGTTTTGATAAGACGAGTTGTTAATCAACACAGTTAACAGGCGGTAAATTTTGCCGAAAACGCGCCAGTTTGATGACCGTATTTGCGAAAGATTAACCATTAAAATTTACTTCTGGGCGGGATTCGTTTCAATGCCCACCTTTGCCAGGGCGTCGAAACCATGTGGACTACCACAGAGGACGTCGTCATGGGCGCATTCCGTTACCGACAGCAGCAAACCGGACTGGTTTATGATCTGCTTCCGCCCGAGGCGCAAGCAGGTCCACGCCCGCGCGCTCACTTCGAGCGCAAATTCGACGTCATCGATGCGGAATTCATCACGGTCATTCCAACCCGTACCAACGGCCAGCCGACGAAAAGCTTCAACGACAATCGTCAATTTCAGCGCCGGAGCGCTCCGGCGCCGTCGATGATTGCGACGATCGCTGCCTGGTGTTTCCGCGCTGGCGAGCGTTGGTTGCAACGCGCCTCAGGTCGCACTTTCGCTGCCCTCGTTGCTGCCCTGTTCGTTCTGGTCTTCGGACTGGCTGGCGGCTTTGCGAGCCTGTCGGCGGCGCCGACGGTGGTCGTAGCACCTTTGCAATTCACCCACGTCACTTTGACGCCAAAGGACGCCAATGGCCTCAAGATGCTCATCGTCAACGGCATCATCGAAAACCGCGGCGAGGCGACCGCTGCGGTGTCGCAGATCAGGGCCGATCTGGTCTCCGACGACCGGCTTCTGTCCAGCATCCTGATCACGCCGCCGACGGAGCGCCTTGGTGCCGGCGAAAGTCGCGGCTTTTCGGCGCGATTGCAGCGCCCCGGTGGAAAAATGCCGGAAGTCCATCTTTCCTTCCTGCCCTAGGGTGTGTCCCCTGCGGGATTGTGGTAACGGCTTTTGCTCTGTCCGGCGGAACCACCGCCGTCTATCCAAGGAGCATGCCCCCGATGCCAGTCGTACGCGGAAAGAATATCGACCCGCTTTTTACCGCGGAGCAGATTGCCGAGCGCAATCGGGCGCTTGCAATCGAGATCACCAAGGGTCCGACCAAGGATCTGCTGGTCATCGCCATCCTGAAGGGCTCCTTCATCTTCGCAGCCGACCTGCTGCGCGCCCTTCACGACACCGGACTTGCGCCGGAAGTGGAGTTCATCACGCTGTCCAGCTATGGCTCGGGCACGGTGTCGCAGGGTGTGCGGATCGTCAAGGATATCGACAGCGACGTTAAGGACCGCGATGTCCTGCTCATCGACGACATTCTCGAATCCGGCCGGACGCTTCGCTTTGCCAAGGAATTGCTCTATGAGCGCGGAGCACGCAACGTGACGCTGGCGGTGCTGCTCGACAAGCGTGTCAAGCGCCAGGAAAATATCGAGGCTGACTATGTCGGCTTCGAATGCCCCGACTATTTCGTCGTTGGCTATGGAATGGACGTGGCCTACGCCTTCCGCGAACTGCCCTTCGTCGGCATCGTCACCGGCGACGCCTGACACCTCCAGATTAAAGAGCCCTTGTTAACCAACAAGCGCGGTTGGCTCGGGCTGTTTACCGATCGCTAGGGAAAGTCTGGTGATTTCTCCGCGGGACATGAAGCCTACGGAGCGATGCACATGGCAAGAATTCTGATCACCGAAGATGAAGATTCGCTTCGGGTATTCGTTGCCCGCGCGTTGCGGCTGGATGGTCACGAAACGGAAGAGGCAGCCGACGGCGCCGAAGGTCTCGAAAAGCTGAAGACTGGCACCTACGATCTCCTGCTGTCCGATATCCGCATGCCCGTCATGGATGGTATCGAACTGGCGCACCAGGCGGCATCCGGTTGGCCCGATTTAAAGATCCTGCTGATGACCGGCTATGCCGAACAGCGCGAACGTGCCGACGACCTAATGGAAAAAATCGTCGATGTCGTGGCAAAGCCGTTTGCGCTTCCAGATATCCGCAAGGCCGTCGCACGCGCGCTCATTGCTTGACCGCTTATTTTATGTCGAGCAGGCGTTCCAGATAGCGCCGCTCCTCCTCCATCGTCGGATTGTTGCCAAGCCGCTTTCGGATGGCGTCGAGGATTTCGCGGGCGCGCTGCACGTCGATCTCGTCGGGGATTTTGTGGCTACCGTCGAAGGCATCGCCGTCGCTTTGCAGTGATCGGCCGAGCGGATCCCGCTCGCCCTGGTTTCCCTGACCTTGTCCTTTGCCATCCCCTCGACCCTGGCCCTGTTGTTGGGCCTGCATCATTTGCGTCAGCATGTCGCGGGCGCCCTGGCGCAGCTGCTCCAGCGCGCGGCTTTGACCCTGGATTGCGGGCTCGCCATGGCCCTGGCCAAGTTCGCCGGCCGCGCCCTTCATTTCCCGCTGTGCCTGGCCAAAGCCCTGGCCGGGTTTGATACCAAGGCCGTTCAGCGATTTCTGCAGCTCGCCCAACTGCTTGCCGAGATCATCCTGCTGTTTGCGAAGCTGCTTCAAGGCTTCACGCAGCTGTTCAACCGTCTTGCCATCCTGCGACGACTGACCTTGTTGCTGTTGGCCCTGTTGCTGCCCGCCCTCTTGCTGCTGGCCTTGCTGTTGCTGATCCTGCCGCGGCTGCCCGTCCGGGCCCGGCATCGGCTGTTCCAGCGGATCGCCGTCTTCGTTGGGATCGCCGCGCTGCATGCGATCCTTCATCGCCTGGTCGAGCTGGAACGTTTGCTCCATCAGCTTCTGCTGGTCGCGTAGGATCTGGCCGAGCTTGTCCATCTGCTTGCGGGCTTCGCTGTTTTCCTGGCCCTGTTGCTGCCCTTGCTGCGGTTTTCCCGCCTGGAGATTGTTCATCATCCGCTGGAGCTCGGACAGCATCTGCTGGGCGGCATCGCGATTGCCGGAGCGGGCGAGGTTTTCGATCTGATCCATCATCCGCTCGAGATCCTGCTGCCGGAGCACATTGGCGGACTTCTGGTTCGGCTGCATCGGCGCATTCTTCATGCGCTCGGCCAGCTCCTTCATGTAGCTGTTCATGGCTTTGCGCAGCTCGTCGGTCAGCTGCTTGATTTCGCTGTCCGAGGCGTTGCGCTGCAGCGCATCGGACAACTTCTTTTGCGCATCCCGCAGCTTCTTCTCGGCGTCCGACAGCTGCCCATCTTCCATGCCGGTGGCGATCTGCCAGAGGTAGTCGGCGGTGTCCTTCAAGTCCACGTCGCCCAGCGCCAGACGCATGCGCGTCAGCGCTGACTGCAAGAGCAGGTAGTGGGTGAGATTGGGTATGGTCTCGTCGGCGCGGATGCTCAGCGATTCGTTGAGCGCGATTGCCTCCGGCATTTTGCGGGTATCCAACGCAAACACCTGTCGCTCCTCGGCGACGGCGCCTGCCAGTGGCTCGCTGAAGTTCCGTGCAGGCATCGTCATTTCGTGCGGCGGGCTGCGGCCGGTCTGGCCGGCGCCGTCGCGCGCAACGAGGGTCACCCTGACACGCTTGCCGGCAAGGGGGTGTTCGCTCAGGTCGTGGCTGCCGAGCCCCTTTACCTCGCGACGGTTGCGACGGCCGATCTCGAACCTGAAGTCGGGAAGTGGATAGAGCGGCTTTGCCTCCGGATCCACTCCAACCGGAACGATTTCGGCATGGGCCTCCTCGATGCCGTAGTCATCCTTGGCCTTGAAGCCGATTTCCAGCGCGCCGTTGACCGTTGCATGCGGGATGCCGTCGAAAGCGATTTCCGGCGGTTTATCGGTAAGAACGTCAAAAGTCCAATGGCGGTCGTTGACCGTCAGCACGCCGCCCTTTTCGAGTTTCAATGCATGCGTGCGGGCTCCGGGCGGTGCTGCAGCAGCCGTATCGCTTGGTGCCGGAGAGGTTGCTGGCGGACCTGCGGCAGCGCGGATGTTTCCTGCTCTCGTGCCGCTCGCGTTCGGCGGTGCGGCGGCCTTATCGTCCTGAAGCGCGATCTCGACACCGCGCTCGCTGCCTGTCCCCTGGAACAATACCTTTTCCGTGCCTTGGCCGCCGGTAACGCGGATGGTGAGATCGGAGAATTGCGGCACGCTGATAGTGCCGCTGGCCGTTGCAGTGCTACCCGTCAGATAGGTCGGGGCCTGGCCGGTGTAGTAAGGCGGCGTGACCCATGCGTCGATGCGCAGGTCCGGATCAGTGTTCGTCTCGGGGACATTTTGAAATGCGTCGGTGATCGAACCGCCGCCGTTGGACATCGAAAAGCCGAAGGCGGCAACCAGCAGCAGGGCCGGAATGGCGCGCAGACCGAAGCGGTCGTGGCTGGCGATATCAGGGCGCGGCAGCCCGGTATCGAGGGCTGCGATCCGCTCGGCCATGCGGGTCTGGTGCTCACGCCAAAGTGCGCGGGCAAACGGCGTATCGAAGGCCGGTTCGTCGTCCTGGACGGTAACCGGCTGATGCGGCAGGCCGTTGCGTTCCTCCAGCAGCCGGTCGGCTTCGGCCACGCTTGGCCAGCGCAGGCGACGCAAAGGTACGATCGAGGCGCCAAAGGCAAGGATGAAAGCAATCAGGAGCGCCAGGCGTGGCAATCCCGGCAAAATGCGGAACAGGCCAAACCAGGATGTGCAGAGATAGAGGGCTGCGACCGCAAACACCGGCAGCAGCATCGGCAGCAATTGTTCTGAAACAAGGACGAGCCGGGCAAGGACGCGCTTGATCGCAACCAGCCGCGCAAGCGCGGGCCGTGAGGAAAAAGCACCCTTCCTGTCGCTATCGGCGTTGCTCATCTGCCCGTCACTCTCCGAATTCTCGCGGCCGGCCAATCTTCATCTTGTGCTTGCGATGCACAAGATAACGATAGCATCCTTTGTGGCGAAGACGAGGGCAGGGCCGCTTTTTCAGCCGATTTCGCTCAAATGTGAACCACGGCTCAGGCGAGCCACGCGGGAATGGAGTCGAGTGCAATCAGGTCATCATAGGTCTGGCGCGGCCGGACAACGTGAAATTCGGAGCCGTTGACGAGCACTTCCGGCACCAGCAGACGGCTGTTGTAAGTCCCCGCCTGGACAGCGCCATAGGCACCGCCAGACCCGACGGCTAAGAGATCGCCTGGCTTTGGCATGCTCATCTCGCGGCCGAGCGCCAGATAGTCTCCCGTCTCGCAGACGGGGCCTACGACATCGGCCTTGATGCGCGGGGCGCTTGCCGCCGTGACGATGACGGGCCTGATCTCGTGGTGGGCCTCATAGAGCGTCGGGCGAATGAGGTCGTTCATAGCGGCATCGACGACGATGAAGCTCTTCTGGCCACCGTCCTTCACATAGATGACTTCGCTCACCAGGATCCCGGCATTGCCGACGATCAGCCGGCCCGGTTCGGTGACGATCCGACAGTTCAGGCCGCGAAGCTGGTCCTTGACGATATGGGCATAGGCTTCCGGTGAAGGCGGCGGGTTGTTGTCGTCGCGATAGGGAATGCCGAGGCCGCCGCCGACATCGACGTGATGAATGTCGTGGCCGTCGGCGCGCAGCGTGTCTACAAGCTCCCTCAAAAGCTTGAAGGCATCCTGGAAAGGCTGCAGCTCGGTGATCTGGCTACCGATGTGCATGTCGATGCCGGTCACAGTGATTGCTGGCAGTTCGGCGGCACGGGCGTAGACGGCGCGAGCGCGCTCGAAGGAAATACCGAACTTATTTTCTTTCTTACCGGTCGAGATCTTGGCGTGGGTGCGCGCATCGACGTCAGGATTGATCCGGAAGGAGACCGGCGCCTTCTTGCCGGCGCGGGCGGCGCGCTGGTTGAGAACCTCGAGCTCGGGCTCTGATTCGACGTTGAAGCAATAAATGCCCGCCTCGAGTGCCGCGTCCATTTCCGCCGCGGTCTTGCCGACGCCCGAAAACATGATGCGCTCTGCGGGGATGCCGGCCGCAAGCGCGCGAAAAAGTTCGCCGACTGAGACCACATCGACACCGGCGCCAAGGCGCGCGAGCGTCTTCAGGACTGCCTGGTTGGAGTTGGCCTTCATCGCATAGCAGACCATGGCATCGACATCGCTGAAGGCCTCGGAAAACACGCGGTAATGGCGCTCGAGCGTCGCGGTCGAATAGCAGTAGAAGGGCGTGCCGACAGCCTTGGCGATCTCGGGAATGGAGACGTCTTCGGCGTGGAGGATGCCGTCGCGATACTGGAAATGGTTCACGGGAGAAACCTGTTCAAAGAAGCGGATCGAGGAAGAAAGGCTTGTCGACGGTTCCCGGCTGCTTGGTCGGCTTCGACGCATCGCCGCCCTTGGTCGCGTGCACGCTCGGCGGATCCAGATCGCCTTTACGGCCACATCCAACGACGGCAAGACCCACCACCGAAAGCACGGCGGTCAGGCGGATGATGTGCGGCACGTTGATCTGCATCGATGTCCTCTTGGGCGACGGTAGGCGACAAGCAGTCCTTCATAGCGAAGTTTGCAAGGCTTGTGCACCCTGATTGTTTCGCTCGGAATTGCCGTTCGGTGTCAGTTGCGGGCGCGCCAGAAAGCGATCTGCCTGCGCACTTCGGAAGGTGCAGTGCCGCCGAAGCTCTTGCGGCTTGCAACGGAGGCCTCGACCGTCAGGACGTCGAAGATCTCTGGGGTAACCGCTGGATGAAGCGTCTGCAATTCCGCAAGCGACAGTCCTGCCAGATCGCAGCCCTTGCTTTCGGCAAGCGCCACCGCATGGCCGGTCACGTGATGGGCGTCGCGGAAGGGAAGGCCGGCCTCGCGCACCAGCCAGTCGGCAAGGTCCGTCGCCGTCGAATAGCCGGAGCCGGCTGCCGCCTTCATCCTTTCAACGTTGATCGTCAGATCGCGCACCATGCCGGTCATCGCGGCAACGGCAAGCTCCAGGCTTTCGGCTGCGTCGAAGACCTGCTCCTTGTCTTCCTGCATGTCCTTGGAATAGGCGAGTGGCAGGCCCTTCATGATGGTCAGAAGCGCCACCAGCGAACCGTTGATACGACCGGTCTTGGCGCGCACCAGCTCGGCCGCATCCGGGTTCTTCTTCTGCGGCATGATCGACGAGCCGGTGGAAAAGGCGTCGGAAAGGCGCACGAAGCCGAATTGCGGTGTCGACCAGATAACGATCTCTTCGGCCAGACGCGACAGGTGCATGCCGGCAATTGCCGCGATCGACAGGAATTCGATGGCAAAATCCCGGTCGGAAACAGTGTCGATCGAGTTGCGGGTCGGCTCGCGGAAGCCGAGCGCCTTTGCAGTCATATGGCGGTCGATCGGAAAGCCGGTGCCGGCAAGCGCGGCAGCGCCGATGGGTGATTCGTCCATGTGCTCGATGGCGTGGCGAACACGCGAGCGGTCCCGGCCGAACATCTCGACATAGGCCATGCAGTGGTGGCCGAAGGTGACAGGTTGTGCAGTCTGCAAATGCGTGAAGCCGGGCATCACGGTCTCGGCATGCTCTTCAGCGCGATCAAGGAAGGCGGCGATCAGCCCGGACAGCGCCTGTTCGGTGCGCTGCAGCTCCTCCTTGACCCAAAGCCTGAAATCGAGTGCGACCTGGTCGTTGCGCGAGCGGGCAGTGTGCAGGCGTCCGGCCGCAGGGCCGATCAGTACCGCCAGCCGCGCCTCGACGTTCATATGGATGTCTTCGAGCTTGCGGGAGAATTCGAAATTGCCACTTTCGATCTCTGACAGGATCGTGTTCAGGCCGTGAACGATCTTGTCTTTGTCCTCAGTCGAAATGATGTCTTGATGGGCCAGCATGGTCGCATGGGCAATGGAGCCGCGGATGTCCTGCGCAAAGAGTTTCTTGTCGAAACCGATCGATGCATTTATCTCCTCCATGATCGCAGCGGGGCCGGAGGCGAAACGTCCGCCCCACATCTGATTGGAGGAGTTGGTGTCCTTGGTGCCGTCAGCCATGAGATGCCTATCTGGAGAACGAAATGACAGCGAAGAAGCCGCTTGGTCTGCCGTCCGTGAAACTGATCCTGATCGCAGCCGTCGCCGGGGTCGTCGCGGGTGCGGCAGCGGTATACGTGAAGCAGGGTGGGTCTGGCAATGGCATCAGTGAAACCGCAGCCCTTGCCGGCGATTGCAAAGCTGCGAAGGATCTTTCCGCCGCGCTAAACCCCTTCACCAAGGGGCAGGTAGCGGCCATGGTCGCAGCGCAGCAGCCGCTGTCGCTGAAGACGGTTGCTTTCAAGGGCGCGGAAGGCCAACCGCTCTCGGTGGAGAGTTTTGCCGGCAAGACGGTATTGCTCAACCTCTGGGCCACCTGGTGTTTTCCCTGCCGCGAGGAGATGCCGGCGCTGAACGCCCTGCAGAAGGAAATGGGAAGCGACAAATTCGAGGTGGTCGCCGTCAACATCGATACCGGCGACGACGAGAAGCCCAAGGCCTTCCGCAGTGAAACCGGCATCGACAGGCTTGGCTACTACCGCGACAACACGATGGGTGTCTTCAACGCCTTGAAAAAGCAGGGTCTGGCTTTCGGCCTGCCGGTGACGCTGCTGATCGACAAAAAGGGATGCCTGGTGTCGGCGATGAACGGGCCGGCGGCGTGGGACAGCGAGGATGCCAAGGGGCTGATCAAGGCTGCTGTCGGCGCGGGAACATCGCTTTAGGGGTTGACGCGATATAACTGCTGAAAAGTTATTGCAGCGGGGTGGACTTTACCGTCAATAATTTCTGCTGTTCTGCAGCTTGATCTTCTTGATGCGGTGGCGTTGATAGGCGTCGATTTGCCGAAACAGCGCGATGCGTCTGGCAAAGATAAGATGCGTGATCGAAACGATATACGGCGCGCTGGTGTCCGGTCCGCCGATGTCGAGCCGACAGGTGATGCCGCCTTCGTCCCCCATGTAGAAGATGCGTATGATGTGGCAGCGATCGGGTATGGCGAGATCCGGGGATTGCTTGATCAACGTCGCTTTGAGGGTCTGAGACAGCCCGGCTTCAAGGGGGAGCGACGCCTGCAGCTCTGCAACAAGACGATCGGTTTTGTCAGGATCATCGAGCATCGGCAGCACTCTTGGCAGTGGCGTCGTCGGACGCAGTGGACATGGGTGCGATTGTATGGTTCCAGGCCTCTCATAATTCGACCGTTTCCGCGAAAGTCAAACCCATGCGGCGAAATGGAGAGGGCCGAGTTGACACGCGGGGCTAACATTGGCAGCTCTCGAGACCCCACCGGGCTGAGGCAGTTCAATACCGACCAACACATTGGCAATTAATGTGAGCGCACCCGGAATTCCATTGTCAGATAATCTGAGCAGAAATTCGACCGGCACGGTCGCTGGCGGGCACCGGTTGATCTATGCCAAACCGCAAGATCGGTCGAGCGCGTCATATCCGGGAGCGCCTAACTGGTGTCGCCACGGAGGACAGGACGATGAAGGCGGCGCTTGAAAACTACCATGCCCGGATGCAGCGGGTGCTGGACCACATAGACCAGCATCTGGACGACGATCTGGACCTGGAAGCGATGAGCGGCGTCGCGGCTTTCTCGAAATTCCATTTCCACCGGCAGTTCACGTCCACCTTCGGGTTGTCGGTGCATCGCTATGTCCAGCTCGCCCGCATGAAGCGCGCTTCGTACCGGCTGGCCTACAGAGACGCCGAAAGCGTCACTGATATAGCGATGGATGCCGGTTACGACGCACCGGATGCTTTTGCCCGCGCCTTTCGGCAACGGTTCGGACAATCGCCTTCGTCGTTCCGAAAGTCTCCCGAATGGGAGCCGTGGCTTTCGGCCTTCGGGCCTCTCGACAACGCTAGGAGCAAGCTCATGCAGAAAACTTATAGCCACGAAGATGTGACGATCCGCGATGTGGCCCCGACGGGGGTGGCGATCATAGAGCATCGGGGCGACCCCGCAACGATTGGCGATACCATCCAGCGGTTCATCGCCTGGCGAAAGGCCAACGGCCTGTCATCCCCAAAGACCAGCCCGATCTTCAACGTCTTCCGTTCCGAGCGGCGGCCCGCATCCCCGGCCGACTATCGGATGGACCTGTGTGCGGGCATCGATTTCTCGCTAGGACCTGACGACGAGGGCGTGGCGGCGGGTTTTATCCCCGGCGGGCGCTGCGCCGTGCTTCGCGTCGTCGGCAATACCGACAATCTGGAGCCTGGCGCTCTCTACCTCTATCGCGACTGGCTGCCGGCCAGCGGCGAAGAGCCGAGGGATTTCCCCCTCTACTGCCAACGCCTCGCCTTCTTCCCCGAGGTACCGGAGCATGAGACGGTCGCGGAGCTATTCCTGCCGTTGAAATAGGAACGCTGGACGGCTGCTTGTCCCTTCTGATCGCCAGACGCGGACAGGCCGTTGTCCACCAATCTTCCCTGTTCAGAGGTGATGCGTGACGATGCGTGATCGACGGCTGCAGGCTTATGTTTTCTGTTCCGTTGACGTTGATACTCAGACCCCTGCTACAAGAATGCCGAATCCCCCCGCCGATCCGCTGCAGCGGCGTGCCGAGGCGGAGCCCGGTCCGGCGGACGGGTTCCTGATGACAAATTTGACGTTAAACCGATGCTGCCGTTAAATAGTTTGCAAAGCAGCGGCTACGCGTGCGCGCTGCAACGCATGGTCGCTCGATGGAGGACGAAGCGCGCGATATTCTCCGAGTAGCACTGGCTGCAAGCGAAAGGCCTGCTCGCAATCTCGCCGAGACCATCCGCGCGCGCCTGACGCTGGTCGGCGGCCTCGACCTCGATATTCCCGCCCGTGAGGCTATTCGCGACGCGCCGGATTTTGGCCGGTGATCATTCTCGACACCAACGTCATTTCGGAGCTGCTCACGCCGTCCCCAAGCATGGTCGTCATCGAATGGTTGGCGGCGCAGCACCCTCCGTCGGTGTTCACGACCGCAGTCACCGAGGCTGAAATCCTCTATGGGCTGCGACTTCTGCCAGAGCCGCCGCCGCGATCTGGAGGCGGCCATCTCGCCGATTTTTGGCGAGGATCTGTTTGGACGCGTGCTGCCGTTTGATCGTGACGCGGCGGATCTCTATGCCACCATCGCCACGGATCGTCGCAGCGCCGGCCGGCCCATCAGTCAGTTCGACGCGCAGATAGCAGCAATCGCCCTGTCGCGCGGTGCCTCGGTGGCGACACGCAATGTCTCTGATTTCGAGGGAATTGGCTTGGTGATCTTCAATCCGTGGAAGGGCCACTGAATAGATCAGAGCTGCAACGAAAGCTTCGCCTGGCGTGTTGCTGCGGGCCGAGGAGCTGGATGCACTCGATGCCATCCTGCCCTTCGATCGCCGCGACCAGCTGATCAATCCTCGAGCCACATGGCTCGAGCAGCATAGGTTATCCCCCGCCCCTGCCTCAATGGCGTGGAGATCGACGAATGCTATTTACAGAAGCTGGTCGGTCATGCATCTGGCGGGTCTGTAGACCTCATCTAGACGCGTCCAGCATTCTGCTCAGACCGACACCATCACCACACGAAGTGTGTTCAACGAACCGTTTGTCTCGCCTCAGGCCGTTAACGGGTCGGAACCGGGACCTCGCCGCGATAATCATAAAAGCCGCGTCCGGATTTGCGGCCGAGCCAGCCGGCTTCGACATATTTAACCAGCAGCGGGCAGGGGCGGTATTTCGAATCCGACAGGCCCTCGTGCAGCACCTGCATAATCGACAGGCAGGTGTCGAGGCCGATGAAGTCGGCAAGCTGCAGCGGTCCCATCGGGTGATTGGCGCCAAGCTTCATGGCGGTGTCGATCGCGTCGACCGTGCCGACGCCTTCATAGAGGGTGTAGATCGCCTCGTTGATCATCGGCAACAGGATGCGGTTGACGATGAAGGCGGGAAAGTCCTCGGCGACGGTGACTGTCTTGTCGAGCGTGCTGACATAATCGCGCGCCATCTTGAAGGTGGCTTCTTCAGTCGCGATGCCGCGTACCAGTTCGACGAGCTTCATGACCGGAACAGGGTTCATGAAATGGATGCCCATGAAGCGTTCCGGGCGATCCGTGGCAGAGGCAAGCCGGGTGATCGAAAGCGAGGACGTATTGGTGGCAAGGATGGCGTCCGGCTTCAGGACGGGACAGACCAGCGTGTAGATCTTCCGCTTGACGCTCTCGTCCTCGGTGGCTGCCTCGATGACGAGATCCATCGGGGCGAGGTCGTTGACGTCGGCCGAGCCTGATATCAGCGCCAATGCCGCTTTGCGTTCGTCCTCCGTCATCTTGGCGGCCGAAACCTGGCGGGCGAGATTGCCGTTGATCGTTGCCAGTGCGCTTTCAATGCGCTCCTGCGACAGATCGTAGATGTTGACCTTGTAGCCTGCAAGCGCCGACACCTGCGCGATGCCGCAGCCCATCTGGCCCGCACCGACAATACCGATCGACTTCAAGTCCGTACTCATGGTCAACTCCCTGGCGGCGCATCTTACGACGCGACCGCTCTGTTCGCAAATTTGCCGGGCCATCACTAGCCCGGCAAGATTGATAGACTGATAAAGAACAATTTTCCAGTCGCTCGCAATGGCGAAAACCGGGCTTGTCCGATCAAAGCGCCTTTTCGAGCTCCGGCAGGGCTTCGAAGAGATCAGCGACGAGGCCGTAGTCGGCGATCTGGAAGATCGGGGCTTCCTCGTCCTTGTTGATGGCGACGATGACCTTACTGTCCTTCATGCCGGCCAGATGTTGGATGGCGCCCGATATGCCGACCGCGATATAAAGCTGAGGTGCTACGACCTTGCCGGTCTGGCCGACCTGCCAGTCGTTCGGCGCATAGCCGGCGTCGACCGCTGCGCGCGATGCGCCAACGGCAGCACCGAGCTTGTCGGCAACCGGCAGGATGACTTCGCGGAACTTTTCCGCAGAGCCAAGGGCGCGACCGCCCGAGATGATGATTTTCGCCGATGTCAATTCCGGACGGTCGGAATTGGACAGTGCGTCGGCAACGAAGGTCGACAGACCCGGGTTGGCGACCGCAGAGATGGTCTCAACGGCTGCCGAACCACCTTCAGCTGTCGATGGGAAGGAGGCCGTGCGCACGGTGATGACCCGCTTGGCGTCGGTCGACTGCACCGTCTGGATGGCATTGCCGGCATAGATCGGCCGCTTGAAAGTATCTGCCGACACGACTTCGATGATTTCCGAGACCTGGGCAACGTCGAGCAGCGCTGCGACCCGCGGCATGACGTTCTTGCCGACCGAGGTCGCAGCCGTGATGATGGTGTCGTAGCTTCCTGCCAGCGACACGATCAGGTCGGCCAAAGGCTCGGCGAGATTGTTGGCAAGGTCGTCGCTTTCAGCAAGCAGCACCTTGGAAACGCCTGAAAGCTTGGCGGCAGCATCGGCAGCAGGCTTTGCGCCCTTGCCGGCCACCAGCACATGCACGTCGCCCCCGATACTTGCAGCAGCGCTCAATGTCTTGGCGGTCTGGTCGGAAAGGCTTTGATTGTCGTGGTCAGCCAGAAGAAGAATGGCCATGGTTCTGTTCTTCCTTTCCTAAATTAAAGCACGCCGGCTTCGTTTTTCAGCTTGTCGACAAGCTCGGCCACCGACTTGACCTTGACGCCAGCCTTGCGGCCACCGGGTTCTTCGGTCTTCAGCACTTTCAAGCGCGGGGTCGTCGTCACGCCGAAATCGGCAGGCGATTTCTTGTCGAGCGGCTTCTTCTTGGCCTTCATGATGTTCGGCAGCGAAGCATAGCGCGGCTCGTTGAGGCGCAGATCGGTGGTGACCACGGCCGGCAGCTTGATTTCGATCGTCTGCAGGCCGCCGTCGACCTCGCGGGTCACCTTTGCCTTGCTGTCGCCGATTTCGATCTTCGAAGCGAAGGTCGCCTGGGCAATCCCCATCAGGGCTGCAAGCATCTGGCCGGTCTGGTTGCTGTCGTCGTCGATTGCCTGCTTGCCGACGATGATCAGGCCCGGCTTTTCGGCTTCGGCAACGGCTTTGAGGATCTTGGCAACGGTCAGCGGTTCAATGGCGTCGTCGGTCTCGACCAGGATGGCGCGGTCGGCGCCCATGGCAAGTGCGGTGCGCAGGGTTTCTTCCGCCTTGGCGGGGCCGATCGAGACGACGACGACTTCCTCCGCCTTGCCTTGCTCCTTCAGCCTTAGCGCTTCCTCGACCGAGATCTCGTCGAACGGGTTCATCGACATCTTGACATTGGCAAGCTCGACGCCACTGCCATCCGGCTTGACGCGGATCTTGACGTTGTAATCAACAACCCGCTTCACTGGTACGAGAATTTTCATGGAATCCTTCCTTCAACATGTCGCTCGTGAAAATGCGCTGTCCGGCGCCTTTCCATTTGTCGAATGGCGACATGGATACGCGTTTTTTCTCCAAATACAACGCTTCGATGTCGCAAAATGCCGGAATGCTTTAGGCCGGCAAATAACGCTTACGTCAACGTCAATTACCGACCGTGCCCGGTTCAGCGATTCTTGCCCGGAACCCAGAGCACGTCGGCGCCGCCACGATCGTTTGCATGTCTTGCCGCGACGAATAAGAGGTCGGAAAGGCGGTTCACATATTTCAGCGCCGGTGCGCTGACGCTTTCGCCTCCGGTCTTGGAAAGGGCGACCATCAACCGTTCGGCGCGGCGCACGATCGTGCGGGCAAGGTGCAGTTGGGCTGCAGCCGGGCTGCCGCCGGGAAGCACGAAGGAAGTTAGCGGCGACAGTTCGGCATTCAGGGCGTCGATGTCGCGTTCGAGCCTGTCGACCTGGGGCTGGATGATCCTCAGCGGCTCAAAGGTGACGGGTTCGCCGGTTTCGGGCGTCGACAGGTCGGCGCCGAGGTCGAAGAGGTCGTTCTGGATCGCCACCAACATCTGGTCGAGCACGGGATGCTCCGACGTGTGCAATCTTGCGACGCCGATCGCCGAGTTGGCCTCGTCGATGGTGCCGTAAGCCTCGACGCGAAGATCATGCTTCAGGCGGCGCGGCCCGGCGACCAGCCCAGTCGTGCCGTCGTCGCCGGTTCTCGTATAGATCTTGTTGAGCTTCACCATGCGACTTTGTCTCGTGTTAGTGCGGACGCCCGCCGCCCGTCAGCCACAGCGTCAGCATGATGAGCGCAAGCGCGATCGCCTGCAACAGCACGCGCATCTGCATCAGCTTGTTGGAGAGGCTCGGGTTATCGCCCTTCATCATGTTGAAGAGGCCGCGCACCAAGACGATGGCGACCAGGCCCATGAAGATGATGGCAAAGATATAGGTGAAAGTGGACATGGATTGTGGGCCTTCGTCTTTCAATCAAGCCGGCGCATCAAACGGTAGAAGAGGTCTGCCGGCAACAGACGCTTCAGCCACACACCCTGCTTGGCAGGTGCGGTTACCAGGTAATGGGGGTGCGGTCTCCTCGCCTCCAGGGCATGCTTTAGCACGATATAAACGGCTTCGGGTCCGAGTTTTTGGCGGTTGACGGGGCCTGTGCCATTCAGTCGCGCCAGCTGGCGTCGATATTCCACTGCGTGCGCAGAATTCCTGAGGTCGACATTTTCCTCGAACTTGGCGAGTGCGTTTGCCGTGAAGCGGGTGGCGATCGCCCCGGGCTCGATCAGGCTGACATGGATGCCGGAGCCTTGCAGTTCCATGCGCATGGTGATCGACAGGCCTTCGAGGGCGAACTTGGAGGCCGTGTAGGCGCCGCGGTAACGATAGGGGATCAGGCCGAGAATAGACGAGCACTGGACGATGCGGCCTTCGCCACGCCTTCGCATCAGCGGTATCACCTGGCGCGTAAGGTCGTGCCAGCCGAAGAAATTGGTTTCGAACTGGGCGCGCAACACGTCGGTCGAGATGTCCTCCACTGCGCCGGGCTGGCCATAGGCGCCATTGTTGAAGAGGGCGTCGATGCGGTCATCAGTGCGTTCGCGCACCCTATCGACAAGCGCTGCGATCGTGTCCGACCTGGCGTAGTCCATGACGAGCGCCTCGATGCCGTCGGCCTTAAGCGGTGCAAGGTCGGCTTCGCTGCGCACGGTGGCAAACACTCGCCATCCGTCGGCCTTAAGCGCACGTGCGCAATGGGCGCCGATCCCGGAGGAGCAGCCCGTCACGACGATGTTGCGTTGGTCGGCCATGGAATGATTCCTGTACAAACTCAAACTCGTTTCCCATATTCGCCATGACGAGACAATCAACAATCCGGCGAGCGCGAACCAGCGACCGGCGCGTAGCGGAGATGGAATGCCGACAATTGTTCGCACGCTCTACAAGGTGGTCTACGATGCCGTCTTCCACTTCATCGAGGACGATGGGTTCGCGATGGCAAGCCATGTCGCCCTGTCGAGCCTGCTTGCCGTCTTTCCCTTCCTGATCTTCGGCACGGCGCTTGCGAGCTTCCTCGGCGCCAGCCAGTTTTCCGGAACGGCAATTCACCTGATCTTCGATACCTGGCCGGAGGCGATCGCCAAGCCACTTGCCGATCAGGTCGTCCAGGTTCTGACGATCCCGCGCGGCGGCCTGCTGACGATTTCGGTTCTTGCGGCCGCCTATTTCGCGTCCAATGGCGTCGAGGCGCTGCGGATATCGCTCAATCGCGCCTACCGAATGGCCGAGACGCGGCCATGGTATTTCACCCGCCTTGCCAGCCTTGGCTATGTGCTCATCGCCGTTCTGATTTTTGCCGCGATCAGCATCCTACTCGTCGCCGTGCCACTGGTGCTCAACTATGCGCGGCAGTGGGTGCCGTGGCTTGCCGATACGCTCGACATCGTCTCGAGCTGGCGTATCTACGGTACCCTGTTCATGCTGACGGCGGGGTTGATGATCGTCCATCTCTGGTTGCCGGCCGGTCGCCGCAAGGTTCTGGACGTCGTTCCAGGCGTGCTCCTGACCTTGCTGTCCTGGCTCGCTGGCGCTTTGATCTTTGCCTATTATCTCACGACCTTCGCCAATTACACCGCGACCTATGCGGGCCTTGCCTCGGTCATGATCGTGCTCGTCTTCCTTTACATGATCAGCGTCATCTTCATCCTCGGAGCCGAGACCAATGCGGCATTGATGAAATTTCGGGTCCGCCGGATGTTCTCCCGAGGCATTGCAGAAGTTGAGCCGACCCAGCCGTCAAAGCCCGATGCGGCGGCGAAGATCCGCAACTGAAATTCCACGCGCACGCAACTCGGCGATACCGGCGTCGCCTTCGCTCTTTGCGAGCTTTCGACCTGTTCCATCGGTGACCAGCCGGTGGTGATGGTAGACGGGCCTGGTAAGACCGAGCAGATCCTGGAGCAGCACGTGGATCGAAGTCGCGTGAAAGAGGTCTAGCCCGCGCACGACATCGGTGATGCCTTGCAGCGCATCGTCGATGACGACGGAGAGATGGTAGCTAGAAGGCGCGTCCGAGCGCGACAGAACGACATCGCCCCAGGCGGCCGGATCGGCGGCGATCTGGCCCCTTAGGCCGTCGCCGGTCTCGGTCCACTCCAGGCGCCCTGAAATCGTTTCGAGCGCACGGCGCATGTCGAGCCGCCATGCATGCTTGATGCCGCTGTCGAGCAGCTCCTGGCGATCGGCAGAGCTTCTGTCACGATCGTCGGGCGGATAGAAGGGCATGCCGTCTGGATCGCAAGGCCAGGCCGCGCCACCTGCTTTGAAGGCTGCAACATGGGATCGCACCTCGCCCCGTGTCAGGAAGGCCGGGTAGACAAGACCGCGATCGACCAACGACTGCAATGCGCCTTCATATTCGACAAAATGCTCGGATTGGCGGCGCACCGGCTCCTCCCAATCCAGGCCGAGCCAGGCGAGATCAGCGTAAATCCCCTCTTCGAATTCGGGTGTACAGCGCGCCTGATCGATGTCTTCGATGCGTAACAGAAAGCGCCCGTCGGCAGCGCGCGCCATCTCGTGGTTGAGGAGAGCCGAAAGCGCGTGGCCGAGATGCAGCGGCCCGTTGGGGCTCGGCGCAAAACGAAATGTCGATCTTTGACGGGGACTGGCGGCCATGCTTTCTTCTGCCACGGATTTTCGCCAACGACCACCAGGCAGGAGATTTCAGGCATGCATATCATTCGTGGCGAGGCGGATATCCAGGAGGGACTGGAAGCGCTCGTCGAGCTTGATCCGCGTCTACGGCCGATCGCTTCTGAAGCGGGGCCGTTGCCGCTGCGGCTGGTCGAGCCCGGCTTTGCGGGGTTGGCGCATGTCGTGGTGTCGCAGTCGGTGTCGCGTGCCAGCGCAGAGGCGATCTGGAAGCGGATAGGCGCGTCGGGCGAACCGCTAACCGCTGCCGCCTATGCCGCCTTCCATTCGCAGGCATGGCGGGAATTCGGTCTGTCGCGCGGCAAGGCCGAAACCCTGTCGCGAGTAGCCCTTGCCGTCATCGATGGGAGCCTCGATCTGCAGGCGCTCGGACAGGAAACACCCGAATCAGCAATGGCGCGCCTGACCGCTCTGAAGGGCATCGGGCCGTGGACCGCCGAGGTCTACCTGATGTTCTGCGTTGGTCACGCAGATGTGTTCCCCTCGGGTGACGTTGCGCTTCAGGCCGCGGTCGGCGCTGCGTTTGGAATGGAAAAAAGACCGCAGGCCAAGGATTTGGCGCGGGAAGCGGCGATTTGGTCGCCCTGGCGGTCGGTTGCGGCCAGGCTGTTCTGGGCGCTCTACGCAGTGCAGACCCGCCGCGATATCCTGCCTATCGGCTGATCGGCAACACCGCCAGAATTTGCTGGTTTGCACTGAATTTATTGGACTTCACAATGCTGTAACATCCGGCCTAATATGTATGTGCAGATGAATCGACCAGGAGGGTTCCTTGACGATTGCAGTCTCCCCCCAGGCCCTGCCGGCGCTCGTCTTGAACGCTGACTACCGGCCACTGAGTTATTATCCCTTGTCGCTGTGGTCCTGGCAGGACGCGATCAAGGCGGTATTTCTCGACCGTGTGAACATCATCGCCGAATATGATCACTCGGTTTCTTCGCCGAGCTTTTCCATGCGCCTGCCGAGCGTCGTGTGCCTGAAGACTTACGTCCAGCCCTCGCGCAATCCAGCCTTTACCCGGTTCAACGTTTTTCTGCGGGATCGTTTCGAGTGCCAGTATTGCGGCGCGAATGACGACCTGACCTTCGATCACGTGATCCCGCGCGCCCATGGCGGCGAGACCACGTGGGGCAACGTCGTTGCGGCCTGCTCACCGTGCAATTTGCGCAAAGGCAGCAAATTGCCGAAGCAGGCTCAGATGTTCCCGTCGCAAAAGCCCTATCAGCCGACCGTACAGGACCTTCACAACAACGGCCGGCTTTTCCCGCCGAACTACCTGCACGACAGTTGGCTCGACTATCTCTACTGGGATACCGAACTGCAGCCGTAAGCGTCTGGCCTCAGGAGGCCGGCCTGCCCGTTCGCTCGCGCCAAGTTTGGTTTGCCTATGTCCAGTGGTGCGACGTCGGCGCTGCATTTTTCAAAGGGCTCCCTTTCACACAGGTTCGCACCAGAAATTGCGCATGAGCAGAAGCCGAATACCGAGGAAAATCCGCAATTTGGCAGCAACTACCACCGCGCCGGAGGAGGCGAATCCTCCGTCGCCGCGATACAGGTTCAGCGATGGAAGCCTGACGCGCCCTGTTCTTCGACCAATTCGTCGCCGGGATCGGGATCAACATCCGGCGCACGATCCAAGATGGCAAGCGTTGCGTCGACATCTCCCCATGACGCCCGATTCTTCAGGCTAAGGATCGCTCGTCGATGACCAATGCCGTCCGCGATAAAGGCTGACAGCAACTGGTTCAGCGATACATTGTTTTCTGCGGCTGCTCGCTTCGCTTCTTCCATGACATGGTCTGCTATTCTGAGAGGATAGGTACTCATGTTGGCTGCCTCCTTCTCGCCAATTCCGCCACAAAATCTCCAGCCTTCATAACGGACAAACCGAACGCTCCAACGGCCGGGTGTTGGAAGTGTCGGTCACTGCTCACGATAAATGTGGCCCCCGCCGTCAACGCGCATTCAATGTAGATATCGTCCTTGGGATCATCCAGAAACGGCCTGAAGCGAAACCATGGAGACACCAGCATAGATTGACCGAAAACAGCATCGAGAACCGTATCGATTTCGCCGCCGCTTATCCACGGGTCATCACCAAGAACGCCGGGCCGTTTTAGAACATCCTCGTATTCCACAGCTACGGCCGGTGAGACGGCAAAGGGAACCTCACCGACGAGCATCTCCCTCAACAAGTTGGAAGTAACCTTCTTCAGCGACAGCGGCTTATCGTTTGCCCAGTGTCGGAAAGCGGCTCTCACTCATCCCGCCCCTATAACGGAGCAGGGACATAGGTCATGCGCGAAGGCTAGATGTGGTTATTACCTGTGCGAACGGGATAAGCCGTTTTTTAATCGCAAATACCAACGCCCTCAAGCCGACTTGCGAAACCCTGTGAAAGCGATCGCCGCGAGGATGACGCTGGCGATCACGTTCCAGCCTGCCATCGACAGGCCGAGAACCCGCAGTGCCGCTTCGGTGCATGAAGGTCCCTTAAGCGTGTTCAATTGCCCAAGCAGCTCGCCGGCCTTGGGTGCTGCCGCCGTGCTGCCACCGCTTGCGCAGGTCGCGGGGCCTTCCCAGAAATGCCATTCCACGCCGGCGTGATAGACGCCGATGCCGCCGCCAACGACCATCAGAATTCCAGCGATCGCAAGCAGGGTTCGGGTGATCCAGGCGGGGAGCCCCGCAAGCGCCGAGAGGCCGGCAAGAATGGCAACGGGAATGCCGTAATAATAGGGCTGGCGCTGTTCCAGGCACAGCGCGCAGGGGACATATCCGCCGATATACTGGAAACCGAGCGCAGAGCCGATGGTGGCCGCCATGCCGATGGCAAGGAGCGCCGAATAGCCAAGGGCGGGCCGGGAAAGGGTTGCGGTCTGGGTCATGTCAAGGCTCCGCAGTCAGGCTCAACGTGCAAGCAGGTGGAAGGCAATATACGCCAGGATGAGAACCGCCGCGACAACCGCTGCGATCTGGCCGAGCCGCTTCTCGATGAAATGGCGGATCGGCTCGCCGTAGCGGCGCAACAGCCATGCGAGGAAAAAGAAGCGGGCGCCGCGTGCGACGATTGCCGAGACGATGAACAAGCCGAGATTGACGTTGGCGACGCCGGAAAGGATCGTCACGACCTTGATCGGCGGCAGGTGCGCCAGGCCGGAGGTAATCAGCAAAAGAACGACGGTGCCGTAGGTGACGCCCGATCGCATCTGCTCGAAAGCGTCAAGTTTTCCGTAGAACTGCAAGATCGGCTTGGCGACCGCCTCGAAGGCGTAATAACCGATCGCCCAGCCGGCGATGCCGCCGAGGACCGAGGCCACCGTCGCGATAAGAGCGTAGCGCCATGCGCGGTGCGGCTTGGCAAGCGCCATCGGCAGAAAGAGCACATCAGCAGGAACGAGGAAAATCGAGCTTTCGACGAAGGCAATGACCGCGAGCCAGATTTCGGCCGATGGACGACCCGCAAGCGACATGGTCCAGTCATACAATCTGCGAAGCATCGGGTCCCTTTCCGTTTTCGTGCATGAGCTTTAGGGACGGCGAATGTGGCTGTAAATGGTCGAGGCTTAGGCTTTATTCGCCAAACCCAAAATTTTCCGTGATGGTCGGGGGTCGAACCGCCCAATTGTCGCAAACTTGTCACGCCGGCCGCTCCTCGGCGACCTATCCTTTGCCTTTGATACTCCGCCACATTGCAAAAGGCCGCGCCTTTGGCAAGTTGCAGGGCAGGGCTGGTCTCCAAGGGCAAGGATATGAAGCTTTTTGTGATCGAAGGTGGCAAGGGCAATGCTGCCGGGGACGCCATATTCCAACTCCACGCCGCAAAGCCGGCTCTTGGCGATGTCATGGCCGAGGCGGCGCGACGGATAAAGGCCAGCGGCTACGAGGACTGGCGCGTGAGGGAATTCGTCACCGGTGCCTCAATGCCGCCGGCCCTCAAATATCTGAGAATGCAGATCGAATTCGTTGCAGAGGCATTGCTGCGGCTGGATCCAATTCCCGAGGATTTCCGTTCTGACACATATTGGCCTTGCTTCTAATACAGAAGTTTAACCACTCCCGTTGACGGGATATCAGGAGAATCCGTTTACGCATGGCCGAGATCGAAGCTGGGGGCAGCCATGGAAGACATTGCCATCAAATCGCGCATCATTGTCGCAATGCAATATGACAAGGTTCAGAAGCACTTGAGCCTTCAATTCAAGAACGGCGAGCGTCGTCTCTTTGCGGACGTGCCGCGCAACATCGTGATGAACATGGTAAAGGCGACTTCGCCCGGCGAATACTATATCGCCAATGTGCGCGCCCAGTTTCCGCGTCTGGCTACCTGACAATCAGGCAAGTCTCTCGGCCGCCTGCGCTCAAGGGTGCAGGAGGGTTATCGGCGGGCTTAGCGCATAGCTGGCAATCTGGAAAAGCAGACCCGAAAGCGCCAGCGCTGCGAGCACAAGTGGCATCATCCAATCATTGTTCAGCATAGTTCTTCTCCTCTACAGGAGAGGATAGTCTTTTGTTGGAAAGCGGCAAGCAAAAGATTAACGAATGGTTAAATTGTCAAGGTCGGACAAGCCTATGAATGGCGACCACAGTACTCCGCAACTGATTTGTATTCTATTTAGCTGTGATTAATACTTTCGGATTGTCGTCGATAACAACAGTGAATGGTTTTCACCAGGTGGCCGAACAATGAGGTCGTTCTATCCAGTATTGGTTTGCAAGGATGCTTCTGTTGGCCACGCCATTGATCCGGACATCGATCAGACAATTGCTTCGCTCGCCGGTCTGACACGGTCGGGATGCGCTGCCTGAAATGCGGGCAGCGCTGCGCATTTGCCATCGATTTCGACAATGCGTTTGAGGTTGGTCATATCTGCCCCCCAGCGGCGGGCGTTGTAGACCTGTGGCACTAGGCAAAGATCGGCCATCGTCGGGGTGTTTCCGAAGCTGAACTCTCCTTCGCCGTCTTCGAGCATCAATTCCAGTTTGCGAAGTCCGTCCGTGATGAAGTGCTTCATCCACTCTTCGCGGGCGTCGGCTTTGCCGGTCAGGGCCATGACGTGGGCAGCGACATGCATGTTGCATATTGGATGAATATCCATGGCGACCGCATAGGCGAGTGCCCGCACTCTTTGCCGGCCGGCGGGTTCCCGCGGCAGCAATCCACTTTCCGGATGCATCTCGGCCAGGTATTCGATGATCGAAAGCGACTGCGTCAGCCTCATTCCGTCGATCACCAATGTCGGCAACAGACCCTGCGGGTTCAGCTTCAGGTAGTCCGGGTTCTTGTGCGACCCATCCAAAAGGTCGACCGGCACTGTCGCATAGTCGATTGCGAGCACGTTGAGCGCTATACGCACGCGGTAGCTCGCAGACGACCTCCAGTAGTCGTATAGGACGACCTCGTTCATTGCGATCCAGGTCCTGCATATCTTTCAATCGTCTGCTCGATCGCTCCGAAGATCGAATGCCCGGCACGATCCTTCATTTCGATGCGGACCTCATCGCCGAACGTCATGAACGGGGTCTTGGGCGATCCGGTTTCGATGACCTCGATCGTGCGTATCTCGGCGATGCAGGAGTAGCCGTCCCCGCCGTCTTCGACCGTCTTTCCTGGTCCACCGTCCAATTTGTTGGACACTGTTCCCGAGCCGATGATCGTCCCTGCGACGAGATTGCGGGTTTTGGCGGCATGGGCGATCAGTTGGCCGAAATCAAAGGTCATGTCGATGCCGGCATTCGCCTTGCCGAATGCCCTGCCGTTCAGGGATACGAGCAGCGGAAGATGTAGCTTGGCGCCGTCCCATGCCTCCCCAAGTTCGTCCGGCGTCACGGCGACAGGCGAAAATGCCGATGCTGGCTTGGACTGGAAGAAGCCAAATCCCTTTGCCAGTTCTTCCGGTATCAGACCTCGCAGTGACACGTCGTTGACAAGCATCAGCAAGCGGATGGCGCGACGGGCGCGCTCCGGACTGGAACCCATGGCAACATCGCCGACAATGACGGCGATTTCGCCCTCCATATCGATCCCGTGGGCCTCGTCGGCCATCACGATCGGGTCGCGCGGCGCGAGGAAACCGTCGGAGCCGCCCTGGTACATCAGTGGGTCGACCCAGAAGCTGGCGGGCATCTCGGCGTTGCGGGCCTTGCGCACCAGTTCGACATGGTTGACGTAGGCCGAACCATCCGCCCATTGGTAGGCTCGGGGCAATGGCGACGCGGCAGCGTGCTCGTGGAACCTGCTCGTCGGCTGCGCTCCGGTCTCGATACCTTCTGCAATCTGCGCCAGCCGGGGAGCCACGTGGTCCCAGTCGTCGAGTGCAGCCTGCAGCGTGCGGGCGATATGACCGACCTCAGAGCAGCGGGTAAGGTCGCGGGAAACGACGACAAGCCTGCCGTCCCTTGTGGAGTCCTTCAGTGTCGCAAGCTTCATGTCCTACTTCCAGCATCGCAGCATTTGTGGCCGATTTTCACTTGATGCCAGGAGTACCGTCGAACTTGCGTTCCAGGCCGTCCCAGCATTCCAGGTAGTTGTCCTGCAGCGTCTCCAGCTCCGCCGCATATTTCGTCAGTTGCTGAGGGTAGCGGGTCTCGAACATGAAGGCCATCGTGTGATCCAGCTTCACCGGCTTGAGTTCGCAATTGGATGCCTTTTCGAAACCGAGCGCGTCCGGCCCGTGGGGCAGCATCATATTGTGCAGGCTCATGCCGCCTGGCACGAAGCCTTCCTCCTTGGCATCGTACTGCCCATGGATCAGGCCCATGAACTCGCTCATGATATTGCGGTGGTACCAGGGTGGTCGGAACGTATGTTCGGCGACCAGCCACCGTGGCGGAAAGATGACGAAATCGACGTTGGCGGTTCCCGCCTGCTCGGTAGGCGCAGTAAGCACCGTAAAGATCGACGGATCGGGATGATCGAAAAGGATCGCACCGACCGGCGAGAAGGTGCGCAGATCGTATTTGAACGGCACGTAGTTGCCGTGCCAGGCAACAATATCGAGCGGCGAGTGGCCGATTTCCGTGACGTAGAACTTTCCGCACCACTTCACGTGCACGCGGCAAGGCGTCTCCTTGTCCTCGAAAGCTGCAACGGGTGTCTTGAAGTCGCGTGGATTTGCCAGGCAGTTCGCGCCGATGGGACCGCGATCCGGCAGCGTGAATTTCGCACCATAGTTCTCGCAAACATAGCCGCGCCAGACCTTTTCTTCACCGGTCCGCGTCACCTTGAACATCATGCCGCGGGGGATAAGGCATATTTCGGACGGCTCGACATCCATCATGCCCATTTCGGTGAATACTCTGATGGCACCAAGCTGCGGCACGACCAGCAGTTCACCATCGGCATTGAAGAAATAGTCATCGACCATGTCGTCGTTGAAGGCATAGGTGTGGGCGGCCATGCCGACCTGGGTCATGACGTCGCCCGCAGCCGTCATGGTGCGGATGCCGGCGAGGAAATTGAGCTTCTCCTTCGGCGCCGGGATCGGGTTCCATCGCAACTGGCCAAGCGGCAGCGAATGATCGTCGAGGCACGGAGCCGTCTTCCAGAACGGGTAGCTCGCATTGGAGAAACGGCGCGTATGGCGCACGCTCGGGCGGATGCGATAAAGCCAGGAACGCTCGTTCGTGCCACGTGGTGCGGTAAAGGGCGAGCCTGAAAGCTGCTCGGCATAGAGCCCGTAATTGCATTTTTGCGGACTATTCTGGCCCTGCGGCAACGCGCCGGGAAGGGATTCTGTCTCAAAGTCGTTGGCGAATCCGGGCATATATTTCAGGCTGTTGGCCGCCGAGGCTGCGCCATCCGAACTCTTGGTTACCGTCTGTTCCATTGCTCATTCCTCCCGGAAACCTAAGAACAGCTCCAAATATGCGCCACGTCTCGAGACATCATTCGGCGGCGGTACCAATGACGCCGCGCTTGAGTTGATCTGCCTCGATCGACTCGAAAAGAGCGCGGAAGTTGCCTTCGCCGAAGCCTTCGTCGCCCTTGCGCTGGATAAATTCGAAGAAGATCGGGCCGATGACGGTTTTCGAGAAAATTTGTAGCAGGATTTTCGTCATGCCGCCATTCACCACACCCTCGCCGTCGATCAGGATTCCGTGCTTCTTCATGCGCTCAATGGGCTCCTCATGGCCGTTCACGCGATCATAGGACATGTGGTAATAGGTCTCCGGCGGACCCGGCATGAAGAGAAGGCCGTTGTCGGCAAGCTTGTCGACGGCTGCGTAGATGCCGTCGGTGCCAACTGCGATGTGCTGGATGCCTTCGCCCTTGTATCTCTTCAGGAATTCCTCGATCTGGCTCGTCTCATCCTTCGATTCGTTGAGCGGGATGCGGATCTTAGAGCAGGGCGATGTGATGGCGCGGCTGACAAGGCCAGTGAAGCGTCCGTCAATATCGAAGAAGTGGATCTGTTTGAAGTTGAACAGCTCGCGGTAGAAATCCCACCACTTGTCCATGTTGCCGCGGTAGACGTTGTGCGTCAGATGGTCGAGATAGTAGAAGCCGACACCTTCAGGCCGCGGATCGCGTGCTCCAAGCCACTCGAACTCGGCCTCAAAGGCCGATCCCTTTGCGCCATAGGTTTCGATGAAATAGAGCAGCGAGCCGCCGATCCCGACGATCGCTGGAACGTCCAGCGTCTTGTCGTCGCCTTCATAGGCAACGGCGCCTTTTGACACCGCGTGGTCGAAGGCGTGCTTCGCATCAACGACGCGCCAGGCCATCGAAGGCGCACAGGGGCCGTGATCCGCGACAAAGCGAGTGGCATGACTGCCCGGTTCGGCGTTCAGGATGTAGTTGATGTCGCCCTGACGCCAGACCGTAATGTCCTTGGTTCTGTGCTTGGCGACCGCAACATAGCCCATGCGTGTGAAAAGCTCGCGCAGCTTCGCAGGCTCAGGATGAGCGAATTCGACGAATTCGAAGCCATCTGTCCCGGCCGGATTGTCGGCCGTGATTTCCGACGGCGGCGCATCATGCGGGAAAGGACCCATTTTCTCCTCCATAGAGATTTACTTCTTGATCATGCAAAGTGTGATCCAAAACACGTGCAAGGTGCTTGCATTCTTCATGCCTAGAGAAGAAGTTATGCACGATCTGTGAGGTTTTTGGGGATTTCGTGCAATGGATGAACAGCTCGACAAGTTTGATTTGCGCCTGCTCCAGGAGTTGCAGAAAGACGGCAGATTGACGAACAACGAGTTGGGCGAGCGGATCGCGCTTTCGCCCTCGCAATGCTCGCGTCGGCGGACGAGACTGGAGGCTGAAGGATATATCAGGGGCTACCAGGCAAACCTGGATAGGCAGAAGTTAGGGTTGGATATGCTGGTCGTCATCTCCGTGACGCTTGCCACCCACAACAGAGACAATGCCCGCAGATTTTCCCAATTGGTCAACGGACTACCGGAAGTTCTTGAAGCTTACGCGCTTACCGGCGAAATGGATTATCACCTGAAGATCGCGACCCGTGGGCTTGCTGGCCTTTCAAGATTCGTCAACGACGTCCTGTTGCCTCACGAGTCGGTGCAGCACGTGAAAACCTCGATTGTCCTCGACACGCTCAAGACATTTGAGGGGCTGCCGGTGCTCGTGCCGAGCAGCGGGCATGGCGATTAGTGCGCGTTGACTTTGACGGTGTCGCTCTGAGATCTAGCGCTAGATCGGCAGTTCGGTCGAGAATTTGAGCTCGCGCAGCACGAAACTCGATACGACCGTGCGCACATGCGGATTGCGCATGAGATAGCGGGTCATGAAGGCCTCGTAGCTTTCCACGTCCCTTACCCGGATCTTCAACATGTAGTCGAAGGCGCCCGACAATGCGTAGCACTCCATGATTTCCGCCCGCTCCAACACCACTGCTGCGAAAGACGCTACCGCCTCTTCGTGGTGATCCTCCAGCGTCACATGTGCGATCACGCAGAGCTTAAGATCGAGTTTTCCCGGATCGAGCAGTGTCACACGCTTGCGGATGACGCCGTCCGATTCCAGCTCCTGGATCTTCCGCCAGGCCGAACTCTGCGACATGCCGGCCCTTTCCGACAGCTCTGCCAGCGAAAGCGTGCCATCGGCCTGGACGAGCTGTAGAAGCTTGCGATGAAAAATCCCGGATTCTTTCATTCTTGCGCCATATTCGAAAATATCATCCATTACTATGGCGATACTCAGCAAAAATGAAAGGAAAATCCTCCGGATACGGAGCATAATTGCAAGAAGATTGCAGTATCCGGGAGGATCGAGATATGAAGGAAAGCAGCTACACCGCCAAACTGGCCGGTCCGGACGGTCTATACGCCTACACCACCGAGGAAGATGCGATATGGGGTGAACTCTACCGGCGTCAGTTGAAGCTGCTGGCCAATATGGCCTGCCAGGAATATCTGGACGGTGTTAAAACCCTTGGGCTCAAGCCGGACAAAGTCCCTCAGCTTCTCGACGTCAACCGGCGTCTCAACGAGACCACGGGCTTTGGCGTAGAAGGCGTCCCGGCCCTCATTGCGCCCTCGCGCTTCTACGAGCTCCTGTCGCAAGGAAAATTCCCGCTCGCAACCTTCCTACGCCGCCGCGAGCATATCGACTACATCGAGGAACCGGACCTGTTTCACGAGGTTTTCGGCCATTGCCCGCTGCTGACCAACCAAAGCTACGCCAATTTCGTACGGCATTTCGGCGAAACCGCCGTTCGCCTCGGCAAAGGCTATTCCTGGCATCTGTTCCGCATCTTCTGGTTCACCGTCGAATTCGGCCTGATCAACACGCCGCAAGGCCGTCGCTGTTTCGGCGCGGGCATCGTCTCCTCACCAAGCGAAGCGAAGGCAGCGATGGAGGGCAAGGCGTGCGAATTCCGACCGTTCGATCTGCTAAGCGTCCTCAGGACGCCCTACCGGATCGATATCGTCCAGCCCATCTACTATGTCATCGACAGCTTCGCCGACCTTGAAGCGATTGTCGAGCAGGACATCGAGGGCCTGATCCTCAAGGCAAAATCGCTGGGTGATTTCGCGCCCGCTTTCGAAGCAAAGGCTTCGTAAGCCGCGACGGCCGCGCTTTAAACTCCATTGCCAAACTTATTGCGGTGCGGCATGGATGGTCACATGCCGCATCGAGACCTGACAATTCTCGTAATTGACGAGAACGAGATCCGTTCCTCCATCATCGAGGAAGGGCTTCGTGATGCCGGTCATCACCGCGTCACCGTCATTCATCAGGTCCAGGGCGTCGCGCGGATCATCGAGACGCTGCGGCCCGATGTCATCGTCATCGATATCGAAAATCCCAATCGCGACATGATGGAGCATCTGTTTCAACTGACGCGGACCCTCAGTAGACCGATCGCCATGTTTGTGGACAGGTCTGACACGGCTTCGATCGAAGCTGCGGTCGATGCCGGCGTGTCCGCCTATATCGTGGATGGATTGCGCAAGGAGCGCGTCAAGCCGATCCTCGACATGGCAGTCAGCCGCTTCAATGCCTTCAGTAGGCTGCAGCGCGAACTCGCCGAAGCAAAATCCGCCCTGGAAGAACGAAAAATCGTCGATAGGGCGAAGGGAATTTTGATGAAGACGCGAAAGCTGTCGGAGGAGGACGCCTATGCGCTGCTTCGGCAGGCGGCGATGAACGAGAAGAAGAAGATCGCGGAGATCGCTCAAAGCGTGGTTACCGCCGCGGGGCTTTTGTTGTGATCCGCCGGCGTGCGACAGCGTCCCGATAAAGAGGAATGCGCAATGGAGACTAAGACCGAAGAGACCAGGGGGAGCCTGGCAGCGCCGGCCCGGGTGTCGTCCGAGGGACGCCACACCTTGCGGGCCGGCTTCATTCCGCTCGTCGATGCCGCGGTGCTGATAGCGGCCAGGGAATTCGGGTTTGCCGAACGCGAAGGGCTGGCGCTCGATCTCGTCAAGGACGTCTCCTGGGCAAATGTCCGCGATCGCCTCGCCTTCCGTCAATATGACGTGGCGCACATGTTGTCGCCGATGCCGGTCGCCTCCATGCTCGAGCTCGGCTCCAACCCATCCCCCACCATAACCGCCTTCTCGCTCGGACGCGGCGGCAACGCCATCACGCTATCGACCAGGCTCTTCCAGAAAATGAGAGAAGAGACGGGATTGTCGGAACAGGCCGGCGCACTTAAGAGCGCCGTCGCAATGGCAAGGGTCCTCGATGCGGCGAGACAGCGTGGCGAGCCGCCTCCGACATTCGGCGTGACCTATCCGTTTTCCTCACACAACTACGAGTTCCGCTACTGGCTTGCCGCGGGTGGCGTGGATCCGGATCGAGACGTCAAGCTCGTCGTCGTGCCACCGCCTTTGACGTCAGACGCTCTTGCCACCGGATCGATCGATGGCTTCTGCGTCGGCGCGCCTTGGAACATGATCGCCTGCGAGCGAGGCGTCGGGCGCATCGTTGCCGCCAAGCAGGATATCTGGCCGTCCGCTCCTGAGAAGGTCATCGGTATGCGCCCGCAATGGGCCGAAGCACATCCCGAGCGCGTGTCGCGGATGATCGTCGCGCTCGATCGTGCAGCAAGATGGTGCGACGATCCGCAAAACCATGACGCGCTTGCCGAAGTGCTAGCAGAGACGGCATATCTCGGCGCGCCGCTGGACATTGTTCGCCGTGTCCTTGCCGGAGAATTCAATCTCGACGCCTCCGGCACGAAGCGCGTGATCGATGGATATATGAGATTTCACTCGTCCAACGCCAACTACCCCCGGCCGAGCCAGGCCGTCTGGATCTATAGCCAGATGGTTCGCTGGGGTCAGGTGGCATTGACCGACGCCGGCGCCAAGGCTGCGGCATCCGGCTATAGGCCGGATCTCTACCGCAATGCACTCGGCGACGCCCAATGCCCCGTCGATGATGATTTCCGCATCGAAGGCCTGCAGGCGCAAGACAGGTTCATCGACGGTCGCATTTTCGATCCGTCAAAGGTCGATGAATATGTCGAAGGCTTCGCCGTGAAGTCGAAGAGAATGGCCGGCGGCGGCGACGATCAATTCTAATTGTCACCAACGCATCCGCACAAAATCGGATCAGCAATAAGCCGACCAGCGAGCAGGTGCACAAATTATCCGCAAGACCTATAGATGCTCATCTGAGCGGCACCTTTCCCTATTTTCATATTTTCGCTAATTATTACAACTAGATAGAAATTTGCCCGCCAATTGGCATGGCTTTTGCGTCTTCATAATTGCCCCGTCAATGGCGATGGGAGCGAAGACGAGCGCCAGATTGCGCTTGCAAAGACATCGACGTCGCAAGGTTTTGCAGTCCGGGATTCATTTCCGATGACGCAATCTCCGAGCGGCGTTTTTTTATTTCCGAGATTCCGTCAGTCCAGCAGAGGAAAGCTCCGCATGAAAAAGATTTCGACGATGTCCTTCAGCCGCAGGGATGTTCTAAAGACCACCGCCACTGCAGCGCTGATCACCGCGATGAGGTCGGCTTTTCCTTCGGGAGCATTCGCCTCGACCGGCGCACCGGAGGTTCGCGGAGCAAAGCTCGGCTACATCGCACTCACCGATGCCGCGCCGCTGGTCATCGCCAAGGAGAAGGGCCTTTTCGAAAAGCATGGCCTGCCTGATGTCGATGTCGCCAAGCAGGCATCATGGGGCGCGACGCGCGACAACCTGGTCCTTGGCGGCGAGGCAAATGGCATCGACGGCGCCCATATCCTCTCGCCGCTCCCCTTTCTCATGCAGACGGGCAAGGTAACGCAGAACAATCAGCCTGTTCCGATGTCGATCCTTGCCCGGCTCAATTACGACAGCCAGGGCATCTCCGTTGCCAAGGAATACGCCGAGACAGGCGTCGGCCTTGACGCCTCGAAGCTGAAGGCAGTCTTCGCGGCCAAAAAGGCCGCCGGAAAGGAAATCAAGGCTGCCATGACCTTCCCGGGCGGCACCCATGATCTGTGGCTGCGTTATTGGCTGGCTGCCGGCGGCATCGATCCTGACAAGGACGTCTCGACCATCGTCGTGCCGCCGCCGCAGATGGTGGCGAATATGAAGGTCGGCAACATGGACGTCTTCTGCGTCGGCGAGCCGTGGAACGAGCAGCTCGTCAACCAGGGCATCGGCTTTACCGCCTGCACGACCGGCGAAATCTGGAAGGGGCATCCCGAAAAGGCATTCGCCATGCGCACGGACTGGATCGAGAAAAATCCGAATGCGACCAAGGCGCTGCTGATGGCAATCATGGAAGCCCAGCAATGGTGCGACCGCATGGAGAACAAGGACGAGATGGCCGCCATCCTCGGCAAGAGGCAATGGTTCAACGTCCCGCCGGTGGACGTGCTCGGCCGCCTGAAGGGCGACATCAACTACGGCAACGGCCGCACCGAAAAGGCCACCAATCTCTACATGAAATTCTGGGCAGGCGGCGTCTCCTATCCTTTCCAGAGCCACGACGCGTGGTTCATCACCGAGAATATCCGCTGGGGCAAGTTCGCTCCCAACACCGATATCAAATCGCTGGTCGGCAAGGTCAATCGCGAGGACGTCTGGCGGGCAGCCGCGAAGGATCTCGGCGTGGCGTCGGCGGATATCCCCTCATCGACGTCGCGTGGCAAGGAGACCTTTTTCGACGGGAAGATCTTCGACCCCGAGAACCCGTCTGCCTACCTCGACAGCCTTTCGATCAAGGCTGCGACCTGAAGCGATGCTGCTCGCCGGTGCACGCCGCCCAGTCAACTGCTTCCAAGGAGAAACCCGTGTCCGCTTTGGCGCATAAACAACAGCCGTCCGACACATCCGGCTCAACGGCATCCGGCAAATCGGCGTCCAGTCCAGCGACGACGGGAACGATCGTCGTCCTGCCCACAAGACGGTCGGCGATGCCAGGCCTGCGACATGTCGCAAGTTCCGCGGCCGTCAATATCCTGCCGCCGCTCTGCGTCTTTGTCATTGCGCTCCTCGTGTGGCAGGTTCTCTGTTCGGGTGCAGGCGCAACGCTGCCGCCGCCCAGCAGGGTTTGGGAGGACAGCCGTGATCTGATCGTCTCTCCGTTCTTCAACAACGGTTCGCAGGACATCGGTCTCGGCTGGCGGGTTCTGATCTCGCTGCAGCGCGTCGCCTATGGCTTTGGGCTCGCCGCGATCATCGGTGTCCTGATCGGCGCGATCATCGGGCAATCGATCTGGGTGATGCGCGGGTTCGATCCGATCTTCCAGATCTTGCGCACCGTGCCGCCGCTTGCCTGGTTGCCGCTCTCGCTTGCGGCTTTCCAGAACTCCAATCCGTCGGCGATCTTCGTGATATTCATCACCTCGATCTGGCCGGTGATCATCAACACCGCCGTCGGCGTTCGCAATATCCCTCAGGACTATCGCAACGTCGCCAAGGTGCTGCGGCTGAACCAGATCGAATTCTTCTGGAAGATAATGCTGCCGTCGGCCGCGCCGTACATTTTCACCGGCCTTCGCATCGGTGTCGGTCTTTCCTGGCTTGCAATCGTTGCGGCCGAGATGCTGACCGGCGGCGTCGGTATAGGCTTCTTCATCTGGGACGCGTGGAACTCCTCGCACCTCTCCGACATCATCGTCGCCCTCGCCTATATCGGCGTCGTTGGCTTCATTCTCGACAAGCTCGTTGCCGCTCTCGGCAGGTTCGTTACTCGCGGCGCTGCGGCCAACTGAGGACATGCAATCATGAACGCCTATCTAAAGCTCGATCACGTCGACAAGCATTTTGACCGCGCAGGCAAGCGATCCGAAGTCCTGAAGGGCGTCAATCTTGCCATCGCCAAAGGGGAATTCGTCTCGGTCATCGGCCATTCCGGCTGCGGAAAGTCAACGCTGCTCAATCTCGTTGCCGGACTGACGCCCGTTTCATCGGGCGCAGTGCTGCTTGAGAACAAGGAGGTCAATGCACCGGGGCCGGAACGCGCAGTCGTCTTTCAGAACCACAGCCTGCTGCCGTGGCTGAGTGTCTACGACAACGTCAATCTTGCCGTTTCCAAGGTGTTCGGCGGAACCAGGACCAAGACTGAACGCGACGAGTGGGTGATGCGCAATCTCGACCTCGTTCAGATGGCGCATGCGCGTGACAAGCGGCCTTCAGAAATCTCCGGCGGCATGAAGCAGCGCGTTGGCATTGCCCGGGCTCTTGCCATGGAGCCGAAGATCCTGTTGCTCGACGAACCCTTCGGCGCTCTCGATGCCCTGACCCGCGCTCACCTTCAAGATGCCGTGATGGAAATCCATGCGCGTCTCGGCAACACGATGATCATGATCACCCATGATGTCGACGAGGCGGTGCTGCTATCTGACCGCATCGTCATGATGACCAACGGCCCCGCCGCTCATATCGGCGAGATATTGAGCGTGCCGATCCCGCGGCCGCGCCATCGCATCGAGCTTGCCTCGGACCGAACCTACCTCATGTCACGAGAAGCCGTGCTGAAGTTCCTCTACGAACGTCACCGCTTCGTCGAAGCCGCGGAGTAATGCCCATGACCCAGAAACTTGTCATCATAGGCAATGGGATGGCGCCGGGCCGCATGCTCGAGCACCTCTTTGAAAACGACCCCGAACAATACCAGGTCACGATCTTCAACGCGGAGCCGCGCGTCAACTACGATCGCATCATGCTCTCCCCGGTGCTTTCTGGCGAAAAGAGCTATGAGCAGATCGTCATTCACGGCGACGGCTGGTACATCGAAAACGGCATCACGCTCTATAAGGGCCACAAGATCATCGCCGTCGACCGGGCGGCAAAGACCGTCACATCAGACCACGGCGTCGTCGAACCCTATGACAAACTGGTGATCGCCACCGGTTCGGTGCCCTTCATCATTCCGGTGCCGGGCAAGGACCTTCCCGGTGTGCTGAGCTACCGCGATCTCGACGACGTCAACGCGATGCTGCTTGCGGCGCAATCGCGGGCAAAGGCCGTGATCATCGGCGGTGGCCTGCTCGGCCTTGAGGCTGCCGCCGGGCTCAATCTTCGTGGCATGGACGTAACGGTGCTTCACGTCAACCCGACCCTGATGGAACGCCAGATGGACCCCGCTGCGGGATATCTATTGCAGAAGGCACTCGAAGAACGCGGGATCAAGGTGATCACCAAGGCCAACACCAAGGCGATCATCGGCAGTGGCAAGGTTGAGGGCATCGAGCTTGATGATGGCCGCATCATTCCGGCGACGCTCGTCGTGATGGCGGTCGGCATTCGTCCCAATATCGGGCTCGCGAAGGACGCCGGTATCGCCGTTAACCGCGGCATCGTTGTCGATGCGGGCATGGGAACCTCCGATGGCGACATTCTCGCCATCGGCGAATGCGCCGAGGTCGATGGGAAGATCTACGGCCTCGTCGCCCCGCTCTACGAAATGGCGCGGGTCGCGGCCGCCCATCTTGCCGGTGACAGATCGGCGGCCTTCGTTCATTCCGACACGCCGACGAAGCTCAAGGTCACCGGCATCAACGTCTTTTCGCTCGGCGACTTTGCCGACGGCGACGACCGCGAGGAAATCGTCCTGCGCGATGCTGCGGCCGGCATCTACAAGCGCGTCATATTGAAGGACAATCGCATCATCGGAACAGTGCTCTACGGCGAGACGTCTGATGGTGCCTGGTTCAACGACCTGAAGAAGAAGGCGACCGACATCACCGCGATGCGGGACACGCTGATCTTTGGCCAGTCCTACCAGGGAGGGTCACCGCTGGACCCTATGGC